>JAYTLA010000091.1:0-43439 GCA_043729825.1 Ferruginibacter sp.
CAAGTAGAACTGTTGTTTAATGTGCCTACCCTAACATTAAAGATATCTTCATCTGCTGTTGATGATGCTAATGAAGTAGTACAATAACAACCTGAAGCAAGGGTTAATGCTACTTGTACAGGCGTTGATGTGCCTGTGTTGGTGCCGCCACATGTAACTGCTAATCTATAAAATGCACCTGTGGTTACTGAGCCGCTGTAAGTAGTATTTGTAGCTCCTGCAATATTTGTATATGTACCAGCTAGGGTTGGGGAAGATTGCCATTGATATGTAATACCAGTACCGCATGTAACATTTTGTACAGATAAATTAAAAGGCACTCCAAGACAACCAGTAGTAATATTAGATATGGTATTTCCTGGAGTAGGAGTTCCAGCACATGGCGCTCCTACTGAAGTATAATTTAAATCGAAAGGCATATCTTGTGGGGCAGCAGGAGTTCCGTCAGTAAGAGCAGTCCAAATATTGCCAGCAATTGTATGTTGTAAAGCATTGTTACCTGGCTGCGTGCTAGTTCCCACAACAGTTTTAGCAGGAGAAAAATTACTAGTAACCCCAGCTATAGTTCCTGATTGCCATTCTATCCAATATGTGCCAGCTGGTAAAGATGTAATAACAGTTGCTTCTATTTTCCATATTTGCCTAGTGGTGCCAGGAGTTGCATTTGCAATACGGTACATACTTGCCGAGCTTGATGCTAAAAATCTATTAGTTGTCAAATCTCCAAAAATAGGAACTGGCGCTCCTACAGACGGATTTGTGTTAAAAATACGAACTCTAATATCATTAAAAGGAGATGTAGCTCCTGCATAACCTGTAGAATATGCATATACTGTAAGTTTTGTTGTATTCCATGTGATTCCACAAGGTATGGTAACATCATCAGCAAGTCCTAAACCAGCAGCAATGCTACCTCCAAGTCCAAAATTAACTATAGTAGGTTGTAGTTCGCTCCAAGTAAAACCAGCAGGAGCTGCTGCGCCACCTGTAGCTGTAGCCCCAGTACTTAAAGGACCATTTGAATATTGGGCTCTTAATACTCCTGAAAAAGAGCATAGCGCTACAAAAGTCAAAAACATTTTAGATACAAAACCCTTAATTTTTTTAAATGTAATGTTAGATTGCATAGATTGTAATTTTAATAATTAAACTAATAATCTAAAACTAGTTTTTGTCTTAAAAACTAGTTTTAGATTTTTTGAATGCTAAAATTAACATAAATCATTATAAATAAATAATATTTTTTAAGTTTTTCAAAGTAGAGTAAATATGCTCTGAAACAAAAGCAAAAACTTCTTATTTACAAATTGCATAACGATATATTTTTTATGCAATAAACATTATATTTGAAAAAATAATCTGCAAATCAATATTTACATTTTTAGAAGCAGGTTTTTATTTCATTTAACCTTTATGTATTTTAAAAATATTTTTTCAAATATTATCAAAAGTATTGTTTATTTCATCGTAGGTGTACTCACATACCCTGGTCTCAATATCATCAATAAATTACGGATTACTGGTATGGAAAATCTTAAGGGGCTTCCTAAACAAAACGTACTATTCGTAAGTAATCACCAAACTTATTTTGCGGATGTAATTACCTTTATACACATTTTTTGTGCTCATAAATGGGGATATAAAAATAAATTGAGCATCCCATTTTATTTGTTGTGGCCTTTTACAAGAATAAAATATGTGGCAGCAGAAGAAACCATGAAAAGTAGTTTGCTTACACGCTTTTTTACATTGGCAGGTGCGCTTACGGTAAAACGTACCTGGAGCGATGGCGGCAAAGAAGTGAGGCGTGGGCTCGACCCTTCGGATACAAGAAAAATATTTGATGCGCTCAGGAATAATTGGGTTATCACTTTTCCGCAGGGCACTACAAAAGCATTTGCGCCTGGAAGAAAAGGAACAGCACATATAATAAAGCAAACCAACCCTATTGTAATTCCTGTGGTGATAAATGGTTTTTCGAGGGCGTTTAATAAAAAAGGATTGGTAATAAAAAGAAAAGGAACACCACTAAGTGTACATTTTAAAGTACCATTAGAAATTGATACTACACAAACCAATGATGTAATAATGGAACAAATAATGGATGCTATTGAGCAGAGTAAAAAGTTTATGCCGGGTTATAAGTATGCACAAACGGGCACTTGATACGCTTCGATAAAAGCTGAGTAAAGATATACTGTATAAGAGTGCGACCCAGCAAAAAAAAGCGGGGCAAGCTGCCTGTGAAGTTGAGTAGAGCTATGTTTTTGCTGGGCTAATAAAATTGCGTAGCAAATTTATTAGCCCAGCTTTTAGATAAAACATCTTTAGATAAAATCTAAAGACAGATTATTTTATAAAAAGTGCTTTTAATTCTTCTGCATCTTCGGCTTTCATTTTACCGCCAAGGATTAACCGTATTTGTCTTCTTCTTAAGGCACCTTCATATAATTTTTTTTCTTCTTCGGTTTCGGGCAGTAAAGAATTTATAGTTCTAGGTCGGTTATTTGGATCGAGTGCTACGAAAGTATAATATGCCTCATTACTTTTATAACGATACTGTTGCATGGCATCTTCGCCCCACACGTTCATATGTACTTCCATGCTGCTGTTAAATGCACGAGTTACTTTTGCTTCGATATGGACTACGTTGCCAATTTTTATTGGAGTTTCGAAAGAAATATTATCTACAGATGCTGTGACAACGGGCGCTGCACAATGCTTCATGGCGGCAAGTGCGGCTGCTATATCCATCCAATACATGAGGCGACCACCCATAAGATTTCCGAAATTATTGGTATCGTTGGGCAAAACCAATTCTGTCATCACCACCAAAGATTCGCTCGCTTTCTTTTCCATAATATTTTTAAATTTTTGCAAAGCTAAAATAATAAGGGGATAATTATGAATTAAGATTTGAGAAGTAAGATTAAAGATTGCTCTAAATTCTACTGTTTATTTTAAGATGGAGAATTTTGATGGATTTTTTGAAGAACTTAATTGAACTATAATAAATTTTACAAAACAAAAAGCGTTAATTTGCTGCCACAAATTTTTATATGATATCTTTTGATAACACTGAATACGCTTTTGAATACAAAACTGATAAAGCTTTAAAAAAAGCAAATTTTTTATTTTCTACAATGGGTAAACCTTGGTTGGTAAAATTAGGTTTGAAACTTATGCCTCTGGCAATAAAATGGCATATTCCTTTTACAAAAACAATTATTAGGCATACTATTTTTAGTCAGTTTGTAGGTGGCGAAACTTTGGAAGAAACTGCGAGTGTAGCAAAGAAATTGGGTGAGTACAATGTAGATGTTATTCTTGATTATGGTGTGGAAGGTGGAGAGGAAGCTGAAGAAGGATTTGAACATGCAACAGAAGAATTTATTAAGGTAATAAACTATGCTGCCACGCAAAAAAATATTCCGTACATGAGTATAAAAGTTACTGGGCTTGTTCGTTTTGCATTATTAGAAAAAATGGATGATGCTATGACTCATGCAGTAGGCTCGTTAATGAAAAGATACAGCGCTGTACTTACTTCACTTACAGAAAATGAGCAAACAGAATGGAAAAGAGTGATTGATAGAGTTATAAAAATTTGTAAGGCTGGCGCAGAAAAAAACATAGCTGTGTTAGTAGATGCGGAAGAAACTTGGATACAAGACCCTGTAGATGCGTTAACGATTTTAATGATGGATCAGTTTAACAAAACAAAGGCTATAGTGTATAATACCATGCAATTGTATAGGCATGATAGATTAAAATTTTTAAAGGATTGTTATGAGGCTGCCCTAGAAAGAAATATAATACTTGGCGCAAAGCTTGTACGTGGTGCATACATGGAAAAAGAAAGAAAACGTGCTGAAGAAAGAAATTACAAATCGCCAATACAAACAGACAAAGAAAGTAGCGATAAAGATTATAACGAAGCGGTATCTTTTAGCATAGAACATATTGATAGAATTGCAATAATAGTGGCTTCGCATAATGAATACAGCAATTTGTATGCAACAGAATGTTTGGATAAAAAAGGATTACCTCATGACCATGAGCATATTCATTTTTCGCAGTTGTATGGTATGAGTGATAATATTACTTTTAACCTTGCAAAAAGTGGTTGTAGTGTGAGTAAATATTTACCTTTTGGTCCAATAGATGATGTAATACCTTACCTTATGCGTAGGGCGCAAGAGAACAGCTCCGTAAGCGGGCAAATGGGGCGGGAATTGGGTTTGATAAGAAAGGAAATGAAGAGGAGGAAGTAGCATTGGGCAATTTTTAGTTTGCAAATGACGATATCATTAACTTTATTTAGAAATTAAATTACCAGTCTATACATTTTTAAATAAAAGGTTTTGAAATGTATTATTAGTTGCTTAATTTGGTATCTAAATTAAAATATTATGACAGATTATAAAAACACAAACGATGCGCTTAACGAAAGTGAATTTGAAGACAATACAATACCATCTGGTATAAATGTATTGAGTATTTTAACTTTTATTTGGTGCGCTATTTCCCTGATTTCGGCTGGGTGGAGTTTTTATAGCTCCAAAAAATCTTTTGAAACAAAAGATAAAGTAATGGAACAAATGAGCAGTGCAAAAATGCCAAGTTTTGTAAAAGCTTTTATGCCAAATATGGAGGATTTTGAAAAGCTGATTACGAAAAGTTATGAGAATAGAATCCCGATTTTGATACTTAGCTTAATAGGTATTGCGCTTTGTTTTGTAGGTGCTATGCAAATGCGCCAAAGAAAAAAGCAAGGTTATTTACTTTATGTAATTGGAGAGCTTTTGCCTTTCTTAACACTTGCATTGTTTGTAGGCATGTTTGCATTATCAGGCATAAGTTTTTTTATTGGCGCTCTTTTTCCAGCATTATTTATTTTTCTTTATACTATGCAAAGAAAACATCTTACTCGTTAAGATATGTCACTAAAAACGGATGCCAACTTTTAAAAAGTTGGCATCCGTTTTATTTTATTCAACATCTATTTTTTGTTTATCTAATCAAAAGAAGCGTCGTTTAAAAATACTTTTGTCATTTCAAAAAAATGATTTTGCAAAACATGCAGTGGTATTGGTTCTAAAATATGCCTTTGTTCGTCTCTATACCAAATTTCCATACGAGAAAAATCGCCTTCCTTTGGAATGAGCATACGAAAAGCACCTTTCATATATTTTACCGTGCCATCATCATTTACATGTTTGTGAAATTTAAAATTTAATAATTCTGCTTCCGTTATTGGTATTGGAGATAATTGCCCTTTGCCTGTATCAAACCAAAAACTTTGAGTACCTGTATTAATCATTACTTGTTTAGAAGCATTTTTTAATTCTTCTACTTCTCCCCTGCGTTTGTCGCCATCAAAATCTGTAATTACATGCCCACCTTGTTTGAGTTCATTAAATTTTATCATAATTAAGTTGGTTTATAAAAAACAAATTAAGAAAAAAAATCAATAATTAATAATTTTATAATGAATAATTAATAATGATGCGTGGTTTGTTTCATTTGACCATTTGATATTTTTTAAGCTATTAGCTATTCAAATAACAATTAACAAATAACTTTTGCCCTACTCCGCCCAACTCATCACATATCCATCATTTTCTATTGCAATGGCATCTTCTGTGAGTTTTAAAGGATGAAAAGTATCTACCATTACCGCTAACTCTTTTGTTTCTTTTGCACCAATACTTTTTTCAGCCAAGCCAGGGTGTGGCCCATGCGGTATCCCTGCTGGGTGTAGCGTTATCATACCACGGGTTACATGCTTGCGACTCATAAAATCGCCATCTACATAATACAACAATTCATCGCTATCGATATTGCTGTGGTTATAAGGCGCAGGAATAGCTAGTGGGTGATAGTCGAATAAGCGTGGCACAAAAGAACAAATTACAAATGCATTTGTTTCGAAAGTGAGATGTACCGGTGGTGGCTGATGCACTCGGCCAGTAATGGGCTCGAAATCGTGAATACTAAATGCATAAGGGTAACAACAACCATCCCACCCTATAACATCGAATGGATGCGTGCCATAATGTATCCCATACAACATTCCTTTCTTTTTTGTTTTGATGATAAAATCGCCTTTCTCATCAAATGTTTGTAGGTTTTCTGGTGTACGAATATCTCTTTCACAATAAGGTGAGTGCTCCATAAGCTGCCCATACTTGCTTAAATATTTTTTTGGGTAACGAATAGGAGAATGCGATTCTACAATAAATAATCTATTTGCTTCAGTATCGAAATGTATTTGATAAATGCAACCTCTTGGGATAACTAAATAATCGCCATATGCAAATTTTATTTCGCCATAACAAGTTTTTAAAACACCAGTGCCTTCGTGTATAAAAATAACTTCGTCGCTATCTGCATTTTTGTAAAAATAATCCGTCATGCTTTTTTGTGGAGCGGCTAAAACGATATGGCAGTCTTCGTTTACGAGTACTGCTTTTCTGCTATCCAAAAAATCGGCAACTGGTTTTATTTTGAATCCTTCGAGGCTACGATGTTTAAGCATATGCTCTTCCGCAATTTTTGGTGCTACATTTATAGGTGTATCGCAACTTACAATGAGCGTGGGTGCATAAGTATGATACAACAAAGAATAATCGTTGGAAAATCCTTCGGTAGAAAATAATTGCTCGGAATATAAAGAACCATCTGGCTTGCGAAACTGAGTGTGACGCTTGTGGGGGATGGTGCCGAGTTTATAGTAATGGGGCATAAAAGAAATTTTTGATTTCTGATTTAAAGATTTTTGATTTTCATAAAATCGAAAAATTGTTATAAAACTTATTAACTTTATGATTAAACAAATTTACATTTTTAAAACGAAATAGGTTTGACAAGAATAGAATTAAAGAAATTTTTGATTTCTGATTTAAAGATTTTTGATTTCTCTTAATAGTAAAGCTATTCTAAAATTGAGTAGCTTAATAGATTAACTTTTAAAAACGAAATAGGTTTGACAAGAATAGGATTAATATCGGATACCCATGGCTTTTTAGATGAAGCCGTTTTTGAACATTTTAAAGATTGTGATGAAGTGTGGCATGCGGGGGATTTTGGGGGGCTCGACCTCTTTCTCTCTCCACCAAGTGGAGAGGGAGGACGAGAAAGCCTCCCCAAACCCCTCCGAAGGAGGGGCTTACTAGAAGATAAAGTATTAGATATTCTAGAAGATAAGGTAGAAGATATTTTTGAAAATAAAGTTGTTGTTAATATTGGTGTGTGGCAAGGCAACTATTTTAGTGAAAAGCTGCATAAGAAAATTATTTTTAGAGGGGTATATGGTAATATTGATAATGCAGCAATTAGAAATATTTATCCCGAAAAATTATTTTTTACTTGCGAAGGGGTAAATGTTTTTATGCAACATATTGGTGGCTACCCTGGCAGATATTCAAAAGGTATAAAGGAAGATATTATTGCCCATAAAAGTAACTTATTTATCAGCGGCCACTCACATATTTTAAAAATAATGTACGACGATAAACTGCAATGCTTACACATGAACCCCGGCGCTGCGGGCAAACAGGGCTGGCACAAAGTACGCACCCTTATTCGGTTTACGATAGATGGTAAGGATATGAAGAATTGTGAGGTGGTGGAGTTGGAAGGTTGAATATTGTTGAAAGTAGTTTAAAGGTTTAATTGATAAATTGTTTAATTGTTGATTAAAATATCATTGCTTACATTATTATTGGGCAACAACAATTTATCAATTAAACAATATAACAATTACTCTATCCAATCCGCTATAAAAATATTCGTATCTCTACTACCACCATTATTTCTATTGCTACTAAATACAATTTTCTTTTTATCGGTGCTAAACATTGGGAAGGCATCGAAGCCTTTATCTCTAGAAATTTTTTGAATATTTTTTCCGTCTAAATCTGCTAAGTACATATTAAACGGAAAACCACGCTTGTACTCATGATTGCTACAAAAAACAAAATGCTTACCATCTGGCGTAAAGTTTGGCGCCCAGTTGGCCTGCTCCAAAAAAGTAACTTGATGCGCATTGCTACCATCAGCATTGGCTATCCACACTTCCATGTGCGTAGGCGCTACAAGGTTTTCGGCATACAATTCTTTATACTCTTTTATTTCCGCTTCTGTTTTTGGGCGGCTTGCTCTCCATATAATTTGCTTGCCATCGGGGCTAAACCAAGCACCACCATCGTAACCTAAAGTTTTTGTAATGCGTTTTACTTTTTTGCCTTTCAAATCCATTGTGTATAATTCTAAATCACCATCTCTAGTAGAAGTAAAAACCATTCTATCTCCCTTTGGAGAAATAGTAGCTTCTGCATCGTAGCCTTTTGTTTTGGTCAATTGCTTTATTATTTTTCCATTAAGTTCTGCTTGAAAAATATCCATTGTTACATCAATAGGCCAAATGTATTTATTGCCATATTTTTTTCTATCGGGTCTAGCAGGACATTCAGCGCCAGCATGATGAGTAGAGCCAAACAATATGCTTTTACCATCTGGATAAAAATAAGCACATGTTGTTTTACCAGTACCAGTACTTATTAGTTTTGGTTCAAATTTTTCTTCGGGCTTAGTGGGTATCTTGCCCATCCAAATTTGATCGCACATAATACCATTCTTCGTATCTGTTTTTTGAAAAACCAAATATTTCCCATCCTTACTCAAATACGCTTCTGCATTATCGCCACCAAAAGTAAGTTGGCGTACATTGGCAAAATGTGTTTCGCCAGGAAAATGAATCGTATCATTAGCAGCTGCAGTTTGTGCAAAAGAATAATTACAAGAAAATATTAATAGAAGTGAAAAAGAAATATAATTTACTACGGAAGATTGAATACTCATTTTATAATTTTTTGCGAAGTTAAGTGCTGCCAATAAATTACTTGCCAAAGAATTGTAAAGAATTTGCATTATTACATTATTTTTGTTCACAAATGACGTTAATAAAATATTTTTTTTGTTTTCTTTTTTGTGCATCTATTTTTTCGTGCAATAATAATGAAGAAGCCACAAAGCCAAATGTGCCTACTAGCGTACCTTTGCAAGAAGCAGATTTAAAAGCAGCGCTACAACAACACCCCGATTCTTTATTGCTATTGCAAAACTTGGTGCAATATTATACAAATGCTCAAAATTATGATGCCGCACTTGCTTCCATAAATCAAGCCCTTGCTAAAGATAGCATTCGTCCAGATTTGTTGGATTTAAAATCGATAGTAGCTGCACAAAAAGGCGATACCTCACTTGCCATAAAATCTTTAGAAAAAGCCATTGGCATTTTACCCGATCCACAATACATTATTGCAATTGGCGCATTGTATGCAGAAACCAGTAATCCATTGGCATTAGAAATGGCAGACGCATTACTCATTGGCGCAAAAGCTAAAGCCGAAAAAGAAGCCTACTTTATAAAAGGATTATATTACACTTATAAAAACGAAAAAGAAAAAGCCATTCCATTTTTTGGTAAAAGCATTGCTGCCAGTTATACATTTATGGAAGCATGGTTAGAAAAAGGATTGGCTTATTACGACCTTAAAAAATACAAAGAAGCAGCCAATGTTTTAGAAAAAGCAATAACGATTCAAAATAATTTTGACAAAGGATATTATTATCTTGGGCTTTGTTACGAAAAATTAAATAGAACAGAAGAAGCCATACAAGCATATCAAATGGCATTAAATTATGACCCAGATTATGTGGAGGTGAAGGATGCGCTGGGGAGGCTGGGGATAAAATAGGCAAATGAGAAAATGTGCAAATGTGAAAATGTGAAAATGTGCAAATGAGAAAATAGGCAAATGTGCAAATAATATAATCGTAGTTGTTTTCAAGATGCTAACACCAAACAAGAATAACACCAAACAACAAACACCAAACAGATTAACACAAACACCAAACAATTTAACAATATAACAATTAAACAATGCCTTTAATCGCCCCTTCCCTCCTTGCTGCTAATTTTTTAAACTTACAAACCGAATGCGACATGCTCAATAATAGTGTGTCCGATTGGTTTCATATAGATGTAATGGATGGCGTGTTTGTGCCCAATATTAGTTTTGGTGCTATGGTTACAAAATTTATTACAAGTGCATCTAAAAAATACAACGATGTGCATTTAATGATAGAAAACCCCGACCGCTATGCCGAAGCATTTAGAGATGCTGGCGCCAATAACCTAAGCGTACATATAGAAGCCTGCACACACTTGCACAAAAATATTGAACAAATAAAACAACTCGGCATGCACGCAGGCGTGGCCATCAATCCACACACATCCATAGATACACTCAAAGATATTTTAGCAGATATAGATGTGGTGTGTATGATGAGTGTAAACCCTGGCTTTGGTGGGCAATCGTTTATACCACATACCTTACAAAAAATTACACAGCTCCGCCGCATGATAGACGAGCAAAACCTCTCTGTAAAAATTGAAATAGATGGCGGTGTTACTTTACAAAATGCAAAAGACATTGTAGATGCTGGTGCACATGTACTCGTAGCTGGCAATACCGTTTTTAAAGCCGCCGACCCATTGGATATGATTGCGAAATTGAAAAATATATAGAAAGTTTTTTTGGGGCAGTGAGCAGAGAAGCTTTGATGGGCATATGCTCGGGCTATACGCTGTACCTCCGCTACGCTGCGGTGCCGCTTCTATCCCGCCGCTGGTTGAGCGGTAAATCTTTTTTCAACTTTTATTAACGTAGATATTTTTGCAAATGTAATATGTGTATGAAAAGAGACGAAGGATTTTTTTATCTTTTAATGTATTGTAAACATAAAAGTAATTATGAAGCAAGTTAAAATAATCATACTTTTTTTTCTTCTCTTTATATCTGTTGATACAATATCTCAAAGTATTGCATCAAATTTTTGTGATAGTTCAGTTTTAACAAAAGCAGAGTTTGATAAATGCAAAATTGATTCTGTTTGGAAAAGTGAAGTTCTTATCAAAATAAATTACATTTCCGCATTAAAAACTGAATTATTACCAAAATATCGGCAACAACGAATTAAAATTATTTTACCTACTAATCTTAAAAGTTCAGTAAGGCTACTTAAAAATATTTATGACTCCGTTTTAATGAAGAAGCTTTATGTGTTTGAAAAGGATATGGACAAACAGCAGTTACTAGTGCAACCAAAAGCATATATTTCTTCTTTGCTATCGTTTCAAGTTTTCAAGTTTTATCCTGATGTTTATGCAATTTTGCTAAATGATATCCATTTACAATTAAAACCAAAAACATCAACCAAGGAGTTAGAAAATTATACAAAACTGTTCAATAATGTTTTAACAATTATTCCTACAAAACTTTATAAACAGCTAGAAAAAATAAACTTAGAACTTCAAATGGACAAAGCTAAACTAAACAGCCAAATTCCATCAGAATTATTTAGAGGTTCAATAGTAGAAGAATATAGGACTCAGTGCAATATTGTAAACTTATTAATGTGGACAGAGTAAATACAGCTGCCAACTATGAAATAGTTAACTGTTCCTCTAGTTGGTCGCCATAGCCACCGCTCGTGAGCGCCGAGGGTTTCTATAACTTAAAAAAATAAATTATCAAAAAAATAGATAAAATTTTAGCATAACAAATAAGAAAGGAATATCTAGTTTGACCAATAAGGAAAAGAAACATTAAAAAAAATTTCTTAGCTAATTATATTCATTGCTCAATAGAAAATATGAACAAAACAACTTTCTCCCCCATCATAGCAGGTACAATGACTTGGGGCACTTGGGGCAAAAATTGCAATAGCCAGCAAATGATGGAACTCATGCATTGCTGCATAGAAAATAGTATTACCAGTTTTGACCATGCCGATATTTATGGCGATTATACTACCGAAACTGCATTTGGAAAAGCCTTTGCCGAAAGTAAAATAGACAGACAAAAAATACAACTCATTTCTAAGTGTGGTATTCAAATGCAGAATGAAGAAAGAAAAAATATAGTAAAGCATTATAACTATTCTAAAAAATATATAATATGGTCGGTAGAGCAATCATTAAAAAATTTGGAAACTGATTATTTAGATTTGTTGTTGTTACACAGGCCTAGTCCGCTTATGCAAGCCGATGAAATTGCTGAGGCAATTGAACAACTAAAAAGCACAGGCAAAATTTTAGCCTTTGGTGTATCAAATTTTATGCCATCGCAAACAGATTTGATACAAACAAAAACCAATGTTAGTTATAACCAAATTGAGTTTTCTATTACACATTACGAAGCCATGCTCAATGGGAGTTTAGACCACATGCAAACCAATAATATTGTACCGATGGCCTGGGCGCCGCTAGGTAGAGTATTTAAAAAAGATGATGCACAAACACAACGCATAAAAAAACTTGCTGCTATTTTTTCAAAAAAGTACAATGTAACTACAGATATAATTTTATTGGCTTGGATTTTAAAACATCCAGCAAAAATTTTACCAGTGTGCGGCACAGCAGATAAAACTAGAATTGCCAATTTAATGAAAGCAACAACAGTACAAATGGAATTGCAAGATTGGTTTGCACTTTGGGCGGAAAGTGCTGGCGTTGATGTGCCTTAACGTTTACAAGGAAAAATTAATCTAATGCATCATCTATTGCACGATCTAATGCATCTACAAAGTTGAGAAAAGACATGCTGATGAAGGGCTCCCGACATAGATATCGGGACACGTGCGGGATTGTAGTGAAAATCCCTGTTTGCCGACAGGCAGGCTTTTGCGAGGCACGAGCAAAAGATTGTAACGAAAAGCCCCCGCAACAAGTGCGGGGCAGGCCGAACAAAAGTTGCCAAAAGCGATACTGCACACAGCCCAAAATTCTTCTTTACATGCATTTTACTGAGTTCAAAAACCGTCAATGATCCATTATTAAATTATCCATCAATAATTATCAATTTTTTTCTACCTTCAACCCATGAGATTTTTTGCTTTTTTACTCTTTTCTGTTTTTAGCATTTCTGCCGCTGCGCAAACAAAATACGCAACCATAACTGGTAAAGTGCTCGATGAAAATGATATGCCATTAAATAAAGTTTCTATTGTTATTCTTGGAAAAAATGCTGGTATCGTTTCTAGCGATAGCGGAACGTTTACGATAAAAGTACCTGCACAAAAATCATTGGCTCTTATTTTTTCGCATGCTGGTTTTGCTGAGCAGCAAAAGAATTTCTTTTTGAGCAACGAAGAAACAGAAACCATTTTGATACAACTAAAAAGAAGTGGCAAAACATTGGATGTGGTAACGGTGGGTAGCGATAAAGAAAGAAAAGAAACTGGTCTTGTAAAAATAAATCCTAAAACTGCGGTTATTTTGCCAAGCACTGTTGGCGGTGTGGAGGGTTTAATAAAAACATTGGTAGGTAGCAACAACGAACTTACATCGCAATACAATGTGCGTGGTGGCAACTACGACGAAAATTTAATTTACATAAACGATTTTGAAATTTACAGACCCTACCTTGTAAGCAGTGGACAGCAAGAGGGCCTAAGCCTTATTAATCCTGAGATGACGAGGAATGTAAATTTTTATACAGGTGGTTTTCAAAGTAAGTATGGCGATAAAATGAGCAGCGTGTTGGACATACAATATAAAAAACCAACCAGCTTTGGTGGCAGTGCTTATGTGAGTTTATTGGAGCAGGGTTTGCAATTGGAAGGCAGTTCTAAAAATGGGAAATTATCTTTTCTCACCGCAGTGCGTAATAAAAGCAACAGGAATATTTTAAGTAATCAACCAACTGCTGGTGCTTACATTCCATCTGCATCGGATGCGCAAGGATTTTTTACGTACAAAATTTCCGACAAATTACAAATAGAATTGTTGGGTATTATTTCTGCATCTCGTTTTACCTATTTTCCTGAATCGGTAAAGAAAACATCGTCTGTATTTTCGCCATTTTTTACCGCCAACCTTGGGCTAGATGTATATTTTGAAGGGCAAGAAAAAGACAGCTATACCACAAGCCTTATTGGTTTATCGGTTTTGCAAACGATTAATAAAAAAACTAAATTAAAATGGATGCTTAGCCGTTTTAAAGATGCAGAAAAAGAAAATGTGGACATAGCTGCGGCTTATCTTTTTGGCGATAGAGATTTTGATAATGCTAGCCCAACTTTTGGACAAATTACAAACCCACTTGGTGCTGGTGCATACCAAAACTATGCACGAAATTTATTGAACATAGATGTGTACAACGCAAGCCACAAGGGCAGTTACGATGCCAAACATCATTTTATACAATGGGGTTTATCTGCAGAGCAAACAAAAATAAAAGATAAATTGGCGCAGTTTGAGTATAGAGATTCGGCAGGATATTCTTTGCCATACACGCCAAGCGTCTTAAGTATTTATAATGTACAAAACAGCACAGCAGATTTAAGTATTCAAAAATACAGTGGTTATGTACAAGACAACATTAGGCTTTTCAAAAAAAATAGTGATATTACTTTGCAAGCTGGAGCTCGTTTTAATTACAATAGTTTAAACCAACAATTATTGCTGAGCCCAAGAGCACAGTTGAGTTACAAACCTTTTGGCAAAAAAGATATTGTGTATAAATTATCGGCAGGTTTTTACGATCAACCACCATTTTATAGAGAGTTAAGAAAACAAGATGGCACATTAAATACAAATATAAAAGCACAAAAAAGTGCACAATTAGTAGCTGGCGTAGATTATAATTTTAAAGGACCTGGCAATAGAATTATGCGATTGACAACAGAAGCATATTACAAAGCCATGAGTAATGTAGTGCCTTACGATATAGATAATGTAAAAATTCGTTACCTCGGTAGCAACAATGCAAAAGCTTATGCCACTGGTGTAGAGTTTCGTTTGTTTGGAGAACTGGTAAAAGATGCAGAAAGTTGGATAAGTGTGGGGCTTATGCGCACCAAAGAAAATTTGAACGATGATTATTATTACGATTATAAAAATGCTGCTGGTGAAATTATTAATGCGAATACACTTGACCAAGTGGTAAAAGATAGTGTGAAAAATGACATTGGTTTTGTGCGCCGCCCAAGCGATAGAAGGATAACCGTGGGATTGTATTTGGAAGATTATTTACCTACCAACAAAAATTTTAAAATACACTTAAATGCCATTTATGGTAGTAACATGAGTTACAATATACCAGGTTCTACAAAATACAGAAACGGACTTATCATTGCTCCGTACATAAGAGTAGATATGGGTTTTAGCGCATTGCTACTTAGTGAAAAATCGCAACGTAGAAGCCATAATCCATTTAAAAACTTTGAAAATATTTGGGCAAGTTTAGAAGTATTTAATCTCATAAATAGAGAGAATACCATTTCTTTTCAATTGATAAAAGATTTTTCTAATACGGTATATGCATTGCCCAATAGACTCACCCCACGCTTGGTTAATTTTAAAATTGTAGGTAAGTTTTAAGCCCTATTTTACACATTTTTATGTTAATGTGCATATGTTGTTAAGTAAGCAATCATTGTATTTATTAAATTTGAGTAAACTAATTGTTGTAAGAAACAACAATATTCATTCACTAAACCAAGGTTATAAAATTGACAGAAGCAATTATCAATTTAGAAAATGTAAATCCTATTGAATTTTTCGGAGTTAACAACGGCAAGCTCGACATTCTGAAAAAAAAGTTTCCCCTCTTAAAAATCCTCAGCAGAGGTACTCAAATTAAACTTAGTGGTGCATCGGAACAAATTGAAGATGCCAAAGAAAAAATCGATCTTCTTCTAAAATATTTAGAACGAAGTGGACACATGAGCGAAAATTATTTTTCGCAAATATTAGGTGGTGATGATGAAGCGGCTATAGATAATTTTATAGATCGTAATCCGAATGATGTATTGGTATTTGGTCCTAATGGAAAAACAATACGAGCAAGAACAGCCAATCAAAAATTGATGGTGCAAGCTTGCGATAAAAACGATATTGTATTTGCCATTGGCCCAGCTGGTACTGGTAAAACATACACTGCTGTGGCTTTAGCAGTGCGTGCATTAAAAAACAAAACGGTAAAGAAAATAATTCTTACTCGCCCTGCTGTAGAAGCTGGCGAAAGCCTTGGTTTTTTACCTGGCGATTTAAAAGAAAAAATAGACCCGTACTTGCGCCCTTTGTACGATGCGTTAGATGATATGATACCTGCCGATAAGCTTGCGTATTATATGAGTACACGCATTATAGAGATAGCGCCACTTGCCTATATGCGTGGGCGCACGCTGGACAATGCTTTTATTATTTTAGATGAAGCACAAAACACCAACGACCTACAAATAAAAATGTTTCTTACTCGTATAGGACCAAATGCAAAAGCTATTATTACTGGCGACCCTACACAGGTAGATTTGCCAAAAAATATGCAAAGTGGTTTGTGGCGTGCTACAAGGTTATTAAAAAACATAGATGGCATATCTCACATAGAACTAGATGAAGAAGATGTGGTAAGGCATAAGTTGGTAAAAGCAATCATAAAAGCGTACAACAAAGATGATGTGCGTATAACCGAAGAAAAAGAAGGTGCTCCAAAAAGTATGTTTAAAGGTG
This sequence comes from Ferruginibacter sp., assembly GCA_043729825.1. Taxonomy (GTDB): domain Bacteria; phylum Bacteroidota; class Bacteroidia; order Chitinophagales; family Chitinophagaceae; genus Ferruginibacter. The sequence goes on from JAYTLA010000091.1 coordinate 16,586, forward strand.
AGCGTTGATAATTTAAATTAGTAAAATGTATTATGAAAAAAATAATATCTGTAGTAATTATAGCAATTGTATTTGTTGGTTGTAAAAGCAATGACAAAATAGAGCCGCCCAACAAAGTGTTTGCTTCTTTTGCAGAGGCATTGTCAAAAAAAGATTTAGCCAAAGCAAGAACACTTTGTACAGAAGACAGTAAAACAGTGCTCGATTTTTTAGAAAAGAAAGCAAGCAACTTGAAGATTTCTTCTATGGATAAATTTGATACATCTAAAGTTACTTTTGGCGAAGCGGTAATAAATGGAGATGAAGCAACATTACCTATTAAAGATAAAGAAAGTGGCGTTACTATTGATTTTCCGTTGAAAAAAGAAGATGGTGTATGGAAAATTGCTTTCGATATGAAAAGCCTTTTTGACATGTCGATGGAAACATTGAAGGATCCCAAATTAGATATACCAGCAGATAAACTGGACAGTTTGATGAAACAATTTAAGAACATTAATTTAGATTCTTTGGAAAAAGAAATGGGCATTAAAGATGACACAGTGCATATAAAGCACTAATACAATTTACATTTTAAAAAAGCACTCTACAATAGAGTGTTTTTTTATGCCCACAAGTAAAATTTTACCACTAAATTTGAAACATGAAAATCAGTTTATTTTTTACGTTAGTTGCTTTTATATTATTTTCTTGCAATGAGCAAGCAGAAAAAAAACGCTCAAACAATTCGTTGGATGTGGGTAGAGATTTTATAAGAGCTACGCTTGATGGCGATTTTGTTACCGCCGAAAATTTATTGTTACAAGATTCTTTGAACATACAAACTTTTCAAACATATAAAAATTATTACAAAACAAATCTTAGCTCCGAAATAAAACAAGGATACAAAAAAGCATCATACAACATCAATAAACTCGATGATGTAAACGATTCTACTACTATCATAAATTACAGCAATACCTATATGAATAAACCAACCAATATAAAACTTGTAAAAAAAGATAAACTTTGGTCCGTGGACTTTACCTATACCACTGGCGATACCACTTCAATAAAATAAATATGCTAAAAAACTTTTTATTGGTTGGGCTTGGTGGTAGCATTGGAGCCATGTTGCGTTATTTTTTTTCATCAATAATAAAGCATACTACGTTTCCTTACAACACGCTACTCATCAATATAGCAGGCAGTTTACTTATAGGCATTGTATTTGGCTTAAGCGAAAAGAGTAATGGCATTTCTGAACAGGTAAAATTATTTGTAGTTACTGGTATTTGCGGAGGGTTTACAACTTTTTCTGCATTTAGTGTAGAAAATATGCAAATGATAAAAGATGGGAATTATGTTACTGCTGGAATGTATATTTTTTTTAGCGTACTCTTGAGTATAATTGCAGTATTCGCTGGTTTTAAAATTATTAACTAGCATTGAATATTTAGTGCTCAACATAATTAAACTATTAAATTTGTAGAATGGTCTTGCAAAACGGTTTGATAATTTTAGGGTCAGCCTGAGCTTGTCGAAGGCGAATTATCAAGAATTAAAAGAAGATATTGTTAGTTGCACCGCCTTCGACAAGCTCAGGCTGACAGTATTTTTTTGTTTGAGGTTTTGACAGTAATCATTTAAAAAATTGCATATTTAATTATCAAAAAAAATGCAAAATACTTTTACAACTCATTTTAAATAGTAATTAAAAACATTAATTATGTACGTTCTTCACCCATGGCATGGCGCATCGTATGGCTTTGATGCTCCCACGCAAGTAAATGCATTGATAGAAATTTCTAAAGGGAGCAGTTGTAAATACGAAATAGATAAAACTACAGGTTTATTAAAACTAGACCGTGTTATTTATTCATCGTTTCATTACCCCATCAATTATGGATTTATACCACAAACCCTTGGCGATGATGGAGACCCACTAGATATTTTGGTGCTGTGCAGCGAAAGCATAAATCCGCTTTGCCTTGTAAAAGCTACTGTTATAGGCAATATGCAAATGATAGACAATGGCGAAAAAGATGACAAAATAATAGCCGTAGCTGCCAACGACCCATCAGTAAATCATTTAAAAGATATTGGTGATTTGCCAGAGCATTTTACCAATGTACTCAAAAATTATTTTGAAAATTATAAAGTGCTCGAAAATAAAATTGTCGAAATAGACGATTTTCAAAATAAAGAAACCGCATACAAAGTAATTGAAGATGCTATAAAAATGTATAAAGAACATTTCCCTAACAATGGAAAATAAAAAATTAAAAATGGATACACAAACAATTATCATTTTATTAATGGTGGGATTAGTAGCTGGTATGCTAGGCGGTGTTGTAGGTGTAGGCGGTGGCATCGTAATCGTACCTGCACTGGTATATTTTTTGGGCTTTAACCAACATACAGCACAAGGCACTTCGCTTGGGTTAATTATGCTACCAGTTGGTATTTTAGGTTTTTTGCAATATTATTACAGTGGCCAAAAAGCAGGTACGCCCATTAGCTTCAATGTTATTGGTATTTTAGCTATTGCTTTTGTAGTAGGTAGTTTTTTTGGAAGTAAAATTGCACTATCGGTATCACAAGATATTCTAAAAAAATGTTTTGCTATTTTACTCGTAATTGTGGCAATAAAATTGTTGTTTTTCGATAAACAAAATAATCAACAGCAAAATAACATAAAATCAACAGCAAAAAATATTTCCGTATAAGCAACCATATAATATGGAAATTCGATTTACTTTCATCTTACCATAAACCCCAAACTGTGCAATAAGCATTCATGCCATTACGATTTCACGATAAAGATGATACAGAAGTTTTACATGCATTTTATAATGATGGTGATAATGAGTGGCTGGGTATTTTATTACAACGCTATACTGGTTTGTTATTGGGTGTTACCATGAAGTATCTTAAAAATGAAGATGATGCCAAAGATGCTGTGCAACAAATATTTTTGAAAGTAATAAACGAACTACATAAGTATAGAGTAGAATATTTTAAAAGCTGGTTATACATGATTGCCAAAAATCATTGTTTAATGAAGTTGAGGGATAAAGGGAAAACAACATCGGAGCTAAAGGAGAATATTTTAGTAACTGAAGATGAAAAAGAAATAAAGGAAGCTGTAGCTAAAAAAGAAGTATCACTCACCAATTTAGAAGAAGCATTAAAATTATTAAACGAAGAGCAGCGTATTTGTGTAACTTTATTTTATTTGCAGAAAAAAACATATCAAGAAATTGTGACAACTACAAATTATACTATGCTGCAAGTAAAAAGCAATATACAAAATGGCAAACGAAACCTTAAAATACAAATGGAAAGAATGATAGAAAATGAATAATGATTTAACAAACATACCACCACAGGGCAATAACGATGCTGATAAGCTAAAATTACTTCATCAAATTAATGTTGAATTAAACAGCGAAATATTTGATGATGAAGATATGTTTGACGATGAAGCAGCAGAAGGTTTAAACCAAATACCAGAAAGCCATGTAACACCTTTGGTAAATAAAATAAATGCAGAACTTAAACGTCAAATAAAAAAGAGGAAAAAACAAAGACGTGGTATCCCAAGCCAGCAGTCCATATACATCACTATCATCACTATTTTATTATTAGCCGTTGTAGCATATCTAGTTTTAAAAAAAGTATTATCATAAAAGAAAAAGCCTTCAAAATTTTGAAGGCCTTAATCTTAATCAATCATCATCCATAAATCAACCATCCAAAAACTTTTATTCTACTTCTACCTGCTTATTCGTTACTGCACCTTCAAAAACTTCAGGTATAAAGATTCTTTCTATTGGTAAATATCCATTTCCTTTTTCTAGAAAATGTACTTTCATGTTTTCAATACTTATTGGGCAACCATCTGGTATATCAGCAATATTACTATGGCGTATATCGTGTCCATCTAATATTACCACTAAGCCACTTCCTATAGCTTCCATCTTATTGCCATCACTAATGAGCACGCCAGTATCTTCTCCCAAGCCAATACCAATGCAAGATGGATTGCTAGAAACTGCTTGCGCCAATCTTCCAAAGCGTCCACGTTTTTCAAAATGCGAATCAAAAATTACATCATCCATAAAACCAAGGCCAGTAGTAATTTTAACTTCCCCCTTTAAATGTGCTTTTGCTGCATTGCCTTCATAAATCATGGTATTACTCATGGCCATGGCTCCAGCAGATGTGCCGGCTACTAAAAAATGTTCTTCTTCGTTATATCTCTTTAAAACAATTTGCAAAAATGCAGTACCGCCAAAAGTACTAGTAAGCCTAAGTTGATTGCCGCCGCTAAACATAACTGCATCGCAATTACGTAATCGCTCTAAATAATCTTCATTGGTAGCATCTGCACGGTTGCGTATATGCATCAAACCAATTTTTTTACAGCCAATTTTACTAAAAGCAAGCATGTAGTTATCGCCCACTTCCACAGGTATCATGCTAGCAGTAGTTATCACTTCTATGCGTTTGTCTTCGCCGCCTATTTCTTCCACTATTCTGCGAAGAATGCCAAGCTCAAAAAAATTAAGATTATTGCGGTGTATTTGTCCCGTCTCTAAATCAGTACCTTTATCTTCCGCTCCGCCAATGGCTAGTAGCTTCCCTTTTGCAAATTGCATGCACGTGTATATTGTGGTTAATGCAAAATTAACGCAATAGTGCCAATATTATTTTATTGTTATCAACTCCATGTTAATATTTGTGAAAACATTTAGAGTTATGCATAAGCTTATACACTTTCGATAACCGAAACAAGTTGTTTTTAGTATGGTTTCATAAAGGTTTTTAACATCTATGCATCCTTTTTTTACTATATAAAAAATAAAGGCATACGCATTTAATTGCTACTCCAAAAAAATTAATACGAACCAAAGGTTAATGTTGCTGCATTATAGCTAAAGCTTTTATTATTTGTCCAATCTTTATAGCCAATTGTTTGTGCTACCAACCCATATTTTTCTGTAAGCTTACCAGTTTTTTCCGATATAAAATATGATTGGGAGTTAACAGAGAAATTTGTAAGTTTAATAGAAAAAAAAGGAGTAGATGCATTTGGTAAAAATTGGGATATTTCCATCCCCTGAATAATTAAACCAGACAAATGCGCTCGTTTAAAAATAATAGAGTTGCCTTCAAACTCTTTGTATATAATAATGCTATCCATACCGAATGGCCTACCAGCACCACCACCACCAGAAGTTCTTGCAGCAGTGGATATATTGCTGTAATCTAATGCCACTAACGGCCCAGCATCTACAGCCATTCCGCCAACCACTGTAGTGCCAGTTATGGTATAAGTAATATTGCCTTGCAGTGGTACAAAATTATTGCGGGCATCTGCTACATCGTTCCACTTTGCGCCATCAAAATAATTGGGCGATTGTGTATTTTGATTATAAATAACCAAGCCCGCAGCAGGTGTGGTTACGCTTGCTGTATCGGCCAAACGTGGTAGCAATAAGCCTTTTGCTGCACTTGTAATATCTAAAATGGCACTGTTGTTTGGCGTAGTTGTACCTATACCTACATTTTGCGCATGCAATACACTGGTGCATAAAAGCACAGCAATAATAAAACAGATCTTTTTCATAATTTGTTTTTTTAAGTATGATTGAAAAATAATTTTTAATGCAATAAGCAGGAGTAGGAACGAATTTCTTTATAGTTGTAAATAGGATAGCTAAGGGTAAAATCTATTTCGTTTTTTGAAAAGCCATTTGCTTGAATAAAAATACATTAAATTATTTTACAATACAACAAAAAGTAACAGTTTTTATAAACATATGGCAAAAAATAATTTAAGAAATAACTTTACTAAAAATCAGTAACTATATTGGCTGAAGAATAGTTTGAACAAAATATAATAACCCAGAAAACGAACATGAAAATAATACCACTACTGCGAGTATTAAACATTAAAGACGCCATTGATTTTTATACAACCGTTTTAGATTTTGAATTGAAAGACCCCGACGATATAGAAAACGATTGGGGCATACATATCATAAATGGCCATGCCGAAATACAACTTACCTCTGCCGAAGAGGACCAAAAAATTGGCATTGCCATTTATGTATTGGTAAATAATATAGATGCCCTCTTTGAAAAATACATAAGCCGTGGGTTAGATACCACTAACAAAAAAGACTCGCCAGTGCACCAAGCCCCGCTACTACAAACATGGGGCACCAGAGAGTTTTATGTAACCGACCCTAGTGGCAATACGTTGAGGTTTGTGGAGGTGGAGAAATAGTAAAAAAATATTGAATTACATAGCTACATTTATTTCAAAAAAAACACATTATAATATTTTGCAATTTGAAAATATCCCCGTATCTTTTCTAAAAATATTATAATCATGAACAATCCAACAACTGCTGTAAAAAGCGCAAGCGAAAATGGAACAGAAACTGATGATACATTGCCATTTCTGTATCCCATTATTTATTCGGCAAATTTTAAAATTGGCACCTTAAAGCATGCTGCCATTGTGTTAGAATTATGGAAAGATTTTGATGACAATACATTGGACAATGGCACACATGTATTTGCCGATGAAGTGCGAATGGACTTTGCAGATGGCACATCGTTTAGCGGAAACAGAGATGCTTTTATGGATGTGATGAAACAACAACGCCAAACATTTAAGGCTTTTATAAGTTATATAGATGCCGTTGTATCGCTTGCACCACAAGGGAAAAATGAAACATGGGCTTGCGTGTGGGGCAAGCAAGTAAGCGAAACTATAGATTATAAACACAACGAAGTGTTGATAAACGAAAATTGGATGTTTGATGCAGCTGGTAAAGTGAGTTATATACGTCAGTTTAGTGCAGTGCCGCAGCCTTTGGTTGGTTAGCCTTTTTCCTTAAAATCGTATACGTGTCAACTTCTTTTTTATAATCGGAGTTACAGAATGCAAAAGCTTGAGGCATTCCGCTTCAACCGCTGACGGGGTTTTCAACCGCCGTCAGGGTTGTGCAAACTTTCTTTTAATTTTGTGAAATGATTGAGGGAACCCCAACGGCGGCTATCAGCCCCGTTGGCGGTTGTGCAGAAAATAAACCAATTACATTTAGATAATATTATCAAATTAAATACTTGCTTTACTACTTGTGAGCATACAAAGAATTGAAATTAATTAATTTTTGTATCAATACTATGGCCAACTTTAAAAATCTCAATCTAGCACTTCATAAATTACAGTAGCCCCATTTTTATTTTTCAAATTTACTTCGCCTACTTTATTACAATTAAACGATTCTTTTATTTTTTCGTAAATACATTCTGTAATTACAATTTGCCCATCTATAGCGCTAGATTGTAAGCGCTGTGCTACGTTTACTACATCTCCAATTACCGTATAATCTAACCTGCGTAAACTTGCCGAGCCAATATTACCAGATACCATTTCGCCACTGTTTATACCAATAGACACTTTGGGTACAAAAGCTACATGCTCCGAAAGCGAGGGTTGTTTTTCAATTTTTGAGCGTACGGCAAGGCAAGCATCTAGTGCTCTATCTAAATGATAACCGCCAGTAAATACTGCCATTATAGCATCGCCAATAAATTTATCTATATGCCCGCCCTGTGCCAATATTTCTTTTACCATCACATCAAAATAATTGTTCAATAATTTTACCACCATATCTGCAGGCTCATTTTCGCTGATAGTGGTAAAGCTACAAATGTCTAAAAAAACTACCGTGGCTTCTACCGTTTCGTTTGCCATTAAGGATGTTTCGAACTCGTGGCTGCCCATAAAGTTGAGTACGTTTTCATCTACATACATTTTAAGAATATTGTTTTCTTTAATAGCTTTAAACGTTTCTTTTATTTGCAATACTTGTTTAAATGTTTTTTCGATGGTTAAAGAAAGGTCTTCGAAATTGATAGGCTTGGTTATAAAATCAAACGCTCCCCTATTCATAGCCATACGAATATTTTCCATATCGCCATAGGCAGATACAATTACCGATTTTATTAATGGTGAGGTTTCGCTGAGGTGGCTAAGCAATGTTAAGCCATCCATTTCAGGCATATTAATATCGCTCAACACAATTTCAACATCTGGATTGTTGAGTATTTTTTCAAGTGCATCTTTTCCGTTTATGGCAAAAATAAATTCGTACTCATTGTCTCGTATTTTTTGGCGAAACTTTTGCTTAATGAGTACTTCTAAATCTGCCTCATCATCGGCTACTAAAATTTTTGCCATTAGTTTAATGTTTTTAATTTTTCTTTTAAAAGTGTAAAATCTACTGGCTTGGTAAAAAAATCATCTGCACCCAATGCCTTTGCCATGTTATAATTTTCTGCATCGCCATAAGCCGTTATCATCATTACCACTGGCGGCGGCTGGTGTTTTACTTGTTTTATTTTTTTTAATAATTCGAGCCCACCCATGCCTGGCATATTTATATCCGATAAAATAGATACTGCTTCGTTGTCGTGTACATATAAATAATCCAATGCTTCTTCTCCAGAAAATGCAAACGAAAATTCAAATTCGTGCTGCTTTATTTCTTTTCTAAATTTTTGTTCAAAAAGAAACTGTACATCTTTTTCATCATCTACTACTAATACTTTCATTTTTATTACTGTTGTTTTATTCAGGTAAAATAATTATAAAGTTTGACCCCTCACCTTCTTTGGTTTCTACTTTCAATTCGCCTTTATGAGCTTTTACAATATCGTAACTAAGCGATAAACCCAAGCCTGTACCTTGCCCAGTAGGTTTGGTGGTAAAAAATGGTTGAAATATTTTATCCAATACTTTTTTGGGAATGCCATTACCATTATCGCTTATTCTTATTTCTATTTTATCATTTGCTTTTTTTGTACTTACTAGTACAGTTGGTTCATATCCATCTACCTGTTGTTTTTTCTTTTCTGTTATTGCATAAAAAGCATTTGTAATTAAATTTAAAATTACTCTGCCAATATCTTGCGGTGCAATACTTGTTTCTTTAATATTATCATCAAACTCCGTTTTCATAATGGCATTAAAAGTTTTATCTTTTGCCCTAAGCCCATGGTAAGCCAATCTTAAATATTCATCTGCCAATATATTTATGTTGGTCAATTCTTTTTGCCCATTGTTTCTACGACTGTGCAGCAACATTCCTTTTACTATACCATCGGCTCTTTTGCCATGGTGCATTATTTTTTGTTCATTACCAAAAATGTCATTCGCAAGTAATTCAGCTTCTGTATAATTACCTTTTTTCATTTCTGCTTTCATTTCCTCAATGAGCTCTGTATTTACTTCCGAAAAATTATTTACGAAATTTAAAGGGTTTTGTATTTCATGCGCTATCCCTGCAGTCAATTCGCCAAGCGAAGCCATTTTTTCGGATTGAATAAGTTGCGCTTGTGTTTCTGTAAGGTTATTCATGGTTTCATTTAGCACACGGTTTTTTATTTCTATTAATTGTTTCTGCTTATCTAACTCAAACATGTTTCTGGCAATTTCATTTTTAGCATCTTCAATATCTTTTTTTTGTTTTTCAATTTCTTCAATACTAGCATTAAGCACATTGGTAATAGCCGCCTTATCAAAAACGGTGCGGTTGTATTTAAACTCTGCAACGGCTACTGTTTTTTCTATTGCTTTTATTTGTGCTGCAATTAATGCTTTGTCTTCTTCGGGAATGGTTAAGCCTTGTATAATTTTTTTTAATTGTTCCAATGAAATTTAAGCTTGGTGAAAAATAATTGTATAAAATTAGTTTTTTTCTTCTAAAATTACCATAGAGCAAGTTTCGTTATGAAAATCGCATTTGCTATCTTTTGCTGTACCTATTTCGCCATAGGTAAAAAATCCAATTAATGGTTTGTCCCAAATTCCTCTTATCATCGTAGCTTCATCGCCAGTCATTGGCCCAAGTGCCATATGTCTTGCCTTACACGAAAACATAATAAGCGCATCTGCTTTTGGCATTACTGTTTTTAAAACAGCTATTCGCTCAGTAGTTTTCTCTATCAAATCAAAACCTGGCTGTACCGAAAATTTCACTTTGCTACCTTCTGGTATGCCTCCTGCAAAAATTAGCGCTCGGCTTTCTATATCCACCATCAATGGCGCCCTTAGCACTGTGTTTCCATTTGCTTTGGTTAGTTGCAATGGATATTGTGCAAAATTTTGAGCAATAATTTCTGCCGTATTATCCACGCTTTCTGTAAACTGAAAATATTTTACAAACACATCTACAGCTGGTTCGTTGTCTATTGAATACACTACATTACCAACCGCTTTTGTAATAGTTTTTTCAATGCCAATATTATCCCAACCGCTGGTGGCCAATCCTTTTACATTTATTTTTTCATTGTCAAGTATCAATGCAATAAGCCCGTTGGACGATTGAAAGTTGTTGCTAAACACAAACGATGCTTTCATCGTTAAATCATCGCCTGCAAGCCCACCAAACAATGGAATGGTATTATCAAAATCTTGCACGCCATTTATGATTTGCTCTGCATCTATGGTAAGTCCACTCGAAATTACAACAATAGATGGACTGGCAAAACTCGCCTTTGCAAATTTTGCCATATCGTTAGACGTCTTGTAGGTATTCGCATCATGCCCATCTTCTGTAAAAATTTTATAATGTTCCTTTTTTATATCCAACAACATTATTACCGCCGATTTTTCCATTACTTCTGTATCTATTATCTCTCCTGCGGTTGTAGAGCCAAAAAGATCAATCTTTTTTTCATTAAAAAATTCAATCAAGCTATCTCTATTTTGCGTTATCGAACAAAAGATAATGGCAAGTGTAGGCGCAAACCCATCTTCAAGAGCTTTTGCAAATTTTGATTTTATTTCGTCAATATTTTCTCCAAATATATTTTTTGCTTTCATGATATTATTTTTATTTTATTGTAGGAATTATTTCTGTTACATTTTTGATGATGATATTCATTATTTGTGGAATGAAAGAACCTTTTACTGTATTACTCAACCATGGATTCATGATGGTAGAAATAATAAAATTAAGGGATTCGTCTGGTTTATAATTGCCCGTAAGGCCCAAGCGTTTTCTTAAATTATCCATTAATAAATCGCCATACACATTTCTGGTAAATGCAGATGCGGTTACCACCAATTCGGTATCGTGTATATCTGTATCGGTAGGTGTAAAACTAAATTTTTGATAAATAGCAAAATTAAATTTGTTCAATTTATCCTCATCTGTATTTATTGATTTATCGGCATTGTAAAAATTATACATGTAGGTAATAATGGTTTGATCGCCACCCAATTCTTTAAACAAACTAAATGCTTCGGTATCGGCAATTAATTGTTGGTTGGTTTTATTTACAATTCTATCTCTAATAAATTCATATTGTTTTTGTATTTCCTCTTTGCTTTTGTTTTGTTGTACGGCAGGTATTGGAATAAGAGGCACAACAAAAAATGGAAGGTTTTGAATATTTAAACAAACCAGTGATGCATAAAATCTTTTGGCATTAAAAAAACATTCGCCCGAAATTTTTCCATAGCCATCCGTATTTGGCCTAATTACTTTGTGGCTAAAATAAACTGCGGCGGCAGCAGCACCAGGTTTTGAACCTTCTACACCATATACACCAACCGTAGGATCTACACCGCCATGATAAACTACTGGAGCAGTAAATGAAACTAAATTTCGCATAGCCGAATTTCTATAACACAAGCCACCTGCAGGATAGGGCACGTAACCAGATTTATGTGGATCTACTGTAATGGAATCTGCCAATTGCATTACCTGATATTGTTCTGTAACATATTTACTCATGGGCAAAGCAATAATGGCAGCGTCTTCTATAGGTATAAATGAAGTAGGATCTGTTTCATTGGCACTATTGAGCATTGTTTTATAATAGCCGCCCCAAGCCGCATCTACATGTATGGCAAATTCTAATCCTCGGTTTCTATAATCTTCTCTTGCTTTTAAAATATCTTTTAAAGGATCTACCGAACTTTCTTCTGTGGTTCCAATAATAGCCACTACATTCATCACTGGAATTTTTTCTAGTATGCAACGATCTAGTGCAAGGCGCAGGTCAGTTACATTCATACGTGCATTAAGATCTACTTTTATACTCCACATATTATTTGCACCAATGCCTAAAATGGCTGCGCCTTTTGGCCAAGAATAATGTTTTGTAGCAGTGCAAATAGACACTGGCGTTCCTTTAATATCGGGTAAATATTTTGTAAGTATTTCGTGGTAGCCTATATTTTGTACCGTATAATTTGCAATAAGATTACTTACAACAGTGATATCAATATTGTATTGCGTTGCAATATTATTTGCCATGGCAAGCACTTCATCTATTGGTAAATTTAAAATTGTCCAACTATCCAATGATAGTAATCGTGCTGGTGTACCATTCAATAAGGTAACCATAAAATTTCTTGCAGGTGCTAAACCGGCTTCATTCATAATAGCAGCTCTAACACTTGTGGCATAAAATTTTAAATTTCTTGCCATCCATAGGCCTTCTAAATTTGCAACAGACCCATCGCAAGTTATATGTCCCCAGCCGGTAATTTTACCAGGAGGCAGTGTAAACTCTCCAGGTTTTTTTCCAATGGGGTTTACAGAATAGCCAAGCATTTTACACAATTCATTTCCCACATGCATTTCTATTAAAGTAGTAACAGGCGATGCTTCGGCTGCTACATTATTTTGATTGTACAATAAAGCAGCAAAGTAGCCAAGTATGCCTGGCATTGTACAATCCCAAAGCATATGCCCAACTGTGCGCATACTAAAAAAAGTACCAGAGCTTTGCAATTGTTTTATGAGTTTGTCGTACTCATATCCCATCAACTGCATGGTATTTTTAAAACCTGGAGATTGTTGCATTGCTGCATCTAAATAGTCTGGATCATCGGGAAAATAACTTTTTCTGTAATTGACATTTCCTAGAACTGCGTAACCCATTAACTCCTGCATATATTTTGCATTGCTGCCTCTTGTTCCTAAAAAAAGTGCTTCCAATGTTTCGGCACCAATGCCAAATAGTTTTATTCTATCTTCTTCGGGTTGGTTTAAATGTGCTTCCAATAATTGCTGGGCAAAAAGAAGGGAGTGTGCTTTGTTAGTGTGTTGCATGATTGAAAAGGTTTTGATGTAAAAAAATCCTATAACAATTCATAAGGGTATATTTCAAATAGCATTGTATATGCTAAATTAGTTTCGTCTTCACAAGTATGGATTCGTTCAATCTTAAAAAAGACTTCCATTTTTTGTGGGGAAGTTGAAAAGGTAATTACAGAACTATGGGGGAAAATAATAAATAAATATAGAAATAATATTTAATATAAAAAAGTATTTTTTTCTTTACAAGCAATAAAGCATAGTTAATTGATAAAAAGGGAAGAAATTCAAATAAATAACAAGGTAAAATGTTGGATTGTATCAAAGAAGAATAGACAAGATTATTGTATGGAAATTAAATGTTGCAGATAAGCTTCTTTTAAAACTGCTTTTTTTTCTTTACAATATTTTGTATAAAATTGATGTTTTTTAAGAAAAGAAATTTGCATCTTATTCCATTCTTTTTCTTCTAATAATGGGTTTAAATATTTGAGTTCTCTAAATAAATTATTAGCAAATATGCTAGCATTTTCCGTGCCCAAATATTCAAGGTCGGCATCTACCATTATTTTTTCTAATTTATTTTGTGGAATGTAATTTAATTTAGTTGCCATTATTATTTTACAAATTGTATCAATATCATTATTAGTAAATTCATACTTCAATAAATATTGCTTTGCTAGTTTACAACTTTCTTCTTCATGCCCCTTGTATGTATTTATGTAGCCAGCATCATGCCAGCATGCAGCGGCATATAATAATTCAATTTCTTTAGTGTTGCAATTTTCGTGTTGGGCTATTTCTACCACTTTATCTACTACATAAATTGTGTGCTCTACATTATGATAATACAAATGAGCTGGCAAATTATTTTTCAATAACTCCACTACAAAATCTTTGATGGCTGCTTTATTTGGCATGCGACTTTATTTTTAAAATACCACCAGCAGCTTCTTTAATATTTTGTACAAATACAAATGCTTTAGGGTCTATGTCTAACACTGCTTGTTGAATTTGGTTCACTTCCAATCGAGTAACAATGGTAACAATAATATCGCAATTGGTTTTTATTTCAAAACTGCCTGGCAAGTAACCACGCTCACCTTTATATACCGTAATGCCTTTTGCTAAATCATTTACCAGATAATCTTTTACCCTATCTTCTTGCGATGTAATAATATTTATGGCAGTGTATTGCTCAATACCGTCTACCACATAATCGGTAGCTCTTGTAGCAGAAAAATACGTTATTAGAGAATACATAGCGGCCTCTATACCAGAATGAAATGCTGCACCCGCAAAAATGAAACTATTAAAAATCATTATTATTTCGCTATTGGATAAGCCTGTTTTTCGTTTTGTAAATACTGCTATAACTTCAGCGCCATCAATTACCGCACCTGTACGTATTACTAAGCCTACACCTGTGCCCATAAGTAAGCCGCCAAACACAGCAATCAATAATTTATCTGATGTAAAAGATGGTATATGTATAAAAAATAACCCAATGGCAAGTAGTAAGGCTGCAATGGTTGTTTGTATTGCAAATGTTTTTCCAATTTTTTTATAGCCCATATATATAAAAGGCAAATTGAGTACAATTACCAACAAACTAATATTAATATGAAATGCTTCAAAAAGCAACAAGGATATTCCTGTAATACCGCCATCTAAAAATTTGTTGGGTATCATAAAACCCTTCATGGCAAAAACAGCCATGCCACAACCAAGCAAAATTTGCAACATGTTTTTGATATTAAATACATGTTGCCAATTTACTTTATCTACTTTGAGCGATGCTGTCATGGTGTATATGAGTTAATTTTATAATGTAAATTTATATGCTCTTTTGATAATTTTCATAATTATTTTTTTTGAAAGGAATTAAAAATTATTTATTAAATATTTTTTCCCAAGCAAAGAGTTCATCTTTTTTTAGATGCAGAGAAATTTTTTACCTCAGAGAAATATGACTTTTTTACCTACCTTTCGATAACTTACTTTTTATGTGATAGAAATAATTATTTATATCAACATTTAATTCTACTCATCTAGCCCTACTCTCACAAACGCTCTTGCATGTGGGAATGTATGCTCGCCGAGTGTTCGTATTTTTTGCAATAATGCAAGCAAGGGCAGTATATCATCTTGCGCATCTGGTAGTGCTTGCAAAATATATTGCCATGCTACAATACACCTATCAGTAGCTATGAGAGCTACTTTTGCCGAACCATTGCTATCATTTTCAAAGTTGTCATCGTCAATATAATCATCAAACGTGGGTAATGCTCGCATGAACTTTACTCTTATTAGAAAGAGATACCAGTTTACAATTTCTAAGTACTCGTTTAATTGTATTATTTCTTTTTTTGTTTCGCCAATATCTTTTATACCTAGTTCTACCAATTGCAAAAGTGTTTCTCCTCTTTGTTTTAAGGCCTTGTTATTTTCTAATAAAACCATTGCTTCCATCATATATTGTTTGCTGTATTTTATGAGTGGGTGCAGTACCATTTCTTGTCGTTTCTTTTTTATATTGGCCATATACAAATTCATTTCTGCATCATCTGCTTTGGCTATCGTAATGCCACGCTTTTCTGCTATTTTTTCTAATTGTGTAATGACATCAGTAAAACTGTTGGCTATTCTATCCCAAAACTTTTTATTGTTTATATCGTTTTCTTCTGGCGAAATATCTTCTTCACTTTTATAAACCGCACAGCGGCTAGTAAAATGGCAACGTTCGCACCATCTATCGCAGTAGTTGTAAATACCTTCTATATGTTTTGGATTGGCAGCCATTTGTACTTTTTTTTAGGTATACTAAATGTAATATTTCTTTGCTAAAGATGCCAATAGCTTAGTAAAATATTTTCTTTTTTTGCATTACCACTTCTATTCGTTAAGTTTACTTTATTACAATATAAAACAAACCTGAAATTAAAAATACATGAAGATTTTAGAAATAAAAGCACTACGTGGACCAAATTATTGGAGCATACGCCGAGGCAAGCTCATACAAATGATGATAGATTTGGAAGACATGGAACAGTGCCCAACCAATAAGGTAGTAGGTTTTAGAGAAAACTTAGAAAAACTTATTCCTAGTTTATACGAACATCGTTGCAGCGAAAATAAACCCGGTGGTTTTTTTGAACGGGTAGATGAAGGTACTTGGATGGGGCATGTTATGGAACATATTGCGCTAGAGATACAAACGCTTGCTGGTATGGATATGGGCTTTGGGCGCACACGTGGTACTGGCAAAGAAGGCGAGTATTATGTAGTGTTCAATTATATGGAAGAAGCAGTGGGTGTATTTGCCGCAAAAGCTGCATTTAAAATTTGCGAAGCATTGATAGAAGGAAAAGCATACGATATCAATGCAGATATACAAACCATGAGAGAGTTAAGAGAAGAAACTCGCCTTGGCCCAAGCACAGGTTGCATTGTAGAAGAAGCAGCAAGACGTGGTATTCCTTTTATTCGGTTAAATAAAAGTAGTCTTGTACAATTGGGCTATGGCGTAAACCAACAAAGAATAAGAGCTACTATTGCAGGCACCACAAGTTGCATTGCTGTAGATATTGCAGGCGATAAAGACGATACAAAAAACTTATTAGAAGCCGCAGAAATACCAGTACCAAAAGGGAGTTTGATTAGAAGTGAAGATGGATTAAAAGATGCGATAGATAAAATTGGATATCCAGTAGTGCTTAAACCACTCAATGGAAATCATGGCAAAGGTGCTACTACTAATATTATAAATTATGAACAAGCTTTAACAGCATTAGACGCTGCACAAAAATATGGTCGCACTGTAATAGTAGAAAAGTATATTACTGGATTCGATTTTCGTTTGCTATGTATCAATTATAAATTTGTATGTGCTGCCTTGCGTACACCAGCCGCTGTAACAGGCGATGGCGAGCACAGCGTACAATGGTTGATAAATGAAACCAACAAAGATGAACGCCGTGGATACGGGCACGAAAAAGTATTGACACAAATAACGGTAGATGATTTTACAAAAAAAATGTTGGATGATAAGGGTTATACTTTGGATACCGTTCCGCCAAAAGGCGAACTCGTTTTAGTGAAGCCCACAGCCAACCTTAGCACCGGCGGCACTTCTACCGATGTTACCGAAGAAGTGCATCCGTCTAATATTTTTATGGCAGAACGTATTGCCAAAATTATTGGTTTGGATATTTGTGGCATAGATATTATGGCGCCAAACTTAAAGGTACCGATTACAGAAAATGGTGGAGCAGTGCTAGAAGTAAATGCTGCTCCAGGTTTTCGAATGCATATAGAACCATCGGAAGGTATTGCTCGAAATGTAGCAGAGCCAGTTATTGATATGCTTTTTCCTAAAGAAAATACTGGTCGCATACCAATCATAGCTATTACTGGTACCAATGGAAAAACTACAACGAGTAGACTTGTAGCACACATTGCAAAAACTGCTGGCTACAAAGTTGGCTACACTACTAGCGATGGGGTGTACATTCAAAACCAGATGATGATGAAGGGCGATTGCACTGGCCCTGCATCTGCACAGTTTGTTTTAAAAGACCCAACGGTTGATTTTGCAGTTTTAGAAAGTGCACGTGGTGGTATTCTTAGAAGTGGTTTGGCTTTTAGAAATTGTGATATTGCTATCATAACCAATGTAGCAAGCGATCATATGGGACTTGGTGGCATAGATAATTTGGAGCAAATGGCCAGAGTAAAATCGGTAGTGGCAGAAACAGTGTATAAACATGGTTTTGCTATTTTAAATGCCGATGATGATTTGGTGTATGACATGCGAAAAAATTTGCAATGTAATGTGGCTTTATTTAGCATGGATGAAAACAATCCTCGAATTATTGAACATTGTAAAAACGGTGGGCATGCCGCAGTATATGAAAATGGTTTTGTAACGATAATGAAAGGCACTTGGAAAATACGAGTACAAAAAGTATCTGAAATTCCAATTACTTACGGCGGTAAAGCATTGCACAATGTAATGAATACGCTTCCATCTATTTTGGCTACTTATTTGTATAGAAACATAAAAGTGGCCGATATTAAATTGGCATTAGAAACATTTATTCCATCGGCTACACAAACACCCGGCAGATTAAATTTATTTCAATTTAAACATTTTAAATTTTTAGCAGATTTTGCGCATAACCCGGCTGGCTTACAATTGCTTTGCGATTTTGTAAGTAAAATGGATGGTACGCCAAAAGTGGGCATTATAAGTGGCACAGGAGATAGAAGAGATGAAGATATTAGAGAATTAGGTGCTATATCTGCAAGACATTTTGATGAAATTATAATACGCCAAGATAGGCACTTGCGGGGTCGCACAGCTGAAAATATTGTTGACTTATTGGTAGAAGGTATTAACTCTAATAAAACGAAAGATATACCTGTCACCATTATATACAATGAAAAGGAGGCCATTATGCATGCATACAACACTGCAAAGCCAGGTTCTTTAATCACAATAATGTGCGATGTAGTGGCTGAAGCGCTTGATTTGATTAAGTCTTTGAAAGAAAAAGAAGATAATGAATAATTTACTTGTGCTCATATTCCAAATAAGGGATGCCAACTTTTAAAAAGTTGGCATCCTTTATTTGGAAGATTTTTATATATGGATACCAACCTTTTAAAGGTTGGCATCCATATATAAAAAATAGTTTGGGCTTTTTTTACAAAACCCCTATTTTTGCACTCCCAAACACATACGTGTTTTGAAATTGGGTTATGGTGTAAAGGTAGCACAACAGATTTTGATTCTGTTTGTCTAGGTTCGAATCCTAGTAACCCAACAAAAACCTCGGCAGAAATGTGGAGGTTTTTTTATGCACGTAAAAATGAAAAATATTCTTTCGATCTATTAGTGTACACACAATTCTATAAGAAATAGGCATTAAAACTGGATGTAATCATGTTTTATTTTTATTTTTAAAATAGAAAGCAGAAATTGTGTATTCTTCACTCACAAGCAAATAAATAATTTACCATGATTCTTAGCAATAAATATTTTTTAAAAAAATTGTATGGCTGTATTCTTTTGTTATGCGTTTGTAATCAAACCCTATTTGCTCAAACAAACCTAAAAGAAGTAGGCAATGTAAAATCTGCAAAAGTAGATGGGCAAAATATTAGCATTACAACCGATGCTGCATTTATTCAAGCCATGGTTTACAGTCCATCTATTATTAGAATAAGAATGGATAAACAAGCATTGAGAAAAGATTTTTCTTACGCTGTTGTATCAGAAGCACAACAAACAAAAGTTTCTATTACTCAAAATGATAAAGAAATTACTGTTGTTACAGATTCTTTAAAAGCCATTTTTCAAAAAAAACCGTATAGTGTTGCCTTTTACAACAACGATGGTACCATCATTAGTCAAGATGAAGAAGGGCTTACCACCTCATGGGTCGGTGAAGAAGTAACCACTTACAAAAAAATGCAAGATGGAGAAAGATTTATTGGGCTTGGAGAAAAAACTGGCGACTTAGATAGAAAAGGAAATGGCTATACCAATTGGAATACCGATGCATATGGATACAGCAGCGGGCAAGACCCTATTTATGCTACAATACCATTCTACATTGGCATTCATCACAATTTGAACTATGGTATTTTTATGGACAATACTTTTCAATCTGATTTTAACTTTGGCGCAAGCAACAATCGTTTTTCATCGTTTGCAGCTCGTGGTGGCGAAATGAATTATTATTTTATTTACCATAAAACGGTGTCCGATATAATTAAATCATATACTGCACTTACAGGTCGTATGAAAATGCCGCCGCTGTGGAGTTTGGGTTATCAGCAAAATAGATACAGTTATTATCCAGATACAGAAGTGCTGCGAATTGCACAAACACTCAGAGAGAAAAAAATTCCGGCAGATGGTATTACACTTGATATTCATTATATGGATAAATACCAATTATTCACTTGGAATAAAGAACGTTTTCCTAACCCACGAGCACTTACAGACAAATTAAAAGATATGGGTTTTAGGACTACAGTAATTGTAGATCCCGGAATAAAAGTGGTGCCTGGTGCACCTGCATTTGATAGAGGCATAGCAGCAAATGCTTTTATTAAATATAGTGATGGAAAATATTATACAGGACAAGTATGGCCTGGTTGGTGCCATTTTACAGATTACAGTTCCGAAATTGGTCGCAAATATTGGAGAAATGAATCAAAATTTTTTACAGATAATGGAATAAGTGGTGTGTGGAATGATATGAACGAAATAGCCACATGGGGGCAAAAAATGCCTAGTAATGTAATCTTCGATTTTGAAGGAAGAAAGGCATCGCATTTAGAAGCGCATAATGTGTATGGCTCACTTATGGCACGCACAAGCTACGAAGGTTTTAGAGCACATAGTACCGAAAGACCATTTGTACTCACTCGTGCAGGTTATGCAGGCTTGCAACGGTTTAGCGCATTATGGACTGGCGATAACCGTTCCGAAGATAATCATATGATGGCTGGTGTACGACTAATAAACAGCCTTGGCCTAAGTGGTGTTGCTTTTACTGGAATGGATATTGGTGGTTTTACAGGCAATCCCTCTATAGGATTATATGCACGGTGGATTCAACTTGGAGCATTCATTCCATATTTTAGAAATCATACTGGGGTAAATACAAAATCGAGTGAGCCATGGGCTTATGGAGAGGAAGTAACAGAGATTGCAAGAAATTATATAAGCCTTCGATATAAATTAATGCCGTATTTATATAGTAGCTTTTATGAATCTACACAAAGCGGTTTGCCAGTAAATCGTTCGTTGGCTATTGAAAATGCTTTCGATAATAATATTTATAATTGGGCTTTTCAAAATCAATTTTTGTTTGGCCAAAGTATAATGGTAGCACCAGTAGAAAGTGGAAAAGATTTTATGAAAGTATATTTCCCTAAAGGCAATTGGTATAATTTATATCATGATGAAATGCAGGAAGGAGCAAGAGAAAAAACAATAGAACTTAGTTTCTCTAAGCTTCCGGTATATGTAAAGGAAAGTAGTATTATACCAATGCAATCGTTGGTACAGTCAACAGCAATAGCACCTACCGATACTTTACTAGTACATATTTACAAAGGCAATACAACAAATAATTTTATGTATTATGAAGATGATGGTAAAACTTTTGATTATGAGAAAGGAATGTTTTACAAAAGGAATATTTTGTACAACCCATCGAGCAGTCAAATTATTTTTGAAAAGCCGGAAGGACAATTGGTTTCTACATTTAAAAACATAGCAATAGTATTGCATGGTTTTAATAATATGAATAGCGTACAATTTAATGGCACAAACTCTAGCATACTACAAACGCACACTACATTATTAAATCCTATTTCTCAATTTGACCCACAAGGCAGCGGCAAAAACGAAGAAGGAAGCAAAACACAAACTACTGTTATTAAAAATAGTAATGAAAAAATAATGATACAGTTGTAAAAATATTTTTTCTTGAAATTACAAACGCCTCGAATGTTTCGAGGCGTTTACTTTTATAAAATAAAAAGAAAATGCTTACGCCATTTTCTTTTTCAAATTTTCATCAATAGCATCTAAAAATTCTTCTGTGTAAAGATAATGATCGCCATGATTTACCTTATTGCCATGAATACAAACCGCTAAATCTTTGGTCATTTTACCACTCTCTACTGTTTCTATACAAACCTGCTCTAGGTTATTACAAAAATCTATCAATGGCTGGTTGCTATCTAATTTTCCACGAAAAGCAAGTCCTCTTGTCCATGCAAAAATAGATGCTATTGGATTTGTAGATGTTGGTTTACCTGCTTGGTGCTCTCTGTAGTGACGAGTAACTGTACCATGTGCAGCTTCTGCTTCCATTGTTTTTCCGTCAGGCGTAATCAATACCGATGTCATCAAACCCAAGCTACCAAAGCCTTGTGCTACGGTATCGCTTTGTACATCGCCATCATAATTTTTACATGCCCATACAAAATTACCGTTCCACTTCAATGCGCTTGCTACCATGTCATCAATTAAACGATGTTCGTAAGTAATACCTGCAGCTGTATATTTTTCTTTAAATTCATTTTGATACACTTCTTCAAAAATATCTTTGAAACGACCATCGTATTTTTTAAGAATAGTATTTTTTGTAGAAAGATACAATGGCCATTTTTTGCTCAAAGCCATGTTGAAACAACTTCTTGCAAAACCATAAATACTTTCATCGGTATTGTACATACTCATTGCCACACCATCTCCTTTAAAGTTGAACACTTCAAAAACATGTGCTTCGCCACCACCCTCTGGTGTAAAAGTCATTGTCAATTTTCCTTTGCCTTTTATTACTGTATCTGTAGCACGGTATTGATCTCCAAATGCGTGGCGACCAACGATGATTGGTGCCGTCCAATTAGTAACTAACCTTGGTACATTTTGCATTACAATTGGCTCACGAAAAACAGTACCGTCCAAAATATTCCTAATCGTTCCGTTTGGCGATTTCCACATTTGCTTCAACTTAAATTCTTCTACTCTTTGTTCATCTGGTGTAATGGTTGCACATTTAATACCCACACCACAAGCCTTTATAGCATTGGCTGCATCTATGGTTACTTGATCATTTGTTTCATCTCTGTACTCCATTCCCAAATCAAAATATTGAATAGGCACTTCTACGTACGGAAGTATCAATTTGTCTTTAATAAATTTCCAAATGATTCTTGTCATTTCATCGCCGTCTAATTCTACTACGGGGTTTGCTACTTGTATTTTACTCATGTGTTTTATTTATAAATTTTAAGTGAAGTGTGTTTTGCTATATTATCAAAATCTTTGTCGTTATGGATAATTGGAAATTTATAATCTATACAAACAGCTGCAATAAAGCAATCATTTGCCTTTCTTATCGTTACTCCCTTTCTTCTTAAATTCCTATACAAATCAGCAGCTTTTTCAGCATACAAAAATTGGTCTATTTCAATCATTTCTAATCCAAGCAATACCTCTTTTACCAAGTAATACTGCTTATCATTATCTATTCCCTGCAAAATTTCTTGGTAGATAATAGGTAAAATAATAAAAGGACTGTGTTTAGTAGAAGTGTATAAACTAGACTTTACAATTTCAATTTGTGGAGTAGTTTTTTTATTAAAAAAATCAATCCATACTGAAGAATCAACTACACTAATTTTCATTTCTCCTCATTTTATTTAAGTTTCCTACCCATTTTACTTTGCCTTGAAGTGAGAGTAACTTTAAACGC
Organism: Ferruginibacter sp.; assembly: GCA_043729825.1. Taxonomy (GTDB): domain Bacteria; phylum Bacteroidota; class Bacteroidia; order Chitinophagales; family Chitinophagaceae; genus Ferruginibacter. The sequence continues at coordinate 39,990 of JAYTLA010000091.1, forward strand.
ATTTGATATTTTACATACTCGTCAAGGGCTGCATGAATAATTTCTTTTTTAGTTTTTAGCTTTGAATATTTCAATGCCTTTTCCATCAAATCATCATCAATATCAATATTTGTTCTCATTTTATAATATTTTTTTATACACAAATATATCAAATTCTATACACATAATCAAACTGATAAATTTAATTAAAAAATACAAAAATCGTAAAAATCTGCGTTATCTGTCTTAGTCAAAAAATTACAAATTCTTAATAATCTCATCCGCAAACTCACTCGTCTTCAATAGAGTGGCATCTTTCATCAAATTATAAAAATCTATTGTTACCGTTTTATTGCGTATCGTTTTGCCAACAGCATTTGTAATCATATCTGCCGCATCTCTCCATCCCATATACTCCAACATCATTACACCACTCAATATTACTGATGAAGGGTTCATGGTATTTGTATTTGCAAAACGAGGAGCGGTGCCATGTGTAGCTTCAAATACCGCATGGCCAGTAAGGTAATTAATATTGGCACCGGGCGCAATACCAATACCACCCACTTGTGCAGCCAATGCATCAGAAATATAATCGCCATTTAAATTTAGCGTAGCTATTACTGAATAATCTTGCGGAGCCAACATAGCTTGTTGTAAAAAGTTATCGGCAATAGCATCTTTAATAATTACTTTTCCGCCAATAGAACTTATTTTCATTTCTTCATTTGCCACAGCTTCTCCACTTTTTTTTTTAGTTTTTTCCCATTGCTGCCATGTGTAAACTTGTCCACCAAATTCTCTCTCGGCTAATTCATATCCCCAATTTTTAAATGCACCTTCGGTATATTTCATAATATTACCTTTATGTACTAAAGTTACACTTGGTTTTTTATGCTCTATGGCAAATTGTATAGCAGAGCGTATCAATCTTTCACTACCATCTTTACTTACTGGCTTAATACCAAGCGATGTTGTTTCAGGAAAACGAAATGCTTTTACTCCCATTTCTTCCACTAAAAAGTTTAATAATTTTGTTGCCTCAGGGGTACCAGTCATAAATTCGATACCTGCATAAATATCTTCTGTATTTTCTCTAAAAATAGTCATGCTCACTTTTTCAGGCTGCCACATTGGGCTCGGTGTACCTTCAAAATATCGAACAGGGCGCAGGCACACATATAAATCCAATTCTTGCCTAAGCGCTACATTAAGGCTTCGAATACCACCACCAACTGGCGTAGTAAGCGGTCCTTTTATAGAGAGTAAATATTCTTTAAACGCATTCATCGTTTCTTCGGGCATCCAGCTACCTGTAGCATTAAATGCTTCTTCACCAGCCAATACTTTTAGCCACTCTATTTTCTTTTCGCCGCCATATGCTTTTGCAATAGCTGCATCAAATACACGCACACTTGCTTTCCAAATATCTGGCCCTATGCCATCGCCTTCTATAAATGGTATTGTTGGGTTGTTGGGAACGGTGAGTAGGCCGTTTTGCATGGTTATTTTGTTCATAGATATTAGTATTGAGTATTTAGTATTAAGATTGGTTTGTAATAGTTTAAAGTTTATTTTTCACTTTTTAGTCTTGTGTCTTATATCTATAATCTCAAGTCTAATTTAGTGCTGCAAAAGTAAAACAATCCAATTAAAATTTAGGGTATAAAATAGAGGCTGTCTCAAAAGGGCAGCCTCTATTTTATGCACAAAATATTTTTTTGTGTGCATAAAAAGTGCTATTTAAACTTGGCGTATTCAATTGATTGTTATATATTTATACTGTATTTAATCTACTAAATATGGTACAACTTTCTCCTACTTTTAAGCCTTATAATCAGCAACAAAGTATGTTGCTGCCTCCTTCTTTAGATGAGTTGATTCCTTTAGATCATCCGGTAAGAGTTCTTAACGATGTTATCAATCGCATTTCAATTGCATCGTTATTATCAGCCTATAAAAATGATGGCTGTTCAAGCTATCATCCACAGATGTTATTAAAGGTATTGATCTATGGTTATGTATGTAATAATTATAGTAGCCGAAAAATAGAAGCCGCTTGTAAAGAAAATATACATTACATGTGGCTAAGTGCCATGAACTTTCCAGACCATAATACCATTAATAGATTTAGAGGTGTTCGTTTAAAAAATGCGTTGAGAAATGTATTTGAAGAAGTAGTACAACTTTTAGTAGCAGAAGGGTTATTGAGTGTAGAAGATGTATTTACAGACGGCACCAAGATAGAAGCCAACGCAAATAAATATACGTTTGTGTGGAAGAAAGCCATTGCTACCAATAAAGAAAAAATGAAAAAGCAGTTAACAGAAATATGGCAGTATGCACAAAGCGTAGCCACTGTTGAAGACAATATGCCTGAACCACCTGATTTTACAAGTATTGATAAAGATAAAGTACAAGCCACGGTAGATAAGTTAAATGAAATTTTAAGTACCAAGCCCGATGTAGAAAAAAAAGTAAAAGCAAAGTTGCAATATGTAACTAAAAATTATCCTACCAACATAGAAAAATATGAAGCACAGGAAGAAATTTTAGGAGAAAGAAATAGTTATAGCAAAACAGATAAAGATGCAACCTTTATGCGTATGAAAGAAGACCACATGAAAAACGGTCAATTAAAACCAGCCTATAACGTACAGGTATCTACATCTAATCAATACATCGTAAATTATACCATACACCCAAACCCTACCGACACAACAACCCTATCAAATCATATTGCTCAACATGAAGAAAGTTATAATAAACCACCTCAAATAATTACTGCAGATGCAGGTTATGGTTCAGAAGAAAACTATAGCTTACTCGAGGGCAAAACAATAACAGCTTATGTGAAATATGGTATGTTTGATAAAGAACAAAATGAAAACTACAAGGATGAGCGTCCTTTTAAAGCAGATAAATTATTTTACAATAAAGACAAAGATTGTTACACCTGCCCAATGGGCCAAACCATGGATTACATAGGCGATATTACAAGAAAAAAAAGTACAGGTTTTGAACAAACACTAAAAAGATACCAAGCAAAGAATTGTGCAACCTGCCCACTAAATGGCGCATGTCATAAATCGCAAAGCAATAGAATAATAGAAATAAATGAAAATTTACAAAGGCATAAAGCAATCGCATACGAATTGCTCAATAGTGAAGAAGGTATAAAGCATCGTAAGAAACGATGTTGTGATGTAGAGCCTGTATTTGGAAATATAAAGCAGAACCAAGGGTTTAAAAGATTTATGCTACGTGGTAAAGAAAAAGTAACCATAGAATGGGGATTAATATCAATTGCGCAAAATATTAGAAAAAAAGCAGCCTAAAAAGGCTACTTTTTTAACTTTTTCAAAAACAAAACCCGCTACAATCAAACGGAATGTTTTTTTCCATTTTTAACCTCAAAATAAAATCCATAAAAAAGAGGATGCCTCTTTTTTGTTTTGGGACATCCTCTTT
>JAYTLA010000092.1:0-25743 GCA_043729825.1 Ferruginibacter sp.
GCCCCATCAAGATACAAAAAAAGGAGCAAAAAACCTTAGTTTTCTACTCCTTTTTTCTATCACTTTAAAAAAGACTTTTTCAGTGCCCTCGAAACTTCATCGCCATTTTTAAATCCTATATAAAAAAAGTAAAAGGCTAACGTTATTATTTGCACATTTGCCCATTTTCATATTTGCAAATTACCTCGCAATATTCACCGCCCTCTTCTCTCTAATTACCGTCACTTTTATTTGCCCCGGAAAAGTCATTTCTGTTTGTATTTTTTGTGCAATATCAAAACTCAATGTATCGCTTTGTGCATCGGTTACTTTATCGGCTTCTACAATTACACGAAGCTCACGACCTGCCTGTATAGCATAGGCTTTTTCTACGCCATTGTACGATGCAGCAAGGGTTTCGAGGTCTTTAATACGTTGTATGTATTGCTGCATAATTTCACGCCTTGCACCGGGGCGAGCACCGCTTATTGCATCGCAAGCCTGTATAATAGGAGAGATTACAAAAAGCATTTCCATTTCATCGTGATGCGCTCCAATGGCATTTACCACTGCAGGGTTTTCGCCATATTTTTCCGCCAATTTTGCACCTAGTAATGCATGGCTCAATTCAGTTTCTTCGTCTGGTACTTTACCAATATCGTGTAGCAAACCTGCACGTTTTGCAAGCTTAGGATTCATGCCCAATTCAGCAGCCATAATGCCACAAAGATTTGCCGTTTCTCTGCTATGCATCAACAAATTTTGTCCGTAAGATGAGCGGAAACGCATACGACCTACCATACGTATCAATTCTTTGTGAAGCCCGTGAATACCGAGTTCTATAGCCGTACGCTCACCAATTTCCATTACTTGGTCATCTAGCTGGCGCTTTGTTTTTTCTACCACTTCTTCAATACGTGCTGGGTGAATACGGCCATCTGCAACCAATCTTTGTAACGATAAACGAGCTATTTCTCTACGCAATGGGTCAAAGGAAGATAATACGATTGCTTCTGGCGTATCGTCAACAATTAAATCTACGCCAGTAGCTGCTTCAATTGCACGAATATTTCTTCCCTCACGACCAATAATTGATCCCTTTATTTCATCGCTTTCCAAATTAAAAACGGTGATAGAGTTTTCTATAGCTTGCTCCGCAGCTGTACGTTGTATGGTTTGGATGACTATTTTACGTGCTTCTTTATTGGCATTGGTTTTAGCATTCTCAATAATTTCTTGTTGCAATACCACAGCCTGAGCATGTGCAGATTCTTTTAATCCTTCTATCAATTGTGCTTTTGCATCTTCTGCACTTAGGCCAGCTACTTTTTCAAGTTTACGTATATGCTCTTCTTGGTGTTTTTCAAGTTCTGTACGCTTTTGATTTACAATTTCAATTTGCTTGTTGAGATTGTCTTTTATAACGTCGTTGTCTTTTAATTGTTTTTCGGCGTTTGCTTCTTTCTGGTTTAAGCTTTGCTCTTTTTGTTTGATGCGGTTTTCGCTTTCAGCAATTTTTTGTGTGCGCTGCATCACGTCTTTTTCGCTGTCTATCTTCATTTGTGCAAAGCGCTCTTTGGCTTCTAATTCTCTTTCTTTTTTGTAAGTATCTGCTTTTAACTGAGCTTCAGCTACCAATTTTTGCGCTTGAAGTTCAGCTTCTTGCACTTGTTTTTCCGTGTTTTTGGCAAAAATCATTTTGCCTCCGATAAGCCCAGCAATTAGTGCTACAGCTCCCGTAATGATGTAAATTATAGTTGGTTCCATTAATTTTTGTTGTTTAATCTATTTCACAAAAGTTTCATACTCATATATTATGCGTATAGCCACGAAGATATGCAAAAGCTATCAAAAATTTAGCAACGGTTTTAAAAGGAATTAATAGACAATATTTTTTTGTCCAAACAAAGAAGCTACTAAGGGCATTCCCGAAATTTCGGGATTGTGTCACTCATTTGTATGGAATACCTTTTCTCGTCCCTATGCCTTGCGTAGGGATTCATCTTTTATTATGCAATAGATTGTGCAATAGATTGTGCAATAGAATACGCAATATTATTATGCATCAGATAAAAATAGAACCTTTCCCCTAAAAAATTATTCATTATTCGTTATCAATTATTCATTATAATTAATAATCAATTATTCATTACAATTAATTCCATTAATTTAGCCAAAACTTTAGTCTATTAAAAGAGCACTTACATATTTACAAGATTTATTTTTAGGGGAATCCGTAACCAACGATTTTAAAAAGCAATTGAATAACGTAATTGGGTTTAAGCCCAACAATATTTTATTGTATAAAACCGCACTGAGCCATCGTTCTGTGCGAGAAGGTGCAGATGAGAACAACGAACGCTTAGAGTTTTTAGGTGATGCTGTATTGAGTAGTATTATAGCACATTATTTGTTTAGAAAATATCCGTACAAAGGAGAAGGTTTTCTTACAGAGATGCGTAGCAAAATGGTAAACCGCCAAAAGCTAAATGAAATAGCTATTAAAATGGGTTTGAAGAAAATTACTTACTATAACAAGTTGGATAATTCTTTAAAATCATCACAAATATTTGGCAATACACTAGAAGCATTGATAGGCGCTATTTTTTTAGATAGAGGTTATGATAAAACACAGCGCTGGGTAGAAAAATACATTGTGCAAAACCATATGTTTACCGATGATTTGGAAGCGATAGAAATAAACATAAAAAATAAACTCTACGGTTGGGCCAATAAAAATGGAAAACAATTAGAATTTACAACCGTGAAGGAATCGGTGGAAAGCGGCAGAAGATTATTTACCATTGGTGCTACAATAGATGGAGAAGTAATAGCAGAAGCAAAAGGATTTAATAAAAAAGATGCAAGCCAAGCGGCAGCATTTAAGGCAGTAGAAACACTCGGGTTATAAAAAATAAATTGTTTGGTGTTTGTTGTTTGGTGTTTTTTTAGTTCAAGTTCAGTTATGCAATAGGAATTAACTAAGCGTTCAAAACACCAAACAATATAACAACAAACAACAAACGCCAAACGGGTTAACACCAAACAGGTTATTATGAAATTTGGAATATTAGGAAGCGGAAGTTGGGGTACGGCCATTGCAAAAATTCTTACCGATAATGGCAATACAATTTATTGGTGGAATAGAAGTGCGGATGCCATCGAGCAATTTAAAATAAAAAAACACAATCCTCAATACCTTACAGCTGCTCGGTTTGATATAAATAATTTACAACTTACTACCGATGTACAAGAAGTAATAACTCAATCTGAAGTTGTAATTATTGCTATTCCTTCTGCATACACCTGCGAAGTCTTATTAACTATAAATAAAAATATTTTTACTGGAAAGAAAATTATTTCAGCCGTAAAAGGAATTTTGCCAGAAAAAAATGAATTGCTTAATGATTATTTGGCAAAAGAATTTAATGTGACGATAGAAAATTATTTTGCATTACTTGGCCCATGCCATGCAGAAGAAGTAGCAGCAGAAAAATTATCGTACTTAACATTTACAGGTGTTGATGAAGCCACCACAGCATCTATTGCAGATTGTTTTAAAACAGATTATATAAATACAGTTGTAAATAAAGATATCTACGGTGTTCAATATGCAGCAGTACTTAAAAATATTTATGCAGTAGCAGCAGGTATGGCACATGGATTGGATTATGGCGATAATTTTTTAAGTGTACTCATAGCCAATAGTGCCGATGAAATGGCAGGGTTTCTTCGCAAAGCTGGAATTGTAAATGCAGAAGTTGGGTATATGGAACATGGTAAAAATGCTAAAAAGAATGAGCGTGCTAATTATGCCGCTTCCGTTTACCTAGGCGATTTGTTGGTGACTTGCTACTCGTTATTTAGTAGAAACAGAACCTTTGGAAATATGATAGGTAAAGGCTATTCCGTAAAAAATGCACAGTTAGAAATGAGTATGGTGGCAGAAGGTTACAATGCTGCTAAATGTATGCATATAATAAATGAAACAGTAAATGCAGAAATGCCTATAGCGCAAACGGTGTATGATATTTTGTGGAATGGTATGGGCACAGCTGAGGGATTTAAAAAGATTGAGGGAGAGTTGATTTAAGCTAAGAGGTCGAAGGAGAAAAGGAGGAAAAAAGAGTTGTTAAATGTAGATCCTCCTTTTCTCTCTTTTATGCTCTTAGTTAACCCTTTCACACAAACAAATCCCCAGCAATTCCATCCGCAAAAAACTTTCCTTCTTTTGTAAGACGTATATAAGAATCTTCACAAACTATTTTCCCTTGAGCTACATATTTTTCTACTCCCAATAAAATTCTTTCTTTATTTTTTATTCCAAATTTCTGTTTTACTATTTGCAAATTAATTCCTTCCACAGTTCTTAAAGATGTCATCACATATTCATTTACACAATCTTCATCTGTTAGTATTTCTTCTTCGTAAGGGATAATGTTTTTTTCAATAGATTGAATGTATAAACTGTTGTTAGATACGTTCCATCTTCTTTTGTTTAAGCCATCAAATGAATGTGCAGATGGGCCAAAACCTAAGTAGGGCTTACCTTGCCAATAACTACTGTTGTGCTTGCTTCTAAAACCGGGCTTCGAAAAATTGCTTATCTCGTATTGCTCATAGCCATTGGCTTCCATCATTTCTAACAAAAGTTGAAATTGCTCTGCTTGTTTATCATTGTTAATACTTGGGCTTTTATTTTCTTTTATTAATTTGTTTAGTGTAGTTCCATTTTCTACTGTAAGCGCATAGCAAGAAATATGAGGAATGTTTCTTTGGGCAATGATATTAAAGTTTTTTATTAAGTCGTCGTTGCTTTGTAATGGAGAACCATAAATTAAATCAACAGAATAATTTGTAAAACCTGCGGCTTCAATATCATTTAAACATTGTACAGATTGTGTAGCATTGTGTGCACGGTTCATCCATTTAAGTTCGGCTTCGTTAAAAGATTGTAAGCCTACTGAAAGTCTGTTTATTCCAACAGATTTCCACTGGGCAAGTATCGTTTTATTTATATCATCTGGATTGGCTTCTAAAGTAATTTCTGCATCGGATACAACAGCAAATTTTTGTTGAATGCTATTAAAAATAAATTGTAATTCCTCTACCGATAATAAGCTTGGCGTGCCGCCACCAATATAAATCGTTTCTATATTTGTATCGGCAATAAAATTATTCGGCAATAAAATTTCTTTCGTTAAAGCTGTAATCATTGCCTCTTTATTCTTCAAAGAAACTGAAAAATGAAAATTGCAATAGGTGCACGCTTGCCTGCAAAATGGAATATGAATATAAATACCCGCCAAAGAATTGTAAATTTACTTTTTATTAAAAATTACTGCTGTTAGAATAATGAACACTTGCACAAAAAAAATAAAGCTCGTAACCGCACTCATATGTATGATGTGCATCTTGCATTTGTATAGTTTTGCGCAAAAAAATACTAACCATACCAAAGCTTTTACATTGTCAGTACATTACAAAGATAGTATCATTGCCGCAGAGCCACCAATCATTAAAACTTCATTTGCCGATATTCAATTGCTATATGAGTATGTAAACGCAATACCTAAAACACTTTCCACAAAAGGTTATCCAGTAGTATCAATAGATAGTAGCTGGCAAAGTGGAGATACGTTGCACATCAATTTATACCTTGGTACAAAATACAATTGGGTACAACTTCGTACCATTGGCATTGAAAAAAATATTTTGAACAAGAGTGGATATAATGAAAAAGATTTTACCGATAAGCCATTAAATATTGCAGAAATAGGAACAATAAAAGAAAAATTGTTGACTATTTATGAAAACGAAGGCTATCCTTTTGCACTTATTTATTTAGATAGTGTAACGATAATAGAAAATAAAATTTCGGCATCATTAACGGTAAATAAAATTTTATTGTACAAAATAGATAGTATTAAAAATTATGGCAAATTAAAGATAAATAAAAAATTCTTGCAACGTTATTTAGGCATTAGCAATAACAGTATTTATAGTTATGAAAAACTAAAAGATGTAGATAGAAAATTATTAGACCTGCCATTTGCAATACCTGTGAGCATATCCTCGTTAAACTTATTAGGCTCTGGTGCTATTTTAAACATTAACGTAAATAGTAAAAAAAGCAGCGAGGCAAGTGCTATTTTTGGTTTTTTGCCAGATGCAAATAATACAGGAAAATTTCAATTGACCGGTGATGTAAATCTAGATCTTAAAAATGTATTTGGAGCAGGAGAGGGGTTGTTGTTAAAATATCAGGCGCTACAGCCAAAATCTCCGAGGTTAAATTTGGGGTACGAAAAACCATATATTTTTCACTCGCCTTTTGGATTAAGTTTTTTGTTTGAGTTTTTTAAAAAAGATTCTAGCTTTATACAATTAAATGCACAAACGGGTTTGCAATTAAATCTCTCAAAATATCATACAGGCAAAATTATTATTCAATGGCAAAATACCAATATTTTACAAGGGGGTATAGATACCAATGCTATTAAACAGCAAAAAAAATTACCCGATATTATAGATGTAAAATCGGTAAACGCTGGAATACATTATGAGTATCGAAATACCAATTATCGTTTTAATCCAATAAAGGGAAATGAAATAAATTTGAGTTTGTTAGCTGGTATAAAAAATATCCAACAAAACAATGATGTACTTTCATTAAAATCACCTGGGTTTAATTTTGCTAGTTTATATGACTCTATAAAACTTAGTAGCTACCAGCTGAAGTTAAAACTATCTGCTATTCATTATTTTCAATTATCAAAAAGTAGCACATTTAGAGCAGCAGTAAATGCAGGTATTTATAGTAGTCCTACAATTTTTAGAAACGAAGTTTTTCAAATAGGCGGATATAAGCTTTTAAGAGGGTTTGATGAAGAAAGTATTTATGCTTCACAATATGCAGTGCTCACTGCAGAATATCGGTTTTTAACGAGGCTCAATTCGTACATATTTGGTTTTGTAGATGCTGGCAATACAAAAACAACATACCAAAACATCAGCAACAATAATTTTTTCTCAAGTGCAGGTGTAGGCATTGTATATGAAACAAAAGCTGGTTTGCTCAATCTAAGCCTTGCTTTGGGCAAAAGAAACGATGTCCCTTTTAATATAAGGCAAGCATCAAAAATTCATTTTGGGTATATCAATTATTTTTAAAATTCTTTTTAGCCATTCAACTACTTATTTTTGCCATAAATCTTTTCTAATTGTGAAGGCTTTTGTAATAGCAACTTTTTTATTTTTTATTATACCATTGTACACAAGTGCACAAATGGAAAATGTGCCTCAAGTTTTAGCGCCTGCAATCGATTCTTTAAAACCAGCTTATGCGTCAATAAATATTTACAACAATATATTGGAGAGCAATTTTTTAATAAATTCAAAAGGGACAGCAGAATCTTTAAATAGCGTTCCGAAAGTAGCAGATAACAAACAACCCTTTTTTTATTTAATTTTATTCCTGTTTTTAGTGCTTGGCATTACTCGCACTTTGTATAGTCGATATTTTAGTACTTTATTTAGGGTTTTCTTCAATACTTCTCTCAGGCAAAACCAACTTACAGATCAGTTAGAACAAGCAAAAATACCATCCCTCATATTCAATGTTTTTTTTGTAACTACTACGGGATTGTATTCCTATTTCTTACTGCATTATTTTTATTCTAATCACGAAAAACTAGATTGGTATGTGCTTTTTGTGTGTATTGCTGCTGTAGCAATAGCTTATTTGGTAAAATATCTTTCTTTAAAATTTACCGGCTGGGTTTCCAATTATACAGCCGAGGCTGATACATATATTTTTATTATTTTCTTGTTAAATAAAGTAATTGGAATTTTTTTATTACCCATTATTACTTTCATGGCTTTTAGTACATATCAAATAGCATCTTATGCAATGTTAGTTTCTTTTATATTTATAGCAATCTTATTTATCATTCGTTTTTTTCGGGCTTTTTCCCTTCTTCAAAACCGATTAAAAATCAGCGGATTTCATTTTTTTCTTTATATCGTAGCCTTAGAAGTTCTTCCAATAGTGCTTATTTACAAAACGGTTGTGTTATATTTCGGAATAAAAGCTTAATTTTGCCGCCTGTAAGAAAAAATCTGTATGCTAAAAAAAGCAGAGAAGCCTCAAGTTTTACCAGCTAAAAAGGTTAAAAAAATATTGATTGCACAAGCACAACCGGAAGGAGCTAAATCTCCCTATTCCGAGCTTGCCAGCAAGCACAATGTTACGGTCGATTATTTCCCATTTATAGTTATTGAGGGTGTACCTGCAAAAGAATTTCGTAAGCAGAAAATAGATATTGCTGCTTATACTGCTGTTATATTTACAAGCCGACATGCTATAGATCATTTTTTTCGTATTTGCGAAGAAATGAAAGTTAATGTATCGCAAGAAACGAAGTATTTCTGCATTACAGAAGCGGTAGCACTTTACCTCCAAAAGTTTATTTTATATAGAAAACGTAAAGTTTTTTATGGCGCCGATGGTACCAATAAAAGTTTATTTGATGTAAAAAATAAACATAAAGAACACGAAAAATTCTTGTACCCATGCTCTCAATCTTTTGATAGCGAAATAACCAACTGGCTCAAAAATAACAAATGCGAATATGCTACGCCTGTTTTGTATAATGTTATTAGCAACGATATAAAAAAAGTAATTGCAAAAAACTACGATATCGTTTGTTTCTTTACCCCAGGCGGTGTAAAAAGCTTCTTAGAAAATTTTCCGAACTATAAACCTAATGGAAGCGTATTTGGTGCTTTTGGACAAAATACTTTTAAGGCAGCCGAGGATGCGGGTATTGCTTTAGAAATAAAAGCGCCAGTGCCCCAATCCCCAGGCATGGTAAGCGCACTTGATAAATACCTTCAATCATTATCTTCTAAGAAAAAATAATAACTATTTTTTTTGTAATTCTATTTAAGGCTTCAAACTAGAAGCACTTAAATTTGCGTAACCATAAATAAAACTTATGGTAACATTATGAAAAATGAACTGATACATGAAACGAGTCCATATTTATTACAACATGCACACAACCCTGTGCATTGGCAACCATGGGGAACTGCAGCATTACAATTAGCAAAAGATTTAGATAAGCCAATACTTGTTAGCATTGGCTATTCTGCCTGCCATTGGTGTCATGTAATGGAGCGAGAAAGTTTTGAAAACGATGCCACTGCTACCATCATGAACGAGCATTTTATAAATATAAAAATAGATAGAGAAGAGCGCCCCGATATTGATCATATTTACATGGATGCGGTACAAGCTTTGTCTGGCAGTGGCGGATGGCCACTCAATGTTTTTCTTACGCCAGATGCAAAGCCATTTTTTGGGGGCACTTATTTTCCGCCAGCAAAAGCATTTAACAGAGCCTCGTGGACAGATGTGCTTACAAGTATAAATGATGCATGGAAAAATAGAAGAAATGAAATTGAAGAACAAGCAGAAACACTTATTGCACATCTTAAAAAATCAAACAATTTTGCACAAATAAAAAACAACATTGTAGCTGAAGAAGGAAAACCTGCTTTTACAAAGGAGGATGTGGTTACCATTTCACAAAATTTATTGGCAACTGCCGATACGCAAGAAGGTGGTTTTGGAAAAGCACCTAAGTTTCCACAAACATTTTCTATAAATGCGCTTTTGCAATGTGCTTATTTTTTAAAAGACGAAAAAGCTTTGGAGCATGCAGAGCTTTCTTTAACCAAAATGCTACATGGGGGTATTTACGACCATCTTGCTGGTGGCCTATGCCGATATAGTACAGATGCAGAATGGCTGGCACCTCATTTTGAAAAAATGCTTTATGATAATGCGCTTTTTATAGTAGCACTTAGCAATGCATATTTACTTACCAAGAAAGATGTATATAAAAATGCGGTAGCACACGTTTGTAATTTTCTTTTTACAGAAATGAAAAATGAAAATGGGGGCTACTACTCAGCCATAGATGCAGATAGCGAAGGGGTGGAAGGAAAATATTATTTGTGGGATAAAATTGAAACAAATACTTTACTTGGAAAAGATGCCGATTTATTCAATAAATATTTTGATGTAACCGAAAAAGGCAATTGGGAAGAAAAAAATATTCTTAGAATTTTAAAACCCTTAGTAGATGTTGTAAAAGATTTTAACATTACATTAAGAGATGCAGAAAGCAACATTAAAGTATCAAAAAATATAATATTAAAAGAAAGGAATAAAAGAATTAGACCAGGTACTGATGATAAAATTTTATTAGGATGGAATGCATTATTAATAACCGCATTCTGCAAAGCTTATGCAGTGTTGCAATTGGATATATATAAAGTAGCAGCAGAAGAATTATTTCAATTTATTGAAAAATCATTTTCAAAAAAAGATGATGGAAGTTATTATCATACCTATAAGAATGGTGAAACCAAGTATCCAGCCTTTTTAGATGATTATGCATATTATATAGAAGCTTGTATTCACTTACAAGAAATAACTGGCAACGAAAATTATTTGCATAAAGCAAAACAAATAGCTGAGTATGTTTTCACTCATTTTTCTGATGATGAAAGTGGTTATTTTTTCTTTACGTCAAAAAATCAGGACGATGTTATTATACGTAAAATAGATTTATATGATGGCGCTACACCCTCTGCCAATGGCGTTATGGCAAAAAATATACACTACCTATCAATAGTATTTGATAACAAAGAATGGAATAAAAAGAGTGTTTCGATGATAGAGTCCCTCAAAACTATCATATCGAAACACCCTAACTCATTTGGTATTTGGGCTGCCGAAGCTATAAATATAGCAGCAGGTATAAATGAAATCGCAATAATCGGTACTAATATGATTCCTTTACTGAAAGAAATGCTGCTTTACTATGTACCAAATAAAATTTTGCAAGGGTCAAATACAATTTCTCATATGCCATTATTAGCAGAAAAACCTATTTTTAAAAAAACATTACTATATTTATGCCTTAATTCAGAGTGCAAATTGCCCTATGATACCACTGGTGAGGTAATGAGTGTTATAGAAAATCAGGTATTTTAACAGTATCTAGCCACAATATTTATTAAAATGGCTCGTTATTATTAAGCACAACAAAAATTTGTTAATAAAAATTAACAGCGTTGGTTATGTAACCTGTGTTTTTTGCAGGAGAATTATTATACATTTGCTCATACCCTCAAAGTAAAAAAAATGAATAATCGGTCATTGTATTTTTTAGCAGTAATATCTATTGCGCTTTCTGTAGCTAGTTGTAAAAGTAGTGGCGGAAAAAGTAGCTCAAATGTAAACATTGGTAGCGATGGACAGTTGCACGGTGTAGCGCCAGGCAAAGCAAATAATATGTCTCGTCCTTTTGGTATGGTGTATGTACCTGCTGGTACCTTCCATATGGGCCCAAGCGATGAAGATGTAAACTATGCTTACACTGCAAGAAACAAGCAAGTTTCTATAAGTGGTTTCTGGATGGATGCTACTGAAATTACCAATAATGAATATCGTCAATTTACCAATTGGGTAAGAGACTCTATAGCTTCAAAGCTTATGGGCTATGTAAAACAAGGCTCAGATGGTAATGAATATGTAGATTGGTCTAAAGCTGGAAAAATAAAGTGGGGCGATAAAGCAACCATTGAAAAAATAGATGCTATAATTGTAACAGCAGACAATAGAATTTTTGGTAAAAAAGAAATTGATGCTACAAAAATTGTGTATCATTCAGAAATTTTCGATTACAAAGCTTCTGCTTTTAATAGAGATACCAATGTTCAAAGAAAAGAATTTATCATTAAGCAAGATATTCGTGTTTTCCCTGATACACTTTGCTGGATAAGAGATTTTTCTTATTCATATAATGAGCCAATGGCTAAACAATATTATAGCCATCCTTCTTATGGCAACTATCCTGTAGTTGGTGTAAACTGGAAACAAGCTACTGCTTTTGCAGAATGGAGAACACATCTCTTAGCATCATATAGTGAAACTAAAAAGAAATCTGGTCAAACCGATTTCCGTCTACCTACAGAAGCACAATGGGAATATGCAGCTCGTGGCGGTCGTTCACAATCTTCTTACCCTTGGGGCGGCCCTTATTTAAGAAACAAAAAAGGTTGTTTGCTTGCAAACTTTAAGCCTGGTCGTGGTAACTATCCCGAAGATGGTGGTTTATATACAGTACGTGCTGATGCTTATTGGCCAAATGATTTTGGTTTATATAACATGTCGGGTAATGTAGCAGAGTGGACATCTTCTTTATATTATGAAGGTTCTTATAACTTTCAACATGATATGAATCCTGATGTACGTTGGAATGCTAAAAGTTCTGATCCTCCACGTATGAAGCGTAAAGTTATTCGTGGTGGAAGCTGGAAAGACGTAGCTTATTTCTTACAAACAAGCACACGTGCTTATGAATACCAAGACACAGCTAAATCTTATGTTGGTTTCCGTTGTGTAATCGATCTTCCTCCTACCATTAAAAAAGGTAACAAATAGAAAAAATTTAATAGTACTTATTGTAAAATATTGATTCCTACACAAATTGTGTGGGAATCATTAACTATGTTATATAGTAATCAAATATTAATCCTCAAATAAACTAAAACTTAAAACACATGTCAGTAAAAATTCCCTCAAACATTAGCAAATGGATGGACGTTGGTGTATCAGTAGCAGCAGCTGCAGTAATTTTCGGTGCACTTCAAAAAATATTACACACGCCTATAGCAGATCTTTGGTTAAAGATTGGCCTTTATACGGAAGCTGTAATTTTCATGTTATATGGTGTACTATATATGGTATTTCCACCAGTAAAAGAAGAGTATGAAGGTGCTATGAAAATGGCAGCAGCAACAGGTAATCCTGCATTGAACAACATGGATAAAATGTTGCAAGAAGCAGATATTACACCAGCTAATCTTAAAAGATTGGGCGAAGGTTTCCAAAAATTGGGTACTAGTGTTGCTGGTATTTCTGACGTGAGCGATGTGGTAAAATCTACATCTGATTTTTCTAAGAAAACGCAAGAAGCTACAGTAGCTTTGGGCTCAATGAGTACAGCATTTACAAGTAGTGCTGCTACAATGGGTTCTTTTAGCAACGCTGCAGAAAGTGCAAAAGGCTTTCATGAGCAAGTACAAGTGCTTACAAAAAATCTTGGTTCTTTGAATACAATATATGAGTTGGAGCTTAAAGAAAGCAATAACCACCTTAAAGCATTAAATGGTTTCTATGGTAAAATGGCCGAAGCTAGCAATGCCATGATGGGTAGTGTGGAAGATGCACAAAAAGCAAAAGAGCAAATTGGTGCATTGGCTACTAACCTTGGTAAATTGAACTCTGTGTATGGCAACATGCTTGGAGCTATGCAAGGCAGATAATTCCATAGGTACTCGCCTGTAGCGAGTACAAATAGAATTCGCCATAGGCGAATACCAACTAACAATATTTAATAAAACCATTAATACTATAAGTTATGGCTTTACCTAAAGAGCCCAGGCAAAAGATGATTAACCTTATGTACTTAGTGCTTACAGCACTACTTGCATTAAATGTATCGTCAGAAATATTAAACGCTTTTAAAGTGGTTACTACGAGTTTAGATAACTCAAATACAAACATTTCTAAAGCAAATGAAGTACTATATAAATCGTTAGCTGAAAAAGCAGCTGATCCAAAAACTGCAGAAAAAGCTACTATTTGGAATAATAATGCAGCTAAAGCTAAAAAATTATCAGACGATTTTAGTGCTTATATCGAAGGACTAAAAAAAGAATTGAAAACAGAAGCAGATGCTAAAATCATAAAAGGAAAAGAAGTTTTTAAAGAAGATGATTTGGAAGCAGCTACTCGTTTATTTGGTAAAGGAGAACATGGAAAAAACCGTGGGGAAGAATTAGAAAGAAAATTGAAAGAGTATAGAACTGCAATGCTAGCTATTAGCCCAGAGATTGCAAAAGAGTTTGAAACATCATTATCTGTAGATGGGAAACCAGCTACAGGGCAAGATGGTGAAGTAAAACCATTTACCGAAGCTTATTTTCATATGGTTCCAACATTGGCAGGACTTACTTTGTTAAGCAAATTTCAAAACAATGTTAAAAACTCCGAAAACCAAGTAACAACGTATTGCCATAACCAAATTGGACAGGTTGTTGTACATATGGATAAGGTAGGTATATTGGTAGGACAAAGCTCAAGCTATGTTATGCCAGGGCAAGAAATTACCGTTACTGCAGGTGTAGGTGCTTATAGCTCTGCAGCAGCACCTTCAATCAATATTGGTGGAAGTTCTGTAGCTGTTTCTGAAGGTAAAGGTTCTTATAAAGTAACTGCAAATGGTGGCGGTGAACATAGTATTCCAGTTTCTGTAACTTTTAAGGATGAAAATGGTAAGCCACAAACAAAAACTGAAACAGTAAAATACACAGTTGGTACACCAGGTGGTGCAGCTGTAATGCTTGATAAAATGAACGTGTTTTATATTGGTGTTGATAATCCTGTTACCATTGGTTCATCTACTGGTTGGGAAAAAACATCGGTTTCTATGAGCGGTGGTTCTATTAGTGGATCTAACGATAAAAGAACAGTTCGTGTAAGTTCAATAGGTAATGCAACAATAACGGTAACTGCTGATAATAAATCTAGTCAGTTTCAGTTTAGATGTAAGAGAATACCTGACCCTGTATTTAAAGTGGGTTCTGGTAAAGCACGTGTACCTGCAGTTGAATTTAAAAATCAACAATATTGTAGAGCAGATTTGTTAAACTTCGATTTCGATTTAAAATATACAATTGTAAGTGCAACTGTTTATTTTGGAGGAGCAGGTTTCCCGAATTCTGCAATAGGAAATATCACTGGAGGTAGTTTAGCAGGCGTTGCAGGTTTGATGGCGAAATGTGGACCAGGTTCTAACATTGCCTTTACAAATATTAAAGTGCAAGGGCCAGATGGTATTAGAGGTATTGATGAAGCTGCTATATCTTTATATTAAAACAAAAGAGTTAAAACTCAATATTATGAATAAGCAAATTATTAAGTATTTTTTTCTTTTTATTTTTCTTGTAGCTGTGGGCGATAATGCTATGGCGCAAAAGAAAAAAACTACTAGAGCCGCTACAAAAAGAGCAGGTACTACTAAAAAGACAAAGAACAAAACAAAGACCAACATTAAAAATGGTGTGGCAAGCGCAGACGCAGTAGATGCTCCAGTTGCCGATGGAGACACTTTGCCTATTAAAAAAGTGTTGAAATCTTTAAGGCCAGATGAATCTGTAAGCGGTGGAGATGCTATTAGAGATAGAATACCTCTACCTTATGAAGATTTGCGTGCAGACGATGCGGTATATCGCCATAAAATATGGAGAGAAATAGATACAAGGGAAAAAATAAATTTGCCTTTTAGATATTCTGCCGATCAGGATAATGGTAACCAACGTTTCATATCTATTTTGTTACAAGCTATACAAGATAGTGCTGTAACAGTTTTTAGTGCAGCCGATGATCGTTTTACCACTCCCATGACAAGAGGAGAAGTAGCTAAAGCAATTGGCGGAGAAGAAGTAGATGTACCTGATTATGGACCAAATGGCGAACTTAGAGGCACAAAAAAGATGAGAAATGAAATTAACCTCGATTCAATTTACAAATTCCATATAAAGGAAGAAGTTTTATTTGATAAAGAAAGTTCTCGTTTATTTTTTAGAATACTTGGCATTGCCCCTGTAAGAAAACTAGTTACAGCACAAGGAATGGATTTTGGAGATGCAGAAGCTTTTTGGGTGTATTATCCAGATATGCGTGCCACATTTGCAAAGTACGAAGTGTATAATGGCAAAAACTTTGGTGCTCGTATGAGTTGGGAAGAGTTGTTTGAAAGCCGTATGTTTTATGGTCGTATAATAAAAAGTACCATTGATAATCCTTACGATCAATACATCAAAAATTACAAAGGTTTAAGCGAAAATCCTATTCTACAATTGCTAGAAGGCGAAAATATTAAGGAAAAGATATTTAACTACGAGCAAGATTTGTGGAGCTACTAAGAGATGTAAGATTTAAAGATTTTAGATATAAGATTAAAGCCCTTCGAAATTTCGGAGGGCTTTTATTGTAGGGAGGTTTTTAAGATTTTTAGTTTTGCTTTGCCAATCAATTTTTCAATATCTACATCACTAGCTTCTTTTATTTTTTTTATAGAGCGAAATTCTTTCAACAACAAATTGGCGGTTTGCTTTCCTATTCCTTTTATTCCTTCCAATTCGTTTGTAAAAGTGCCCTTGCTGCGTTTGTTTCTATGGTGGGTTATGCCAAAACGATGCACTTCATCTCTTATGCGTCGTATCAATTTTAAACTTTCGCTATCCCATGGTAGCAATAAAGATTCCGTATCTCCATCAAAAAATAATTCTTCTTTATTTTTTGCAAGACCTACTAATGTTACTTTGCCACGCAGGTTTAGTTTATTTATACTTTCCATTGCTGAGCTCAATTGCCCTTTACCACCATCAATGATGATGAGCTGTGGTAATGTGGCGCCTTCATCTGTAAGACGCTTGTAACGCCTGTACACTATTTCTGCCATAGATGCAAAATCGTTAATGCCTTCTACAGTTTTTATATCAAAATGCCTATAATCGACTTTGCTTGGCTCACCGTTTTTAAAACATACCATGGCTCCCACAGGGTAGCTTCCTTGAAAATTAGAATTATCGAAACACTCAATGTGAATGGGTAATTCTTTTAAACTCAAATTTTCTTGCAGCTGATACAGTACGTCCATTTTTTCTTGAGCAGTTTTATCTTCTAAGTGCAACATTTTTTTTGCACGCAATTCAGCTTTAAAATAGTTTACATTTTTTAAGGAAAGGTCTAACAATTTTTTTTTATCACCAGCTTTTGGAATGGTAAGTATTGTATTGGGTTCTACGTATTCAATTTCAAATGGAACAATTATTTCTTTGGCATCGCTTTCAAAAACTTGGCGCAATTGTGCTATGGCAAATGCCAATACTTCTGCTGCGGTTTCTTCCAATTTTTTTTCTAGCGTTATGGTTTTTGTTTTTATGATGCTACCATTTGCTACTGCCAAGTAATTTACATAAGCAAAATTGCCTTCTTCTAAAATAGTAAACACATCTATTGTTCCTGTTTTTGTATTTACAACAGTAGATTTAGATTCGTATGCCTGCAAGTGTGCTATTTTATGCTGATAAATGGCAGCTTTTTCAAACTCCATATTAGCAGCATATGTTTTTATTTTATTTTTATAATTATCAATTACTGGTTTTAAATTTCCTTTTAATAAATCCTTTACTTGGCTAATATCTTCGTTATAATCTTCGGCTGTTTGAAAACCTTGGCATGGGCCTTTGCAGTTGCCAAGATGATATTCCAAACAAACTTTAAATTTTTGTTTTTTTATATTAGCTTCGCTAAGGTTGAGCTTGCATGTACGCAACAAAATATTTTGCTTAATAAAATTGAGTAAATCTCTAACATTTACAACCGATGTAAATGGACCAAGATAAGTAGAGCCATTATTTAGTTTTCGTCGTGTAAAAAATACTCTGGGAAAAAGTTCATTTTTTATAACAATGTATGGGTATGTTTTTCCATCTTTTAAATTTATATTATAAAACGGTTGGTTTTCTTTGATGAGTGTGTTTTCTAATAAAAATGCCTCTTGCTCTGAGTTTACAATTGTAAATTCTATTTTGCTAATGCGAATAACCAACTCTGCCGTTTTAAAACTGCTTTTGGTTTTATTAAAATAACTGCTCACACGCTTGCGCAAATGCTTTGCCTTGCCTACGTATATGAGTACATTATTTGTATTATAATACTTGTATATGCCTGGTAGAGTGGGTATAGAGGATGATATTTGAGCAAATTCTTGTTGTGTCATTTGAAATGTTGCTTAGTCTTGATCAAAGCTCCAAGATATTTTTTCTTCTTTTTCTACAGTTGTTTTTCCAGCAACATTTTTAAGGGTAATAATTTTACTCCACTTGCCAGCTTGCCAAGTAAGTTGTAAAGTTTTATCAGCACTTTCTTTTTTCAATAAATAAATGCGTGTTACTTTATTGCTTTCAGGGTCCACATATACATCCCAATGCTTAAAGGCAAAAGTATTTGTTTGAATATTTTTCGGATCAGCTGTAAATGTAAATGCATTAACTGTTTCATCTTTAAAAACTTTTTGGTCAAAAGTGTTTTTCAAATTTACTGAATCAATTATGGGAGAAAGAAATGCTGCCAATACCTTTTCCAGTTCTTCCATTTTTATCCATGATGAATCTGTTTTGCCTGCTATGGTAATTTTTCTTACAGGCGTAATACCACCATTTTTTATGCCCAATATTTCGCCTTTTAAATATGAGGTTACCGGAAAAAAATTGGTAGCCGAATCGCCAAGGGTAGATACCGACTGTGGAATTGGCTCTGTGCTGATTGTATTATTGTAACTGTTGTTATTGCAAGCCGCTAGTAATAAAACACAAATAAAAATCGATAACATTTTCATATCATCAAAATTAGGGCTTATAACTTTTTTAAGGAAATATAGTTTTGAAAAATTGTAGTTAAAATTTGAGAAATGGATGCCAACTTTTTAAAAGATGGCATCCGTAGAATGAAAAATGATTAACGTATTTACAACGTTTATTAGAAGTTGGTAGTAAGTCCAACTTTTACACCAACGTTATATAATTTTTCGGTGAAGTTGTATGTTTTTTTGTAAGAAGACAATACTTGATACCTAAACTGAGGACCAACATTTAGCGTAACGCCAGACGAAGGTTTGAAACTTAAAAAAGTTTCCACAGCTGTATTCAAATTCCATTTGCGAAGCAAACCATTTTCATTAATATAATTTTTTTCATCAGCAGAAAGTACAAATGTGCTACCACTCAAGAGGTAAGTTGGTTGTGCCGTTGTCCCTATATACCATTTCAATTTATTATTGCCAGCTATTTTGATGTCTAACCCAATAGGCAATGCAATCTGCCAAGTTGTTCTATTTAAATTTGTATTGCCTTCTTTTGAGGCATAAGAAGAAGAGCGGAGTGTATTTTGTACTCCAGTTGTTGCAAGCGATGTTTGGGTTGGATGCCCAAGTTCAGTAACTTTTGATATATAATTTGTATAGTTCGCTTGCAACCCTGTTTTCAAACGAATATTATTTGAAAGTTGATATTGATATACTGCACCAGCTTCTAAGTTTAAAGCAAATACATCTTTCATCGTTTCATTTGTTGTATTGGAATTTGTAGAAGCCGCAAACGATGAAGCCATAACAGTAGCTTTATTATTTTGCCCTACATGCTTAAGCGTTCTGTAACCAACAGAAGGTGTAAAATAGTAAGATACACTGCCAAATTCTTTCAATTTGTTTGTGCGAGGCTTATTTCTAAAAGCATAATCTTCTGTCCATGATTTTTCTTCGTAATTAGTAGCAGTGTTTTTTGCGATTGCATTTTTAAATACTGGGGCACTACTTTTTAAAGTTGTTTTAAGTTCAGTATCATTTTCTACAGAAGTAATAATGGTATTGTTTATAAAAAAACTATTTTCATTAATTGGCTCAACATTTTTTTCGTTGGCAATAATTGTAGCTACATTTTTTTCTTCATTATCAGCAGTAACTCCGCCAATACTTAGCCTTTGTTTTTCATTAATATTATTTGCGATACTATTATTATTTTTAAGAATCAATTCATCATCATTTGCCACAACATTGTTTACAGCAATTGTATTATTGGAAGAAAGAATTGTAGAAGGTTTTGTAATTTGTGTTGAAACAACTTCTAAATTATCAGTATTGGTAGTGCGATTTCTTTGTGCAGCTGGCTTGTAATTATTATTTGAAAGTTGTGTAGGGATGTTATGCGCAGTAACCGAGGCAATATTATTTGCAACATTATTTTTTTCATTAGAAGTAGAGGTAGTACTTGTCAATAAATTTTCTTCTGCATTCTTTCTTGAAGAATTGTTTATCGAATTATTATTGGCAACACCAACGTACATGATGCATGTAAGAATAAGCAAACACACAGTAATAGATGGCCATCTTCTATCTGGGTGCATATTGTTGTATATGCCATGCCAAACTTTCCGAGAGGGAATCATCTTAAAATCTTCGATGCTGTTTCTCAGAAATTTTTCAAAATTATTATTGTTGTTTATATCTTCCATTTTGTACTAACCCTAATTCTTTTTTATTTTACTGCCACTGTTTTTATATAATTGTTTTTGTATTGAGCTTTATCCATGATATTTCTCTTTACCAATATTTCTTCTAACATTGCTTTTGCTCTGGTGTATTGGCTTCTGCTTGTGCTTTCTCCTATCTCTAGCATTTCTCCAATTTCTTTATGCGAATATCCTTCTATAGCATACAAATTTAAAACTGTTCTATAGCCCAAAGGCAAAGAACGAATACACTCTATTATTTGCTTGGCTTGCAAAAGGCTTGGAACTAAATCTTCGTTGGTATGAAAACCATGGGCATGTATTAAGTCAACTGTATCGGCAAATTTTTTATTTTTCTTTAATACGTTTATGCAAGTATGCACAATTACCCGCCGTATCCATCCTTCTAGCGAGCCTTCGTTTCTATATTGGTTTAGTTGGGTAAATATTTTTATAAAACCTTCTTGCAACATATCTTCTGCATCTTCTCTGCTCTTTGCAAAACGATAGCAAACGCCAAGCATACGAGGACTAAAGCGGTCATAAAATGCCTCCTGCGCAGCAGCATTGTTTCTGATACTTCCCGTAAGCATTTGCTCTTCGGTCATAAATAATGTTTTTTTACCTCATAAATATAGGCAATTTTTTTTGTATAAGTGCTGCGTGTATGGTAGAATGTAAGGGAATATTGCATTATGAGCCTTTTATCAGTAGTTTGTACAATTGGAATTGGCAAAAAGCTGTATTGGGGCAAAAAAGGCTAAACAATTGACTTTAAAATAATAAAACGGCGAACCTCTATACATTAACGGCAGCGAGCTTAGCGCAGGTACATACATTTACACGCTAGTGGTAGATGATGTGATAGTAGATTCTAAGAAGATGATATTGACGAAGTAGAAATTATTGAGGAAATTAAAAATGCCGACATTTAATTTTGTCGGCATTTTTGATGTAATAAAAAACTATTATGGTAATTGAAGACTAAAAGATCCTTCTGTAAACTTTTTAATTAAAGGAGTTGCTCCTGCAGGCATATCCTCTTCTACCGAACCAGAGAATGTGCCCTCAATTCTAGTAGCGGTTATAGAAGTAATAGTTATTTTAAAAGGGTCAGCGGTTACAATATTGATAGGTGTGGTATTATATAATACTAAAGTAGGGTCTTCATAATCAACTGTAATTACTGTTCCTGTTAAAAAGTCATTTATATTGTAAACTACATTTGTTGCGATAGGAGTAAGTCTGTCAAGACCAAGTAAAAATGTTTCTCCAGAAACGGCATCTCCAGATATTTCAAGGCTACTTGGTGAACCATTTGTAAGGATAGCATCTAAAATTAAAGTAAAATTTGTAAATGTAGTAGAGCCATTTATCTTTGCTTTAAGAAAATCAGTACCACCACCTCCTCCCGTAGTAAACGGAATCGTAATAGGACAACTTGCACCACCACCACCAGTCAATGTAAATACAGTAGAAGGTGTGGCAGCAGCAGTAGGTGTACCTGTAGCAGCTAAAGTAATAGTTTGTGCAGCAGGTGTGGCAGGTAATATGCCAGCATTTGCAAATGTAACGCCATTTACAGTTGTAGTTATTGCATATCCACCGCCAGTAGTAACTGTTATTGGAACTGTCATAGTGTTACCAGTAGTCATACCTGTGCCTACCTGATATGTTCCTGCAAAAGTAACTGCAGCACAGTTAAAAGTAAATGCTGCAGGTGTTGGCGCAGTTTGCACGGTTAAATCAAACCCACAACTGCTTGCTGGTGTAGTAGTGCTAAATGTATATGGAAAGATACCTGCTGCTGTAGGCGGACCAGATGCACCAAGAACAATGGGTTGGTTATTACCTACAGATAAAGAACCAGAACCTGAAAATATTAGCCCATTAGCAGGAGTTGTTGTTAATGTATAAGTACCCGCATTAGTTACATTTACAAAAAGAGTAATCGTATTTGTTATAGAGGTTGTTGGTAAGCCCACATAAAAATTGGGCGTTTGTACTGCACCTGTACAAGCTGCACCAGTATTGGCAAAAGTAAATACAGCAGTAGTAGTTCCACCCCCGCCAGTGCCAATGGTTACAGTTGTAGCAAAGTCGCAAGTAGAACCGGCATAGCTTACTATAAAATTATCGGTGCCTGTGGCTATTGGCTTACCAGTGCCAAACAACCGAACAGTATTTAAACCCGTAATAGCTGCTACACCCGATGCTCTAAAATAATAACCATTTACGGTATCTGTGCTAATAATATATACACCTAATTGGGTAAAATTTATTTGTACATCTACAAAGTTTGCAGCAGTTAGAAGTGTGTCTTTTTTGTAAGCGCCATTTACGGAGGCTGTACAGTCGCCAGCAGCATCTTTTACAAGTACACCTTGTGCAGAGCCTGTTTCGGCACTAAATTCTTTTTGGCAAGATGTGAATAAAATTCCTGCCATAATAACAAATAAAAGCAAACGTAAAAATTTCATAGTGTATTTATTTATTGTTTTTTAATTTAAGATATTTGCGAAGCATCATCAATTTTAGATGTTGTTTCTATTATAGGATGCTCATCGAGCTTATTTCGTTGCTTGAAAAAGCTTTTTTGAAAAACCAATAACGAAATTACCCCCGTGCTTATTGCCGCATCTGCAATGTTAAAGATAGGGCGAAAAAATTCAAATTGCTCACCTCCCCAGCCTGGCACCCATTTTGGAAACGTACCATGTATAATGGGAAAGTAAAGCATATCTACCACATTGCCATGTAAAAAGGAAGAATAGCCAGGTTTTGCAAACGTAGCTAAGCCACTATAATTTACATAGTCGTTTATTTGTTGATTAAAAACCATGCCTTTGTCAAATATGAGACCATAAAAGCAACTATCTATCAAATTTCCTAAGGCACCAGCATATATGAGAGATGCACAAATAATAAACCCTTTTGTATATTCTTTTTTGATAATACTACCAAGGTACCAAGTGCCAAAAACCACCGCTATCATTCTAAAAATAGTTAATGCAAGTTTTCCCCAATTGCCACCAAACTTTAAACCATAAGCCATTCCAGGGTTTTCTACAAAATATAAATTTGCCCAGTTTCCTACTAATGGATGTTGAGTATTTAAGTTAAAAGATGTTTTTACATATATTTTTAAAGCTTGGTCTGCTATAAGCACTAAGCCGATAATAATAACTAGGTGAATTTTTTTCATATAAATGTGGAGCAAATATAGAAATTAGTGGTGAGATATTAGATGTTGGACATTAGATATTAGACTAGCAACTTGTTAAAATATAGAAATATAGTCTGTAAACTAGGAAGTAGGCAGATGTTGAGCTATGATATTTATCTTTGCGCCATGAAAATTTTGATGGTATGCCTTGGCAATATTTGTAGAAGTCCATTGGCGGAAGGTATATTACAACAAAAAGTAAAGCTGCATAATTTGAATTGGGTAGTGGACAGTGCTGGTACAAATGGCATTCATGTGGGCGAAGCGCCACATAAGCTTAGCCAAAAAGTGGCAATAGCAAATGGAATTGATATAAGTAAGCAAGTATCTAGAAATTTTTTGCCTACCGATTTTGAAAATTTTGATAAAATTTATGTGATGGCAGAAGATGTGATGGAGGATGTGAAAAGAATGGCTGGTAATAAATTTGATGCCAATAAAATTGATTATTTTTTGAACGAATTGCACCCAGGACAAAATAAAGATGTGCCCGACCCATGGTATGGCAACGAAGATGGTTATGTGAAAGTGTATGATTTGATAGATAAAACATGTGATGCAATACTTGAAAAAGTTTTTGCTACCAATAAAAATAATTAGCCACTAATGGCACGAATGAACACGAATAAAAACAAATAAAATTTTAGCCACGAATAACACAGATGAACACGAATAAAAACCATTCGTGAAAATTAGTGTCATTAGTGGCTACAAAAAAAAGATAATGACCAAACCAAGTTTACCACAAGGCACCCGAGATTTTGCAGCCGCCACAGTATATAAAAGAAATTTTATTTTAAATACCATTCGCTCTGTATTTGAGCTATACGGCTTTGAACCATTGGAAACACCTGCCATGGAAAACCTAGAAACCCTCATGGGTAAATATGGTGAGGAAGGCGATAAACTTATTTTTAAAATATTGAACAATGGATTGAATGATCCAAAAAATATTGATAAAGCTAAAGATGGTTTTGAAAAATTATTAGAAGGAAAAAACACCCCAGCACTTACGGAGCGTGCTTTAAAATACGACCTCACCATTCCCTTTGCACGCTATGTAGCCATGAATGCCAATGTACTTACCATGCCTTACAAGCGCTACCAAATGCAACCAGTATGGCGTGCCGATAGGCCGCAGCGTGGGCGCTACCGTGAGTTTACACAATGCGATGCAGATGTGGTGGGCAGTACAAGTTTGATAAACGAAGTGGAACTTTGTAGTATTTACCACCGCTCGTTTGTACAACTTGGGTTAAATGATTACGAACTAAAAATAAACAGTAGAAAAGTATTGGCAGCATTAGCCGAAATAAGTGGCGGTGCAGAAAAAATGATGGACATAACTATTGCCATAGATAAGCTAGATAAAATAGGTATAGAAAAAGTAAAAGAAGAATTGAGTGCACGAGGGTTGAATGAAACGAGTATTGCCATTATTGAAAAATATTTAAACATCAATGGAAGCAATGCAGAAAAAATTGCTTCCATAGAAACATTATTTGCTGCAAGCGAAACTGGCAAAGCAGGCATTGAGGAATTGAAATACGTAATGGCAAACGCCGGCAATATTAATTTATCTATCGACTTAACATTGGCTCGTGGTTTAAATTATTATACAGGAATTATTTTTGAAGCCAAAGCACCTGCTCAAGTAAACATGGGCAGCATTGGCGGCGGAGGCAGATACGATGATCTCACAGGATTATTTGGAGTGCCAAATATACCTGGTGTGGGCATTAGTTTTGGTATAGATAGAATTTATGATGTAATGGAAGAAATGAATTTGTTTCCTGAAAATATTACAACCACTACAAAAGCCATTTTCTTTAACCTTGGCGAAGCAGAGGCTAGCAATGCATTACAGCTTGCTAATATTTTACGAGACAATAATATTGCTTGCGAAATCTATCCCGAAAAAGTAAAGATGGATAAGCAATTTAAATACGCCGATAAAAAGAATATTCCTTACGCCATCATCATCGGCACAAAAGAAATGGAAACAAAAACTTGCATGGTAAAAGATTTAAAAAAGGGAGAGCAGCAAGAAATTCCGTTTAATGATTTGGTGAAATTCTTTTTGTAAGGGTTAAAAAAAACTTGTGATATATAATACTTCTTGTCTGTATTAAAGTCGAAGCCACGTTTTAAAAAGCTGTCAGCCTGAGCTTGTCGAAGGCGGGTTAACTTTTAAAAACTTTTTTTTGTAAATGTATTTGTGCACCGCCTTCGACAAGCTGCTAATGACATGTTTACTAAAAGGCTAATTAATAATTTTTTACAAAAATTAATTTTAGCCACAAAGTCTCGAAGACACAAAGGA
>JAYTLA010000093.1:0-41060 GCA_043729825.1 Ferruginibacter sp.
CGAACAGAGAAGTTAAGCCCCTCATGGCCGATGGTACTGCACAAAAATGTGGGAGAGTAGGTAGTTGCCATATTTATTTAAAAGACCCTTGCGTTTATAACGTGAGGGTTTTTTTATGTCTTGTTGTGAGCGGTTCAAAGTTGAAGGTTCAAGGTTGAAGGTTGAATGTTCATTGGGATACAGTGATTTTTTTTTGTTTGTGAACAGTTTAGTTTTTTTGATATTTGCTTTGATACTTTTTATTATCTTAGTTTATTAATTACAGTAAACTTACTCAAATGCTTTTGGAAATTTAAACCCATCGAATTCGAGGGGTTTAAAAAATAAAATAAGGATTAATTAAAGCGAATTCGCCACAATTAAAACAAACATGGCAAAAAATAAAACAATTAATGTTAAAGGAACTGAAATAGCAATCATTGAGGCCAATGAAACAGGCTATATCTCACTTACCGATATGGTTAAGGGGTTTGGTGATGACACTATGATTTATAGTTGGATGAGAAATAGGAACACGCTGGAGTTGCTTGGGATTTGGGAAGAAATGAACAACCCTAATTTTAAAGGTCTCGAATTCGAGACCTTTAAAAAAGAAGCTGGGCTCAATAGTTTTCATCTTACACCTCGCAAATGGATTGAGGCTACTAATGCCATAGGCATTATGTCAAAAGCAGGAAGATATGGAGGCGGCACTTTTGCACACCGTTATATTGCCTTTGAATTTGGCTCTTGGCTAAGCCCAGGATTCAAACTTTACCTTATAAAAGAATTTCAACGCTTAAAGGAAAACGAGAATGACCGCCTACAATTAACTTGGAATTTGCAACGCACTTTGGCCAAAGTAAATTACCGCATTCATACCGATGTTATTAAAGAAAATTTGATACCTATAGCACTTTCAAAAGATAAAATAAATTTTGTGTATGCCGATGAAGCAGATTTATTAAACATGGCATTGTTTGGTATGACTGCTAAACAATGGAGAGAAAACAACCCAAAAGCAGCAGGCAATATTCGTGATGATGCAAATATTGAGCAATTGGTAGTGCTATCAAATATGGAAAGCATCAATGCAGTTTTAATTCATCAAAATATTTCACAACCTGGACGGTTACAGCAACTCAATACTATTGCCATTACACAAATGAAATCGTTGGTAGGCAATAAAAAATTAAAGAAACTGACATAATTATGGCAGCATACATCAATGTAGATTTTTTTATTGCTCTATTATAACTTGCCCCGCAACTTGTACCGCCTTGTGCGGTAGAAAGCCAACACACAAAAGCCACGCATCATTTCTGTAGTTTGGTATCTCTGCGGTATACTGTTAATTTTTATTGAACACTCCAACATGTCGTTGGTACGCCAACCGCACTTTACCCACCCTTCGATACCAAACGACGGCGAGCGCTGCAATAACGCAGGGAAAGCGAACGGTACCACCAACAAGGGCAAAAAAGGCTTTTTTGTGTTTTGGACTTTTTGATATTTGCTTTTAAACTTTTGTTATCTTAGTTTAGTAATGGCAGTAAAGATGATTAAATGCTTTTGGAATTGTAAACCCATCGAATTCGAGGGGTTTAAAAGAGTCGAATTCGCCCAAATTTAAATTGCAAACATGGCAAAAAATAAAACTATCAATGTAAAGGGAGCTGAAATTACAATCATCAGCTGGGGAGAAACGGACTTTATCAGTCTAACTGATATGACAAGTAATTTTAATGAAGGTAGTGGTCTTATCGGGAAATGGATAACTACAAAAAACACATTGGAATATCTTTCTATTTGGGAGTCTATCAATACCGTTGAATTCAATTACCCCGAATTCGGGGTAATTGAAAAGGAAGCAGGAGTTAACAGATTCATTATGTCGGTAGGGCAATGGATTAGCAGAACTGGAGCTAAAGGAATAATTGTAAAACCAGGACGATTCGGAGGAACGTATGCACACAAGGATATTGCTTTTCATTTTGCCATGTGGCTTAGCCCCGAATTTCAGATATACCTCATTAAAGAATTTCAACGGTTAAAGGAAAATGATAACGACCATTTGAAATTAGAATGGAACTTACAACGGACTTTGGCAAAAGTAAATTACCGAATACATACCGATGCCATTAAAGAAAATTTAATACCAAAGGCATTGAACAAAGCTCAAATAAGTTTTGTATATGCCGATGAAGCAGATTTATTAAATGTGGCATTGTTTGGAAAAACAGCTAAACAATGGAGAGATGAAAACCCAACAATAAAAGGCAATATAAGAGACGAAGCTAGTATAGAACAATTGGTAGTGCTGAGTAATATGGAAAGTATTAATGCTGTTTTTATACAGCAAGGATTGGTACAAGCAGAACGATTAGAAAAATTAAATAACATGGCCATTGTACAATTAAAATCTTTGATTGGCAATAGTAGTATGAAAAAATTGAAATAGGAATAATGAATATATTTTGCGGCGTAACAATTTTATGTTGCCACGAGTGCTGTTTTTTGTAATGGTTCTCCTATGTGCACTTTTTATACCTATCATATTTTAGCTGGGAGTATATTTGTTAGTTGTTATTTATTCGTGTTGAAACAACAGGATTCTTTTATTTTAAATTCATAAAGACGCTCGCTTAAAGCTACAGATAGTGTGGGTTTTAACCTTAGTAGAAAAACAAGACCAGAAGCAACTAACCTAATTACCTTATTTTTTTATTACCCTTATTATAACTTGCGCCACAACTTGTGCCGCCTAGTAGAAAGCCAATAGAAAAAGCTATCGCATCATTTATGCGGTAGTAGGCTAGTTCTGCGCCTTACGGTGTATGGCTGCATATCTTGTACCATTGGAGTTGATTGAAGCGAATGGTGCGTGGGGACACGCACCAAGGCAGAGGGACCCCGAGGCGGAAATGTTTGATTTTTATTTTGCCAATACTGATTTAAAAATTAGGCCAAAAAGTAATAGTATTATTGAACTTGCCAACTGGAATGCTGGCGGTTTTATAAAAAGAATTATTCAGGAAAAGAAAACAAAACCTGCTTTTAAACCATTTGCCAATAATATTTATATATGCATCTTAAGTACGTATGCAGGCACACCAACAATAAGGTGGCAGCCTTATACTATATTAGGAAATGTGGATGATATAAAAGCCATTGATAAAATTGTAAGAACAGGCGTAATAGAAGAAATATACACTACTTGTAAAAAAGATGCAGATTTTATTTACTTGTTCACCCCCAATGGTATGTGTGATAAATTGAAAGAAGAGGGCATCATAAAATACTTTTACAACGCTGACAGTGAAATGAAAGGACTTAGTCCTGCAAATTTGCAAGAAGTAAAAAGAATAATGATTGATGCATACAAAAAAAATATCAATCACTTGGCAGAAGCCAATTATTTTTTTACATCAACCTCCAAATCGCACAAGCATAAAGTAGCAGATTTGGTACAACTTACTTTTAGCAAGCAATATTTTAAACTACATTTAAAAGTAACTGAGCAAGGAAAATTTATAAGCATAAAACCATTTATAAAAATAGATGACGAGTTATTTTCGATTGCTGATTTTAATAACAACGGAGATTTTCTTTTAATAAAAAATCAAATTGCATACCTTCCGCATAGTGAATCTACATGGCACATATTGGGAGAGTTTCAGCAAAAAAGCGATTTGCTATTTCCTCAAACAGAAGCCAACAAATTAATAAAAGAATATTTATGGCCGCTTAGAAATGATATTGGATTAGAGTTGCCACCTGCAAGCGCACCTCAAATTATTGATGCTACACAAACCACATTTGCGGTAAGGTTAAAAGAAATGGAGCCACATTTTTTGTTGTTTGAACCCATTATTAAATACAATGATAAAGAAGCTTTATTGGATGGAGAGGATATTGAATTGTTTGAAAATAATGAACTCACTATTATCAACAGAGAAGAGGAGAAAGAAATATTTTTAAAACAAACCATCGAAAATCTTCATCCAAACTTTGTAGAACAAACAGAAGAAATTTATTATTATTTGACTTTTAAAGAAGCACTGGAAAAAGGATGGTTTTTTGATGCTATTAAAAAACTAAAAGAAGAAAATATTGAAATTTATGGGCAAAAAAGTTTAACCAGATTTAAATACAATACACACAAACCAAAGCTGGATATTAGAGGTGGTAGCGGTATAGATTGGTTTGAACTTAAAATTGAAATTACTTATGGCGAACAGTTAGTACCACTAAAAGCACTTAGGCAAGCCATTTTAAGTAAAAATGATTTTATACAATTAGGCGATGGCACCCTTGGTATTTTGCCTGAAGACTGGGTAAAGAAATTTAGAACGCTATTTCAATTGGGGAATGTAAAAAATGATGATGAATTACAGGTTTCAAAATTTCATTATACGCTTATTGATGAACTGTATGGCAATATAAGTGAAGATGATATTTTGCAAGAACTGGCACTAAAAAAAGAGCAGTTAAATCAAATAGAAAACGTACAGACAATTGCTAAATCAAAAAATATTTCTGCTACACTAAGACCTTACCAATTGGCAGGGTTAAACTGGCTGAACCAAATGCATGCAATAGGATGGGGCGGTTGCTTAGCAGATGATATGGGGCTTGGTAAAACGTTACAAACTTTGTGCTTTTTGCAAAAATTGCACGATGAAAATAAATCTGTAAAGGCATTAATTGTTTGCCCCACATCGCTCATTTATAACTGGCAGGCAGAAATAGATAAATTTACAAAGGGTATAAAATATGTAATTTATCATGGGGCAGAAAGGGAGTTTCCAAAAACAAAAAGCACAAAGTGGAATTTACTCATTACATCATATGGCACTTTAAGAAACGATATTGAATTGTTTTCTAAAATAAATTTTGAAGTAACTATTTTAGATGAAAGCCAAGCAATAAAAAATCCGGTATCGCTTATTACAAAAGCAGTACGGTTAGTAAATACTAAATATAGGTTTGTATTGAGCGGTACACCTGTGCAAAACAATACATTTGATTTATATGCGCAACTTAATTTTTGCAACCCTGGTTTATTAGGTAATCAGGAATTTTTTAAAACAGAATTTGCAACAGCTATTGATAAATATGGAGATAAAGAAAAAAGTGAACAGCTTCGCAAAATGGTTTTTCCATTTATACTTAGGCGAACAAAAGAACAGGTAGCAAAAGACTTGCCCGATAAAACAGAGACGGTAATGTATTGCGAAATGGGTAGCTACCAACAAAAAGTATATGACACAGTGAAGGAAGATTACAAATTGAGAATATTAGGAAAAATTGATGAAGTAGGCGTAGCAAAAGCTGCATTTTTAATTTTAGAAGGATTGAATAAATTGAGACAGATATGCGATTGTCCATCCTTGCTTGCAGATGCCGAAAAAAACAGGTTTAAGCAAAGTAGTATAAAATTAGATGAGCTAATGCGTGAAATTGAAGAGAACATTAGCAATCATAAGATGCTTATTTTTTCTCAGTTTTTGGGAATGCTTGCACTCGTAAAAGAGAAGCTGGACGCAGATGGAATAAAATATGTTTACCTAGATGGAAGTACGCCTGCAAAAGATAGAAAAATGTTGGTAGATAAATTTCAAACAGATAAAACAGTACAGGTATTTTTAATAAGCTTAAAAGCAGGTGGTGTAGGGCTAAACCTTACCGCTGCAGATTATGTATATGTAATAGACCCTTGGTGGAACCCGGCTGTAGAAGACCAAGCAATAGACCGTACTCACCGCATAGGGCAAACAAAAAAAGTGTTTGCTTATAAAATGATTTGTAAAAATACCATCGAAGAAAAAATAATGCAGCTACAAGCCAAAAAGAAATCATTGGCAAAAGAATTAATATCGGAAGATGCATCGTTTGTAAAAAAATTAACCAAGGATGATGTGGCTTGGTTGCTAAGTTAAAGCAAGTAGATTTTTTTTAATTCTAAAGAAGTAAATAAGGACGGTGAAAAATTTAATTTTAATATCAACGTTTTACGAAGTTGGGTGCGATTAGTGAGAACAGCGATTGATAAAAAAGCAGTATTTTTTATTACTCTATTATAATTTGTCCCACAGAATTTCAACACACAAAAGCCATCGCATCATTTCTGCGGTAGAGTGTGGAAAGAATCAAAAAATCATACCTATACAAAAGCCTTTGAATTCCCACTTGATGCCATAATGTAATAATGCTCATAAACAGCATCGCATTTAGTGCTGTAGATTGCTCTGTCATACGATTCTGGAAGTGAGGCATCCAACACTTTTTTTATTACAGCCTGTACTTGTAGTTTTGTTTGTAAATCTTTGTGCCAATCGTTTATTAAAACTTTTGGTCTTTCTTCTTTTAAGCGATGTAATAAATTCTTTGCGGCTAGTTTTACTTTTTGTTCTTCTTCTTTGCTTAACTTCTCTTTTTTTAACAAATCAAACAATTCCAATTCTTCTTCTGTCAACCCTTCTTTGTATGCTCTCATTTCCTCTTCTTTCATTTTTTCAACAAAGTCTATTAAATCGTCAAAGTAATTTTCGTTCGTAGCGTTGCCAGAGTTATATCTATCAATAATTTCTTGTAACTTATCTGCAAAACTTCTTCTTGTGGTGTTTCTATCTATCATCAATTGCAGTTTGTCTGCAATAAAAGCTCTTAAATCTGAAATCTCAATATTCTTGTATGGCGCTTGCTTATATTCTTGTTTTAGTTTATCAACATCCAACTTGCTTAAATCAATTTGCTTCCATGCTTTAATAATATACTCCCGTTTTTCTGCTGCAATAGTTAATTCTTTATTTCCTTCATTTATTTCTTTAGCCTCTTCCTGTGCAATAATGCTCTCATCAAGTAATTGGCTTATTCGGCGTTTGGCAGAATCTAAATTTCCCCTATCTGCTCTGCCGTCAATTACTTCACGTAGATAACGAATAATTGCAACCAAAGGAAATTCATTTCGTCTTCCTACAATTTCAGGTTTACATGCTTCATACAATCCATCAACAGTGTTATCGTAAACTATAAATTGTTTTTTCTGTTCGTCATTTGTAAGAATTATATCTGTAAATTCATCAAACAAACTCAACTTACTAAATGTTTCTTTTGATTTTGTAATTTCATTTAAATCAACTCCAATTGTTTTACAATACAAATCACATTCAGTAACGGCATCTTTCAGTAAAACAAATAACTGTTCTATTTCTCTAGCAGGTGAGTTTTCATCTTTGTTCTCGCCGTTACCAATGGAGCCACCACCATAAGAAGCAAATGCTTTTTTAAGATTGCGAAATACATTGTAATAATCTACTACCAAACCGTTTTTCTTCGGTTTACCATTTATTAAAAAATCGGTTACACGATTTGCCCTTGCAATAGTTTGCATAAGCGTATGGTCTTTCATTGGCTTATCTAAATACAATGTAGAAACCGTTGGTGCATCAAAACCTGTAAGCCACATACTGCACACAAATACCAATTGTAAAGGGTCTTTTTTGTCTTTAAATTTATCTTCTAATTCTTGCCCATTTTCATCTGCCGTTTTCATTCGCTTACGATGCGGCTTTATATCCAAATTGTTTTTCTCAAACTTTTCTTCTTCACCTGCTTCCTCACTTACTATTACAGCCATGTCTGCTTTACGCATCCATTCTAAAATCCTTTTCAAATCTGTTTTCTCCTTTTCAATGTTGCTTTCACTTATCTGCTTTTGTATTTCTCTTTTTTCTTCTTCCCACAATCGTTTTACTTTATCATACATTTTTACTGCAGTAAATTTATCAATGGCAACTACCATTCCTTTTCCTAAATATCCTCTTCGTGGAAAATGATACACAATATCTCTTGCAATAATTTCCAACCGGTCATCGGCTTTAAGTACACTCATCTCCTGCGAAAATTCTCTTTCTAATTTTTCTTGCTGCTGTTCTGTTAAATTTTCATCGTTTACAATTTCTGCAAGGTCATCATCAATATCTTCATTTTGTAAAAGTACTTGTGGCACTCGTTTGTGATAGAATAATGGTACAGTTGATTCATCATCAATGCTCTGTTTGAAATTATACTCCGAAATCGTTTCGCCAAACCAATTCTTTGTAAGCTCCCGACTGCCAAGCAATGGCGTACCGGTAAAGGCAATGTATTGTGCATTAGGCAAACCTGTGCGCATGTTCTCTGCTAAATCTTTGTATTGCGTTCTATGGGCTTCGTCTATGATTACTATAATATCATTGCGGTGAGAAAGTACAGGATATTGCTTGCCTTTATCGTACCTAAATTTTTGTATGAGTGTAAAAATATATCGGGTGTTGGTTTGCAACATTGTTCTCAATTCTTCACTATTGGCAGGCTGGCTTTTGGTGTCTTTGCTAAAAGCACCTGCGCCTAAAAAGTTTCTGTAAATCTGTCCATCTAAATCATCTCTATCGGTTACAATTAAGAAAGTATAATTACCTGTAAACTGACGAAAAATTTTCTTTGTGAAGAAAATCATGCTGTAACTTTTTCCACTTCCTTGTGTGTGCCAAAATACACCTAGCTTTCCTTTGTTATTTTTATCGGTTCCATCTTTATCATGCTGCAAGCGTAATGCAAAATTATTTACCGCATTGTTCACCCCTAAAAACTGGTGGTTCTTTGCGGCAATTTTTATACTGTCGTTGTAGTAGAAAATAAAATTTTCTACATAATCCAATAAGCGTTTCTTTTCGCACAAACCAATGACTGCATAATCTAAACTTACCCCGTAATCTTTTATTCGTTTTTTATCGGGAATTTGTTTTTCGCTTTCTGGGCGTAGCCAATTAAAAAAATATTCGTAGCCTGCATTAAAACTTCCGATTTTGGTTTCTATACCATTGCTTAGCATACATAAAGCATTGTAGCGAAATAGCAATGGAATTTGTTTTTTGTATCGGGTCAAATTATCATCATACGCATTGCGAATGGGAATATTACTGTTCTTCAATTCAATAAATATAATAGGCAAACCATTGATGTAAACAATCAAATCAGGGCGCAAACGCAAATCGCCTTTTACCCAAAGCTGCGATATAACCAAATAATCATTTTGTGTTTCGTCTTTAAAATCAATAACTTTTACCGTTACGGGTTCTTGCTTTCCTTCAGCATTATTAATGCTCAGCTGTACACCGTCTTTAAGCAAATTATAAATTTCTTTGTTTGCCATCAAATCACTTTTATCAAACCTTGTTTGGCAAATTTGTTTAAAAGCTTCTTCAATTATTTCAGCAGATAAATGCCTGTTTAAGTCTTGCAGTTTTTGTTTTAGCAACGGCTTTATTACAACATCGGTTTCACTTTCTCGCCCCGTACCATCTTGCACAAAGCAGTTAATATGTCTGTAACCAAGGTAGTTTACAAACACATTTATTATAGCTCTTTCTATTTGGTCTTCGGTAATGATGGCCATTGCTATTTTTTCTTTTTGGAAGTTAATTTTGTTTCCGATGGTAAACTTAATTTTTTTACTGCCTTATCAAAATCGCTTTCAAACAATTTGTCTTGCACAATTCGGTATTTTTCAAATTCACTTTCGGCAAATGCTTTGGCAATGGCTTGTGTTACTTTACCTGCATTAGTCAAAATATCTTTTTCGTTGAACTGTAAAAAAGCATTAAGTTTTCCTGCCCAATCTTTCATAGTCATTGGAATGTTTCGTTCTGCCTGAGTTTCGGCATAATCAAGATACATGGTTACAAAGCGGTCAAGGTTTTTTAATTCTTTTTCATTCAAATAATTCTTTGCAATAGAAACATCGGTTTTTATAATTTTTCCTGATGGTGCATTTTTCCATGTATTTAAACCCATTCGTTCTTTCTTGCTGTTTGCTCTTGCCACAATCAACTCAGCTGCCGTGTGCCCGTGCATTGCGAAATGCAATTTGTTTTGAACAGATGCAAAAAAGTTTTGTGTTACAACATCATCCGTTTTGTAGTCCATTGCTGTTGCATAAATGTCAGTTATCTTTTGATAAAAATTTCGTTCACTTGCCCGTATCTCCCTTATTTCTGCAAGCAAATCATTAAAGTATGCCTGACTTAAAAATGCTCCATTCTTCAACCGTTCTTTATCCAACACATAACCACGAATGGCAAAATCCCTTAATATTGAAGTAGCCCATTGCCTAAACTGTGTTGCTCGTGTTGAATTAACACGGTAGCCAACTGAAATAATTACATCTAAATTATAAAACACTACATCTCGGTTCACCTCTCTTTTGCCTTCAGTTTGAACTATTCGAAATTTTCGAATAGTTGCTACTTGCTTCAATTCGCCACTGTTGTAAATTTCTTTCAAATGGTAATTGATAGTATTTACTTCAACCTCAAAAAGTGCAGCTGTCATTTTTTGAGTTAGCCATACGGTTTCATCCTGCACCATTACTTCAATGGTGTTTTCACCTGCCTGCGAGGTGAAGATGAGAAACTCGGCTGTGCTGTTTCGTATTTGCAATTTTTTATCCAACATTATCTATTCTATTGGGTTATTAAGCTATTTTTAATAACTGGTTTTTTTATTTTCCAACTTGTAAGTATTCTTTAATAATCCATTTTCAATTTTGCCCTTTGATAGAAATATGAAAAGTGGTAAGTTCCAAAATGGAACATCCAACTTTTAGGTTTTTCAACCCCCTCGAATTCGATGGGTTTGAAATTCAGTATAAAAATTATTTCTCTAGTCATATTTATCCTTTAATCTTTTAAATCCTGTTCATACTTTTTACCTGCAACTTACCACTCATGAGCCTTGGCAATAATCTATCTCGTATTTGGCGGAGTTGGGTGTTTTGTTGATTAAGAGTTTTGATTTGGTTAAACATTGGGTTAACTAAATAATTATATTTTTCAACAAAATCATTTTTTGGAAAAAGTATTTTGAGTTTCTCGAATTTTCCTTTACTTAAATTAGTCATTGTTGAACCGGTATTCCCATACAGGTGAATCATTTCCCTTAAATCAGAAATTGCATGAAATAGAAACTCCAATTGTTTTGTATGAAATAATTTTACTGAATGTATTTGTTGATTAGTTTGACTAATCTCAGTCGTTATAGAAACGGAACCTGATAAAGCACCAATACAATTTACCACAATAGAATCACTTGGTAAAGTTTGACTTTTCTGGCTATTTAATCCTTTTTCAGAAATATACTCATAGGTTTCTAATATAAACATATTGCCATGCATATCTGGAGTTTTAATAAAAGGAATATTTCCACCATAATATTCTGGGACAAATGTAGAAGGCGTTTTTCCTGTAACAACTTTTCCAAAATCTCTTATCTCTTTTATTTCCCAACCCTCAGGAATCCCTTTTTTAAATTTCGTCTTTTTATAATCAGGAAACCTCATTCTCACAAACCATTCTTTGTACAATTCTCTGGCTGTTTGTTCTAACAATTTTATGCGCTGGTTATTAGTTTCAATTAAATCATCGTAAGCGGAAAGGATGGAGGCTATGCGTTGTTGGGAAGGGAGTGATGGAAGAAAAATTTTAAATTTTTCAATATCGACTTTAGTTAGTGCTTCTCTTGTAGAACCACTATCAGCAATCAGCATTAGAGCTTCTTTATAAAAAGATGAGTTGATACTATAAAGCAAAAATTTAGAATCGACGATTTCTTTATTTGTCCGAATGATTGAAACATGTTGATTTACTCTTGCAGGTAATAATTTTTCAGGAATGATTGTGCACCTTCCAACTGATGATCCTGTAATATTTAGAAGGATATCATCTTTTTCAATTGTAACACCATTTAGTTTTTTTGCCTGTTGCTCATTGATGAACGCTAAATCTTTATACTCAAATTCAAAGTCGTAAATATTTAAGCTTCGAACTAAAGTTATTCCTGAATTATAATAAGCTTCCTTTCCACCTGTAGGAGTAGAACCGCTACCAATTTTAGTAGTGATGTCTTTAAAGCTATATTCTTTCCAACCTTTCATATTAATTTTCTAATGTAATTAAATCCCCTTCAATCAATTTTTCTAAGCTTGCAGCTTTTTTATTCAACACATTCAAAGCAGCATGCCTATCCTTCATTTCACTCATAAACTCTTCTTCCGTTAATCCATCTTCTTCAATAACTACACCTACATACCTACCTGGGTTAAGGGAGTAATCTTGTTCTTTAAGGTCTGCATGTGTGGCTGCTTTGCACAAGCCTGTTACATCTTCATACACGCCATTGGGAAAGCGTTCTTTCAGCCAATCTATATGTGCTACAAAATATTGTTGTTGGTCGGTTAATGCCTTTTGTTTTTTCTCCGCTTCTTCTAATTGTTTTTCCCAACGTTTAATTTCTTTTTCATCGTTTGGTTTTTCTTTTTGTATTTTTTCTACAGCCTTGCTTTGTAGGGTTGCTTGCTTTTCAAAATCGTTGGCTTGCTTTTGGTATTTGGTTATGAGCTGTTTTAGTCTTTTTGTTTCGCCTCGGTATAAGCGTACAATGGTGGCTATATTTTGTATATGTTCTTCGGTAAACTCTCTTAACGAGCGGGTAACTTGTTTAAAAATATTTCGAGCATCAATAAATAATATTTTTTGCTCGCCTTCGACAAGCTCAGTCTGACGTTTCGATTTATCAAAAAACCAAAGTGTAGCTGGTAGTGTAACAGTGTAAAACATATTTTTTGGCAGAGTGAGCATACAATCTATCACATTGCTTTGTATAAGTTGTTGGCGTATGTCGGCTTCGCTGTTTCGTGCATCGCTGGCACTGTTGGCCATTACCAAGGCTGCCCTGCCTGTTGGTTTTAATGAGGTAGCAAATAAATTTATCCATAAATAATTTGCATTGGGTACACTGTTTATGGCTGCTTCTTTTTTGCTGCTAGGCTTGGTTTTGTTTTTTGGAATACCGTATTGGTTAAAGCGTTTATCGTCTTTTATTCTATCATAATTTACTTCGTCCACATTAAACGGTGGGTTAGCCATTACATAATCAAACTTTTCGTAACTATCGTACGGGTTTTCGTAATAGGCATTGGCTTGCATTATTTCTCCACGCAAATTATTTACCGCCAAATTCATTCGGGCTAGCTTTACCGTTTCCGAATCTTTTTCGCTGCCATACACCATTAGGTCTTTGGTATCATCGTCTTGCAATTCTTCTCTGCGCCTATCTACAAAACTACTGCTTTGTACAAACATGCCCGCACTACCACAGGCTGGGTCAAATATGGTGCCTTTGTAGGGTTCAATAATTTCTACCATTAGTTTTACCACACTGGTAGGCGTGTAAAATGCGCCACCACCTTGCCCTTCGGCTAGTGCAAACTCACCTAAAAAATATTCATATACTTTACCAAACAAATCGCCTGTGGCATCTTCAGGTATGTCTTTAAAAATTTTTAGCAATGTTTTTGGCAAACTTCTATCATCTTTTGTGTAGAGTTTGTAATACTCATCTTTGGGTAAACTATCTTTTAATTGTGGTTTGTAATATTCTATTTGCTCCATTGCCTTTTTAATGGCTTTTGCAATGTCTTGTTTTTCTGGCAGGTTTAGCAGATAATCGTACTCTGCTTCAGGCGGTAAATAAAAACCACATTTCAAAATAGAAATGTCTTCTATTTTTTGTTGCATCCGTGATTTTTTTTGGGACGCCATTTCAGCAGCAATTTCTGCTTTTACTTTGTTATAGCGTATTGAGGCAAAGCGAAGAAATATTAATCCTAAAATGGGCGTGGAATATTCACTGGCTTTAAGTCCACTATCTACTCGTAACTTATCTGCTGCTGTCCATAAATTGGCTTCTAATTCTTTAAGTTGTTCTGCTGTCATATAATTCTTTAAAAGTCAATTTTGCATGTATTTCAGTAATTGCCCAAAAAGGCATCACAATTGTCGTTTTTTGCAATCAATATTTTAGGTATAAATATAATTTTTGATACTGACTATTTCACAACTGAAATAATATTGAAAGTACTGTGTTGTTTAATACTATCGTAAAACAACAAGATAAGGAAAAGAGCTTATCTCTACTTATCTTTTTGTAAAATAATACATCTACTTCAATGTCCCACATAATAAAAGCCCAATAGAATTATCTCTGTTCAGCGTAGCCCGCATGGAAGCGGCACCGAGTGTATGTGTGCAAGCGCAGCGAAGCATACATACACGAAGGTACAGCGCACAGGTGGATACAAATGTTAGGCTTTGCTGTGTTGCTCATGCTCCTAACAACTTAACTTAATATAAAATGTTCATAACCTAATAATTAACAGTATTTTATTTTTAAGCTAAACGTAAGGGGAGTAATTTTTATTAATAAAATACTGTTACAATATTTTGCGATTTGAAAAAAGGCACTATATTTGTAACAATAACTGCAATGACTACCTCCAACCAACCAAATAGCACCGTGGGGCAAAACATAAAGCTTTTTAGAGATAAGCTTGGCCTTACACAAGATGCGCTTGCGCAATATTTGCAAACTACTCGTGAGCAAATATCCTATTACGAAACTGGTGCAAGAAGTATAACTACAACTCATTTAAATAGCTTAGCTAACCTTTTTTGTGTAAATGAATATGATTTTTATGAGGAGGATGCTGAAAAAAGAAATGTAAATATTTCGTTTGCTTTTAGGGCAGATGAATTGAAACCTGAAGACCTAAAAAGTATAGCACAGTTTAAAAAAATAGTGCGTAACTATTTGAATATGAAACAAGCTTTGGTAAATGAGTAATGTAAACGAACTTATATTAGAAAAGCAGGCTTTATCTTTTAGAAATGAATATGGGCTTAGCAGCACAGATCCTATTCGGCTAAAAAGCCTTTTGCAAAAAGCAAATGTAATTACAGCGTTTGCACCATTATCAGAAAATTTTTCGGGCATGGCACTTAAAGCAAATGCGGCTGATAGATTTATGCTGGTGAACAATACACAATCTTTGGGCAAGCAACATTTTACTATTTGCCACGAGCTATACCATTTATTTATTCAAGAAAATTTTACAGCACAAGTATGTACCACTGGCTTGTTTGATAAAGCTATTAGTAAGATTGAGCAATACGCAGATATTTTTGCGAGTTTTTTACTACTACCCAAAGAAGGTGTAATTGAAAATATTCCTAATGAAGAATTAGAGGGGAAAAATATTTCTTTAAAGACGATATTGTTTATAGAAAATTTTTTTTCTTGTAGTCGCAGAGCATTATTATACAGGCTTAAAAAATTAGGCATTATTAATAGTGAACAATACACAACTTTTAGCATTAATATAAAAAGAGGAGCTTTGGAAAATGGCTATCAAAC
Source organism: Ferruginibacter sp. (assembly GCA_043729825.1). Taxonomy (GTDB): domain Bacteria; phylum Bacteroidota; class Bacteroidia; order Chitinophagales; family Chitinophagaceae; genus Ferruginibacter. The sequence goes on from JAYTLA010000093.1 coordinate 15,274, forward strand.
AGCGTTGTACGAACCTGGTAATGCTAACCAACACATAGGCGACTACGGTACCATAGCTAGGGGGCTTTATGAAAAAGAAAAAATATCTCAAAGCCATTATTACACATTGCTGCGAGATTTAGGTATTGATATTAATAAACTTACAGATATAGAAAATGGAGCGTTCTGATAGGATTATTTTAATAGATGCCGATGTAGTTTCTCATTTTGTAACAGGAGGTGAAGCATTTGTAATAGATAAAATTTTCCCTACTAATAAAATTTACATTTTAGATAAGGTACATGCAGAATTGCAAAATTGGCCGTCGAAGGAGATTCGTACTCAAATAAGTAATTTGTTGAGTGCAAAACATATTCGATTAATGAATTTTCCGGAAGATGATGAAGTGATAAAGAAAGAATATTTTTGGATAAAGAATATGCTTTTTAAAGGGGAAGGAGAAAGTGCCTGCCTTGCTGTAGCGAGGTACAATAAAAATATATTGGCAAGTAGTAATTTAAAAGATATAAAAAATTACTGCGCCATGCACAAAATAGATTACTTGACTACAATGGATTTTTTATGTGAAGCATTGCGAACAAAATTTTTTACAGAAGAAAGATGTAATACATTTCTTACAAAGAATGCAGAAAGTAAACTGCCTGTAAAAACGATGAAAGATTTTGTTTGTAGGGAGATAAAATTTATTTGAGTAGAAAAGTTATTTTTTCTTGTAAATCATCCGCTTCAATCTATCCCAAAATAAAAGCACAATAAAATTACCAATGCTCACCCTAGCCTGCATGGAAGCGGCACCGAGTGTATGTGTGCAAGCGTAGCGCAGCATACATATACGAAGGTATAGCGTATAGGCGGACCTGCCTTTGCCGGCAGGCAGGTACAAATGTTTGGCTTTGTAGTGTTGCTCATGCTCCAAAGCAAAATAAATTACGCAAACCTTTTTTCGAATTCTGCTTTTGTAATAATTTTAAGTTTTGTGTATTTTTTTTCGAGGTTGGCTTTTTGGCTTAAAATATCTTTATCGCCACTGGTTACAAAACCACTATTTGTTTGCAAAGCCAATGCTATAATATAATTATCGGCTTCGTCGGTAGGTATATATTTTTTTATGGGGTATTCTAATGTATGCAAGTAGCAAATAGACTTAACGAAATGAACAGCTTCGCTAATATTGATGTTATACTTTTTTAAATTGGGATAAGTTAGTACACGTTTTAATTCCTCTAACAATTCTGTACAATAAAAAATCTTTAAATTTTCATCTAACACTATTTGTGCTAGAAATAGTTGCTTGTTGGTAATGATATAGCTAATAAAAATATTGGTATCAAAAACGTATTTCTTTATTCTCATTTTGTTGCACGAGCTTGGTGTTTCCAGTTATCAATCTCCTTCATAGTAGGCGCTTTTATTTTGGTTTTATCGTACTTGGCTATTGGCTTATTGCTTTGTTTTAAATACGCCTCTATTTGCAATTTTTTAAGAATATCTTTTTGCTCTTCTACCTTAAAAGTTTTTACTACTTGCACAATATTTTCCAATACTTCATTTTTTTCAGATACAATTGCCATAACATTGTTGTTTGTACAAATTTACAAAATTCTGGCATACAAAATATATCATTTGCCTTTGTTGGGAGGTGTAAATGTGGATATGCGCTTCAATCTATTGCATAATAAAAGCTGAAAAAAGTTCGCTTGCTCAGCGTAGCCCGCATGGAAGCGGCACCGAGTATATGTGTGCAAGCGTAGCGCAGCATCACATATACGAAGGTATAGCGCACAGGCGGACCTGCCTTTGCCGGCAGGCAGGTACAAATGTTTGGCTTTGCTTTGTTGCTCATGCTCCTCATTATTTTAATTACTTCACCTGCACCTTCCCCACCGCCAATCTCTTTCCATCCCCACCAAAAATGATTACAAAATAATCGCCTCTGCTGGCTGCTTGTAAGTTTACAGGTAGTAGTGTATAAAAACCTGTTACAGCAAATTCTTTTTTATAAACTAATGCGCCCTTAGCATCGAACACAGAAATATTTCTTTTGGTATTTGTGTTGCTGCTGTTGTAATACGACACATTAAAGCTGCCATTGTTAGGTGTGGGAAAAATAAATAGTTTATCGCTTTCAGATGCAGTGATGGTAATGGTAGCAGAAGTATTGCTGCATTGTAAACCACTTGGAAATGTTTCTTTAATGGTTGCATAATAATCGCCTACTTGGTTTATGGCCACAGGATACGTGTTTGCTGTAACGCTTATTGGGGCAGTATTGTAAAACCAATTTGTTGTAATGGTACCAGCATTGGATGAAACGATGGTAGCCGTTATGATCGTAGTTTGCGAAGGCAATAAAGTGGTAAATGGTGCGGCAGATAAGGTTATGGCTGGTAATTGTTTTACCGTAAGTATGGCTGCGTTGGAAACAGTAGGTGTACTGCAAGATGCATTTGTTAATAGACAACGGTAGTGATTATTGCTAGCGCTCGTAGTTAGGTTTGTAACTGTGTAACTTGCATTATTTGACCCACTAATATTGCTAAACGATGCGCCATTATTGGTACTTATCTGCCATAGGTAATTGATGGTTTGTGTGCTTGTGCCTGCTACAGTAAACGTGGCTTGCGTGCCTGCACAGTTTTCTGCATCGGTGGGTTGGGTAGAAATGATTACGCCAGTATTTACAGTAAGTGTAGCACAATTTGTTGTTATACTTCCTGCACAAGATGATGAGGAAACAACGCAACGATAATATACTGTTGCTAAAACATTATTTAAAGTAAGGCATGAATTTGTGGCTGCAACAACATTGGTCCATGGCCCTGTACAGCTCGTACTTGATTGCCATTGATACAATACATTACTACCAGTAGCAGTTACACAAAATGTATTGGATTGTCCTGAGCAAATAGTAGCACTCGCAGGTTGTGCGGTAATGGCGATAGCTGTATTTATATTTAGTATAGCACTAGTAGAATTTGTAATGCCACAAACAGTGCTTGCTTGGCAGCGATATACATTTCCATTAAGTGAACTGGTAACAGCCGATAAAATAAAAGTAGCATTGGTAGCGCCAGTAATATTAGCCCAAGATGCGCCACCATTTGTACTTACTTGCCATTGAAAATTGGTGGCAGTTGCAGCTGTAATTGTAAATGTAACGTTTGCTCCATCGCAAACTGTTTGGTTAATAGGTTGTGTAGTTATAGCAGGGCTTGCACCTGGGTTTATTACAAAAGAAATAGTAGCGGTTTGGTTATTGGCAGCTGTAGCAGTGCCTTGCAAAATAATATTGTATGTGCCCGAGGCTAGTGTATTTGTATTGTTTAGTGTAACAATTGTACTACTGCCTGCCGCAATAGGATTTGTGCTGAACGTTACATTGGTACCAGCAGGCACTCCAGAAACTACAGAGAGTGTAATGGGATTTGCAAAACCGTTTATTGCATTTGTACTTAGCGTAACAAACATGCTTGCGGGCGCTATGCATGTGGCATTAGCAGCTGTAGTGTTATTAAAACTAAAACCACCTGCATTTAACGTTGGTACAAATACAGTACTGCCAGTAGATAAAGTTCTTGCACTATCATCGTACAAAACAGTGGTAGGTGTAAATGATAAATCGTACGACAATAAATTTCCGCTAATGGGTGCGCCGAGTCCGTTGCCCGCATAAGATAAATTGCCTGCACCCCAATCGAAAAAACTTAGTGTAGTATCTTGTGATGCTAATGCACCTTTTACATGCAACACTACTGGGCCTCTGTAATAAGTTACATTTGAGCTTGCACTTTGTGTTTGTGAGGCTACTTGTACAACCAATTTATTTGCTAATGGGCTGTTCCAATTAATGGTATTTATTGGGTTTCCTCTTCCCCCAACTGCTACGGCAGCATTGCCGGAGCCTCCTACATAGTCATTAAAAAATACAGAAATATCTCTGTTCAAAATTGTATTGAAATAATTTTTTAATGAATCTGCATTAGCAGATTTTCCTGCAAGGTTGGTTTGATAATTGGTAAGTGCTTGAAAAAATTTAGTATCGCCAGCAATGGCTCTTAGCATAGAAACCACCATAGCGCCTCTTGTATAAACGGCACCGCCATAGGCACTGCTCCAAATGAGATTGGATGTAGTAGTATTGCCATTGGGTATCCATGCACTTACGGTAGAGTTAAGTGCAGAATTTTTAATACTGTTTCTTATAGTGTAAGGATTTTGCCCCAATGATGGTACTAACTCTGCGGCCAATGCTTCGCCATAATTTGCAAAACCTTCTGCAAGCCACAAATCGTTCCAAGTGGCAAAAGTTACATTATCTCCAAACCATTGGTGCATGAGCTCGTGCGCAAGAGTGCTTGTGCTGGTGAGCGCACTCGTAGCCATACCAGAAAAAGTTTGATGCTCCATACCGCCTGCGCCTAGCAAGCCATCGTAGTAGCCATGCTTTTCATTTTTAAAAGGGTAGTCGCCTATTTTGCTACTGAAAGCTGGTAAGACTAAATTCATTCTATCCATTGCAATAAGCGCATTGGTAATAGTTGCAGCTGGTTTTCCTTTTAGCAAATTATACACCACTTGTACATCAGTACCGCTAATATTTACAGAACGATAAAATCTATCAAACTTTGCTACAGAAACAAAAACCAAGTACGATGCAATGGGATAACGATTTTTAAAGGTGAAGGTACGATTGGTTCCATTGATGGTAGAGTCAATCATTTTTCCATTGCTGGCTACCCAAAAAGTATCGGCAGCAGTAGTAGCAGCCCAAGGTACATTTACGGTAATATCTAGCGAGTCTATTTTGTCTTGCATATCATGTTTGCATGGCCACCAATCTCTGTCTTCATAAGATTCGGAAAGTGTAGTAATGTAATTGCCGGCACCTGCATTGGTAGCTCTTTGATAACCTTGTGCAGCACCCGAAACGGCTGGTGGCGTGCCTTGGTAAAAAATGATGAGCGAATCAATAAAATTATTGGTAAGCGTAACACCAAGATTGATGGTTACAATATTGCTTACATGATTAATGTTTATAGTAGGTAAAAGAAGATTGCGAAATTTAATGGAATCTATAATTAACCCGCTACGCAAATCAAAACTTATGGAGGACACATTATTTTGAATGGTTTTAAAATTGGTTTGCACAGAACCTTTGATATATTTTACAGCACTATCCGGATTGATGCGCCAGTAAATTTTATGATAAAGTACATCAATGTTTGCACCTGTGCCGCTGGTGCCTGTAGATTGTTCTTCACCAGGTTGGGTTATGTTTTCTGATACGCCGTTAAATCTGCAATGGCTGGCAGGGGTAGTTGTTTCTTGAGCGTATGTTTGGCTTATTAAAAAAGTTGAGAGAATAGTAAAAGCTGTCGTTAAGATTTTGTAGTGACCTAGGGTTATTAATTTCATATAAGTGTACAGAATTTCTTTTTACATTTTAAGTTTAATATGGGAAAGTATTTTTAAGCGATTTTCCACAGCAAAGTAAAGCTAATTCATGGAACAAATTTTATATTTTACTCTATTGGAAAACGTACAGAAAAATTCAGATAACTGAGTTATGTAGCAAAATAATTTCGTCAGCATGTGGAGGCCAACATTAATTATAATGGTACTTTTTTATTTAAACATTAGATAGATGCAAAAATTGAATAAGTTTTACTTTGCCATGCTATTTGTGTCTACATACCATCTTTTTCAATCTATAGCATAATAAAAGCCCGATAGAATTTTCCAAGTACAGTGTAGCATATACCTTAAAAAAATACAGATCGGGGGGTATATATTAATAGCAACTGCCATAATAAAAGAACTTAAAATTATTGAAGTATTTGCAAAGTTATAGCTAAAAAGCAGGGGTAGAGGGCTATGACTTGCCAAAAAAAACATTTATAAGATTTACAAACGAGACAGGTTATAATGAGTTTGCAAAAAAAAGTAATTTCCCAGCTAAGTCTGAACTGTATGATTTCAAGACCCATTTTAGAAATTATTTTGAAAACAAACCTAAGTGGCAAAAATGGTTACTTCCTTAACATAATTAATTTATGCCTCCTGTCCATTGGTTCTTGTCCCACGAACAATCAGCTTCAATCATATATTTTTTACATTTAAGAAATAGGGTTTGCAACTATATAAAATAATTGTGCTTTAAGCTTATCATGGCAAACGTTTCGTAGGGCACTAACAAAGGCGAAAGCATTTATTGTGTTGTTATAAAAACCCTTTCTACTACCCAAAAAGCAGCTACCAAAGCAATACCAGCAGATAAGCCATAAACAATTCTTTTTCTATACCAAGTTTTATTTTTAAAAGGAATAATTAAGGTAAAAAAAACTCCCACTATTATTGCCATTTGACCAAGCTCTACGCCTACATTAAAAGAGAGAATGGAAGTGAAAAATTTTCCATTGGGCAAACCAATTTCGTTTAATGAACTGGCAAAGCCCATGCCATGAATTAATCCAAAAAGAAACACCACAAGAATGCGCCAAGATTTTAATTGAGCAATAAATATATTTTCTAATGCTACAAAAACAATTGAAAGTGCAATAATAGATTCCACGATTGGACTAGGCACCATAACAATATTTTTCATGCTTAGCGCAAGTGTAATGGAATGCGCTACCGTAAATGCAGTGGCTTGCCAAAGCATTGGTTTTATTTTAGTACTTAATAAACACAGTGCAACTATAAATAAAATATGATCGAAACCCTGTGGTATTATATGCGAGAAACCTAATTTTGTATAAAACCAAACTACATCTTTTGTTGGGGCATTTTCTAAATTATAATTGATAGTGTGTGCAAAAAGCAGCTGAGCAGAAAATAAAACCAACAATAACAAGTATATTTTTTTAGTGGATGAGATATGAATATCCATTTCGTAATTTTTTTTCATAAAAATAGCATTCGTGTACCTTTCATTCAATATCTTTAATTTAACGCTGTGGGTTTTCACCCACAGCGACAGATAGCCGTGGTGGTAGTTCAACCCGCCAGTATTTTTAATTCAGTGTTACATTTCTTTTTCCAGATGCATTGCTTCTGCCTTTAGTGTTTCATCAATATTTGGATTGCTTAGTAAAGCTGCTTGTATATATTTTTTACCATTGCTTTCATCTCCATTTTTTGCAAAAATTAAACCCGCCCTACATAAGAGTGTTGGATTTTTACTATTGGTAATTAATGCTACTTTTATGTATGGCAGCGATTTAGAAGTTTCTCCTTTTTTATAATACACCCAAGCCACTGTTTCATTTACTTCAATATTTTTTGGACGACGATTGTATTCCAACAACGCATGTTCTATTGCCTTATCATAATTGTTGATGGCCAGATATGCATAAGCCAATTCCTTATCGGCATAGTGACCAATACTTTCATCTGCATTGGCAGCTTTTGCATTTTTACTAAGTTCATTAATTACTTCATTTGTTAATTTAATGGCTTTTTCTTTTTGCCCTGCTAAAAAATATGCAGTAGCCAACTCTTCTTTAAATGCGCCATCATTGGCATCTTTAGCAGCTTGCTCATAATAATTAATGGCTTTGCTATAATCTTTCGTAGCAAAAGCTAAGTGAGCCAAGCCTGCCAATGCATATATATAACCTGGCCTTTCATTCAATGCAATTTGATAATTCATTTCAGCATTTTTAAGGTCGCCAATATTTTCGTACAAATGTCCAATTTGTATCCTTGACCATTCGGTAGCTTCATCGCCAGGCGCACCAGCAGCAATAGCTTTTTTCATTGCTTTAATGGCCCCATTATTGTCGCCGTGAATTTCTCGTAGGTAAGCTACCCTTGCATAAGAACGCAGGTCGGGCCTTATGTTCATCATTATTTGTGCACATGCCAATGCTGAATCGTAATTTCCCATTTCCACATTACCATCTACTAAAATGCCATGCACAAAAGCATTGTAAGGAATGATATTTTTTGCTTGTTGTGCTACTGCTAAGCCATCATCAAAATGATGTTGGTTTAAATAGATTAAGGATTTAAGGGTTAATGCATCAAAGTTGTTTGCATCAATTTTAATTACACCATTCACAAGCTTCATGGCAGCCTTGTCGTAGTAGGCATAATTGCCAGTAGCTCTTGCTTCCAAAATAAAATAATTGGCAAGTGCAATGATGGATTTAGTATCTAAAGGATCTGCAGTAATTTTCTTCTGTAAAATGTCAACATTTTTTTTGGTGTTTATCCATTCATCGGTTTTGGTGAGCATTCCTTTTCGTGGAAGCAATGTATAAACAATTGTTTCTTTTATTCGTTCATTGCGTTGTTGCTTCATTATAATAAAACCAACAGAGACAATAAAAAGGAAGAAGAGGACTGGGTAAAATATTTTATTTTTCATTTTTGAAGTTTTAATGGTATTAAAAAAAATAAAGCGTGCTTGTTTTTAAAATTAAAAAAGGCTGTTTCAAAAAAAAAGATTTTTTACATGTTTAGCTCAACAAAAATTGTGTATTGAATAAAACCAGTACAGGTATATATTTCAGCCCTTTTCGGTTTTTTCTTTTATTGAAACAGCCTTAGCAAAGTCATTATTCTTTTACAACTCTGATGGTTTGTTTTACTTCTCCATCTTTAGAAATTTTGATGAAATAAATACCTTTAGTCAATTCGCTATTGCCAATTTTTTCTGTATAGGTACCAGATTTCAAATTTTTATTTACGAGTTGCTTTATCATTTGTCCTTGTGCATTTAGCAATGAAATATTAATTGCCGCAGTTGCATCAAGATGGTAAGTAATAATACCTTTATCAACAAAAGGGTTAGGAGAAACTTTTGCAAAAACTTCTAGAGCTTCTAATGGCACACTTCCTGTATTTACATTACTCCTAATTGTATTTTTGTTATTGCTACTCTTGTTTGTATTGCATGGACAAATGTAATTGCCTGCAAATGGCGCCTGTACATAAGGGAACGATGTTTTTAGTGCTATATCATTTGCATCTATACCAGTGCTGTAGGTGAGTACATTTATGAGATTTGGTGTAACTGGGCTTGGACTCGAACTTGGAATGTAATCGTCGTACCACAAACCTATAGCTGCCAATACTACACCACTTACTGCTTGCAATTCAATTCTAGTAACATCATCTTCTAATCTTCTTCCATTCGGAAAGCCATCCATATTTGGAATGTTCTGAATACTGGTGTTAGAATTATATGCAGGTTCTGTTAAGCCAAGCACTGCGGCTTGTACCAAACCTAATGAGCTAAACTGACTACTGCTTCTTGAAGTTGGAGGCACGGCCATATTTAAACGAAGCATGTCTCCACCATTTGGAAGAAAGTTGTTGATAAAAGGTTTTCCTTCCGCTAATGGATTGCCTGCTTTTCCCGTTGCCAATTGGTATGGACGTAAGTTGGGAACACCTGTGTGAAATATTGGCCATAGATCTACCGAGCGAGGAGAATTTGCTGCAGGAAGGAGCAAGCCCCCAAACGCAGATTCAGCAAGCGCTGTACCATTTAATGCGGGATTGCCTTTTAAGCTATACAAACCATTTTGATTGTTACCAAAACCAAATGCACCCAAAGAATTTCTTTGAATACGAAGCGGTGTAAAGGCAGGGACTGCTGCTCCGAAAAAAGTATCGTCCATATACAAAGCCAATTCAGGATTGTAAAAATATTTTCCGAATGTGCTAAGTTTTGATAAATCTTGATAAGGAGATAAAGAATTCCAATAATCTTTCATGCCAATAGGAATTACTGCTTCGTTGGTAAGTGGCATTCCAAGTCTTGATACTTGTATCCATTTTCCTTCTTCTGATTTCCCTTTACCATCTTCTTCTAAAACCTTTATTTTCTGGCGGCTTGCATTTGCCCACACACCAATTACAAAATTAGGATCAAGAATGCTAGTGCTTTGGCTTACCGGCTTCTTGTCTTTTTGCAAAGTGCTAATATCAATTTGCAATGCAATGGTTGAAACATTCAAGCATTTTAAACCATCTGTTGGCATGCTGCCAGTAGTACGTGGAGCATCACCAAGATCAAAAATACCACCAAGGTCCACAAAAAACGGATCTTCGGATGGACCGCAAAAAACTTTTTCTCCACTGCTTGCCGTGCCGATAGAGCTATTGATAAGGCTGTTATAATCTGGTGCATTTAAGCCAACAGGAGAACTGATGGAACGTGGGCCAACATTGGGCGGCGGCACAATTCCATCATTTATTACTGTTTGAAAATTCATGCCGCCGTTCATACTCCGCTCCATTTTATAAGTGGTTTTTAGGTTTTGTTTACCTAGCCTGATGTTGAAGAATGTGGTAGGGTCCTCATTGGTTTTTGAAAAAGTAAAACGATAAATAATATCATCTCCTTTGGTAGCTATATTGTTGTCGATGTGTATTTCGTAACGAATGTTTTCTCCAAATTGATAATAATTTGGCCCGCCTTGTGGCAATTGAAATGGCACATAATTAGCAATAATGGTTACCGTGTTTGGGGCATCCGGACTACGAAAGGCATATACATCTGTATTGTCTGCCAATGGGTCGTTTGCAATCAACGGTGCTTCTCTGTGCGATGAGGCAAATGCTGGTAGAGTGGTATTTATAATCATCACCATTAAAAGGACCGCTGCTGAAATTTTTCTTTTCATGATTTTTTATTTAAAATGTTTTAAAAAATATTTTCTGCATTATTACAGAAAATTTGGTGGAGTTTTTTTTGTACGGTTATATTTTAAAGAAGTAAATCTTTAAACAATTTTTCAATAAAGTATAGGAGTTATTTGTTGAGCTCAAAAAGAGTTACGACTAATTTTTAATTTTCGATTCATTTTTTTTTAAAAGTGGAAAAATATTTTCCCTGATTTTTTATGAGCGGATATTTCAAGTATATTTATTTAAAAAAACAAACATGGGCAACATTAGTTTTTTTATGTCTTTTGGGGAAGTGGGGAACTGCTAGGGTAGTAGAAGTTAAGTTTTAGTTAAGGTAATGATTATGAATGTAATGACTTTGTTATCCCTTTGCCATACTAGTAGAATCATTTCTTTGAATTTCAAAAATGCAACAACGAAACGTACCAATTATCCTATAAAAATTGTACATTTGCACCCCGTTAAAAAAACAAACGGGAATTAATTTATGTCATTTAATATTAACAAACAACTAAACGCAGAAGATCAGGAGCCAATGGCTGCACAAGATGCAACCGAGGCCACTGCGACAACAAACAGCCCTGAAGCTACTCCAGAAGTAGTGGTAGAAGAAGTAGCGGTAGAAGAAGTAGTGGTTGCGGAAGCAAAACCTGCTTATGTACCACCAGTACAAACTGCTCATGATGATTTTGATTGGAGCAGAGACAAAAGAAACGTTTCTTCTTACACAAAAGAAGAAAAAGAAAAGTATGATGGTGTGTATGATAACACTTTCAAACAAATTAATGATGGCGAAATGATTCAAGCAACTATTGAATCTTTAACCAAAACCGATGCTGTTGTTAACATTGGCTTTAAAAGCGATGGTCTTATTTCTTTGAATGAATTTAGAGATATACCAGGCGGCATTAAAGTGGGAGATGTGATAGAAGTAATGGTGGTAGAGAAAGAAGACAGAGAAGGGAACTTAAACCTAAGCCGCAAAGCTGCTCGTACTACACGTGCATGGGAGCGCATTATGGAAGTAAACAAAACTGGTGAAATTGTAACTGGTCTTGTTACTAGCAAAACTAAAGGTGGATTGATTGTTGATGTTTTTGGTATGGAAACTTTCTTACCAGGATCTCAAATAGATGTGAAACCAGTAACTGACTACGATCAGTTTGTTGGTAAAACAATGGAGTTTAAAGTTGTTAAGATTAACGAAACGATTAAGAACGCTGTTGTATCGCACAAAGCACTTATTGAAAGCGATATTGAAGCACAAAGAGCTGAAATTATTGGTAAATTAGAGAAAGGACAAGTATTGGAAGGTGTTATCAAAAACATTACTGATTTTGGTGCATTCCTTGACCTTGGTGGTTTAGATGGTTTATTGTACATCACGGATATTTCTTGGGGTCGCATAAACCATCCTACAGAAGTGTTGAAGATGGATCAGAAAATAAATGTAGTTGTACTTGACTTTGATGATGACAAAAAACGCATCAGCCTTGGCTTGAAACAATTGACACCTCACCCTTGGGATACATTAGCAGAAAACTTTAAAGAAGGCGATACCGTAAAAGGTAAAGTTGTAAATATTGAAGACTATGGTGCGTTCTTAGAAATTACACCTGGAGTAGAAGGATTGGTACACGTAAGCGAAATTACTTGGTCTAATACGCCAATCAATGCTAAAGAGTTCTTTAAACTTGGTGATGAGTATGAAGCAAAAGTGGTAACACTAGATAAAGAAACTCGTAAAATGAGTTTGTCTATTAAGCAACTTACAGACGATCCTTGGAGTGCTATTGAAGGAACTTTCCCAGAAGGTAGCAAGCATATGGGTACAGTTAAAAACATTACGCCGTATGGTGTGTTTGTTGAGCTTTCTACTGGTATTGGTGGTATGATTCATATCAGCGATTTAAGCTGGTTGAAGCGTTTCCATAATCCGAATGAATACACAAAAGTTGGTAATGAAATAGAGGTGATGATTATGAGTATTGATAAAGAAGGACGCAAACTACAACTTGGACATAAGCAAATTGAAGAAGATCCTTGGAACAGCCTTGAAGATACTTTTGCTGTAGGTACTTTACATGAAGGTACAGTAAGTAAGAAAGATGATAAAGGCGCTGTGGTACAACTTCCTTATGGCTTAGAAGGTTTTGCACCTACTCGTCATTTGATGAAAGAAGATGACAAAGCTATTGCGCAAGATGAGATTGCAAATTTTGTTGTAATTGAATTTGATCGTAATGATAAACGCATTGTACTTAGTCATACAAGATTGTGGGAGCAAGAAAAAGAAGAAGAAAGACAAGTAGAAATAAAAGAGAAAAAAGCGGAAGTAGAATCTACAAAGAAAGCGGTAAAAGCTATTCAAAGTAAAGTAGAGAAAACTACGCTTGGCGACCTCGGTGCATTGGCAGATTTGAAAGCAAAGCTTACTAGCGATGAAGCTGGTGCTGCTAGCAAAGAAGCTGAGTAATCTGATGGTTACTTAAAAATATAAACCTCCCGTTTTTATTAAGCGGGAGGTTTATTTGTTTTAATTTGAAGTGTAAATTTTATATTCAAACAACTTCAATTAAATAATAATTTTTCTTTCCTTTTTGTACCAATAAAAATTTATTATGTAAGAGCATACTCTTATCAGGTACTAATCTTGGGTCTTCTATTTTATTTCTATTAATACTTACGCCACCAGACATTATCATTTTTTTTGCTTCTCCTTTGCTTGGAAAAATACCAATATCTGTAAATAGCGAAGTAATATCAATTCCATTTTCAAAAACAGTTTTTTGTACAGTGGCTTTTACAATTCCTTCAATACTATTCAAATCATTTTCCGATAAACTATCTACCGATGCATTTTTAGAATCGAATAATTTTTGTGTGGTTTCTACAGCTTTTTCATATGCATCATTACTATGCACAAAAATGGTTAATTCTTTTGCCAAAGTTTTTTGAAGCAATCTTTTGCTTGCATCTTTTTTATGTTCTTCAATGATTGTATCTATTTCTACTTTTGATAAGAATGTAAAAATCTTTATCCAACCCTCTGCATCTTCATCCGATGCATTTAGCCAAAATTGATAAAATTGATAAGGTGTAGTTTTTTCAGGATCTAACCAAATATTACCTTGCTCCGATTTTCCAAACTTGCCACCATCGGCTTTTTTTATAAGCGGGCATGTAAAAGCAAATGCTTCGCCGCCTTCTTTTTTACGAATAAGTTCAGTGCCTGTTACAATATTGCCCCACTGATCGCTACCACCCATTTGCAATTTGCAGTCCATATTTTTATACAACCAATAAAAATCGTAACCCTGCACCAGCTGGTAAGTAAATTCTGTAAATGACATGCCATTTTCGCCTTCCAATCTTTTCTTCACACTATCCTTAGCCATCATATAATTTACGCTAATGTGTTTGCCAGCATCTCTTATAAAATCTAAAAAGCTAATGCCTTTAAACCATTCGTAGTTATTTACCATCACTGCGGCATTTGCCACTTTACTATCAAAATCTAAAAATTTTTGTAATTGTTTTTTTATTCCCTCCACATTTTTATTAAGCACATCTTCATTTAGCATATTACGTTCTTCACTTTTACCACTTGGGTCGCCCACCATTCCAGTAGCACCACCAACTAACGCAACGGGTTTATGACCTGCTTTTTGTAAATGAACTAGTAGTAATATTGGCACAAGGCTACCAATATGTAAGCTATCGGCGGTGGGGTCAAATCCTACATAGCCGCTAGTTACTTCTTTATTAAGTTGTTCCTCAGTGCCTGGCATAATATCCTGCAACATTCCCCTCCATTTCAGCTCAGTAATAAAACTTTTCATTTTCAAATATTGTATTTAAGTTATTATTTAGGCTGCAAAGTGTAAAGAAATTTTCAGATAAACTAATACTATCTGCTTTAATGCCTATTTATTTTTTTTTATTAATATATATTTTCGAAAACGCTTGTATTTTTGCGTAGTTGTATAATATATAAGGTTTTAAAATAGAATACCCTAATATTTACATACTTTTGGTAATAAAATGTGTATGATTAATACCACTTTACGTACTTTTTTATATTTTTTTTCGTTAATAAGTATATTTAGTAGAACTTTAATTATTAATTTATCTAATATGAAACAAAGCTTTTTGGCTTTAGTAATATTTTCATTGTTTTTTTCTAACCAAAGTAATGCACAGTTTAGAAAATATTCCAATGAATTTTTAAACATTGGAGCTGGTGCAAAAGGATTAGGAATGGGTAATGCGCAAGTAGCTTCTGTAAATGATGCTACTGCTGGTTATTGGAATCCTGCAGGATTAACAGCAATAAAAGACGACCCTGCAGCGGCTATTATGCATGCGGAGTATTTTGGCGGCATTGCCAAATATGATTACGCAGCCGTTGCTTTACCAATTCAAGACAATAAAAGAACCATTGGTTTTTCTTTATTACGTTTTGCTGTGGACGATATTCCCAACACACTTTTTTTAGTAGAACCAGATGGTAGTTTAAACTTTAATAATATTCAATCTTTTTCATCTGCCGATTATGCTTTTTTATTATCAATTGCACAACAAGTAAAAGAAACGGATAACTACAGTATTCATGCTGGTATTAATGCAAAAGTAATTTATAGAAAAGTAGGTAAGTTTGCCAACGCATGGGGATTTGGGCTAGATGCTGGTGTACAAATGCGAGGAGAAAAATGGAGTATAGGTTTAGTAGCAAAAGATGTAACAAGTACGTTTAATGCATGGTCATTTAAATTTACAGAAAAAGAAAAAGAAGCACTATACCTTACAAAAAATGATATTCCTGTAAAGTCAACCGAACTTACTGCTCCAAGGCTTGCACTTGGCGGAGCATATACTTTTAACATTGGTAGCAATATTAAATTGCAAACAGAAGCCAATGTAGATGTAACTTTTGATGGTAAAAGAAACACAGTACTTAGTGGTAGTACAGTAAGTATAGATCCTCATCTAGGTTTGGAGGCAGGAATTAAAGATGCATTTTTTGTAAGAGCTGGTATCACCAATTTTCAGAGGGCATTGGCCGATGGTGATACGCTTAATCAAAAAAAGGTATGGATATATCAACCTAGTTTAGGAGCTGGGTTTAAAATTAAGAAATTGAATATTGATTATGCATTTACAAACCTTGCCAATCAATCCAATCCATTATACACACACGTTATTTCTTTACGTTTAAGTTTTGGTAAAAAAGAAGACTAATAAAAAAACGAACAAATTGAATTGCCATGATAAAAAAATTATTACTTCCATTATTGTTATTAGTAGTTTATACTGCAAGTGCACAGCTAAATAATAGCTGGATAGATTACAGTAAAACCTACTACAAATTTAAAATAGCAGCAGATAATATTTGCCGCATACCACAAGCTACATTGGTGAGTGCTGGGCTTGCTGCTACTAATGCCGATCATTTTCAGTTGTGGAGGAATGGAAAACAAGTAAGATTGTTTACACCAGTATCTGGTACGGCTCTTGGAGCGTCAGATTATATTGAGTTTTACGGAGAAATGAATGATGCAAAACCCGATGCAGAGTTGTATAAAAAACCTGAGTTTCAATTAGCCGATAAACATAGTTTAGAAACGGATACAGCCACATATTTTCTTACAGTAAATACCACAGGCGGAAACCTTCGTTATAGCACAGCTACCAATTCAGTTGGTGGGCCAGCAACCCCCGATGCTTATTTTATGCGTAAAATAGATTTGTATTATAAAAATCAAATAAACTTAGGGTATGGAGAAAATGCAGGTACCTATGTTTACTCTTCTTCTTACGACAATGGCGAGGGGTTTAGTAGTGCCCTAATACAAGCAATTCCTGGAACTGCTGCATCACCTGCTGCACCTGTTACTTTTACTCAAAACATTGCGGGCTTAAATTTATATACTGCTGGTCCTTCTAATAGTTTAAATGTAAGAGGGAAAGTTTATTTTAATACCGCATTAGGAAATAGAAGCTTTAAAGTAAAGGTCTTTAATAGCAATCTATCAACATCGGATACTTCTTACTATGGTAATAGAGAAGGTATTTTTAATTTTTCTAATCTTCCTATATCCTATTTGCAAAACACCTCAAACGTAGATATCAATTTGGAGCTTAAGAATCAAAATCCTCTTGCAAACCCATTTTATACTCCTCCTGTAGAGAATATGGTAATATTTACGGTTGGAATTACATACCCTTCTATTTTTAATTTTAATAATCAAAAATCTTTTTATTTTGAATTAGCAGCATCTGCTACTGGAAATTATTTGTTGATAGATAATTTTAATTATGGAACCCAGGCGCCAGTTTTGTACGATGTAAATAATGGAAAAAGATTTATCGGAGATATTGTTAGTGTGCCTGGAAAAGTAAAATTTGTATTACCAGCAGCTACCGATCCTATTAGAAAATTTATTTTAAACAATATAGAAAGTGCTAATACAAATTTTGTAAGCAATATTACTTCCAAAACATTTATAGACTATAATACTGCAAGTACTCGTGGCGATTTTGTAATTATTAGTAACCCTGCTATGTACAATGATGGTAGTGGAGTAAACCAAGTAGAGGCTTATAGGGCTTATAGAAGCACTGCAAATGGAGGAGGATATAATGCAAAAATTTATGACATCAATGAATTGAAAGATCAGTTTTCGTTTGGTATAAAATCGCACCCTGCTGCAGTGAGAGATTTTGTGAGGTTTATAGACCAGCAATACTCAATAAAACCAAAGCATGTTTTTATAATAGGAAGAGGTCTTACTTATTACGATAATAGACTGAACGAATCTAATCCAATTGCAGATAAACTTAATTTGGTACCAACATTTGGATGGCCATCTTCTGACGTATGTATGGTATCATTACCAGGTGCTGTAACGCCAATAATATCAGTTGGAAGAATAGCCGCCATAAGCGGTACTGAGGTAGGTAATTACTTACAAAAAGTAATACAATACGAAGCTGCGCAAAAATTTCAGAGCCCTAAGATTGTAGATAAAGCTTGGATGAAAAATGTAGCATTTGTAGTAGGTGGTGCTAGCGATGCAGAGAGTGCACAATTTCAATATTATGCTAATGGCAATGATAATCCTAATGCGAATACTGCATATGCTAATATTTTAAATGATACTTTATTTGGTGCGCATAGCGAAACATTTGCAAAAACAAATGCTACCATTATACAACAAGCCAATAGCGAAAGAATAACACAATTGTTTCAAGAAGGATTGGGTATTCTATCTTATTTTGGTCATTCATCGGCCGAAGTTTTTGAGTTTAATTTATCCAATCCCGAAATATATAATAACACAGGTAAGTATCCTTTTTTTAATGTGAGTGGTTGTAATGCAGGAAATTTTTACAATTTTGATCCACAACGTTTAACTGGAAAATTAACCCTTTCAGAAAAATATATTTTTGCAGCACAAAAAGGAAGCATAGGATTTTTGGCAAGCACACACTATGGTATTCCTGGCGATTTGGATAGATACAACCAAAGGCTTTTTACTAATATTGGGAATACAATGTATGGGCAAGGAATAGGTAGCCAGATAAAGGATGTAATAAATAATTCTGGTGGCAATAACCCAAATTTGTTTCATCAACAAAGAATGCATATAGAAGAAATAAACTTGCATGGTGACCCAGCTATAAAAATAAATAATTTTCCAAAGCCAGATTATGTAATAGAAAAAGAACTCGTAAAAGTAAGCCCAACTATTATTACTGTAGCAGATGCATCTTTTAATGTAAAAATTAAAATGCGCAATATTGGCAGAGCTATTAATGATTCTATGCGTGTGTATGTAAAACGATTATTGCCAAACACTACAGTACCAGTAACCCTATTGGATACTTTAATAAGAGCTATACGAAACGAAGATAGTTTACAGCTTAGTATCCCAATAAACCCAACTACAGATGCGGGGTTAAACAAATTGTTTATTAAGCTAGACCATACAGATAGAATATCGGAAATTTATGAAACCAATAATGAACTTACTGGTGCAGATGCTATAGATGTGTTTGTTTTTGAAAATACATTGACCCCTGTTTATCCGTACAATTTTTCAATCGTAAATACACAAAATATTACTTACGCAGCTAGTACAGCCAACCCACTGTTAGGTACAAGCAATTT
The DNA here is from genome assembly GCA_043729825.1 of Ferruginibacter sp. Taxonomy (GTDB): domain Bacteria; phylum Bacteroidota; class Bacteroidia; order Chitinophagales; family Chitinophagaceae; genus Ferruginibacter. The sequence goes on from JAYTLA010000093.1 coordinate 34,089, forward strand.
TATAATGCAAATAGACACTACTGAATTGTTTAACTCTGCATTTAAAAAAACATACAACAATACTAGTGTAGGAGGTTTAATAGAATTTACCCCAACCAACTTAACATTTACCGATAGCTCTGTGTATTATTGGAGAACTGCCGTTGTACCTGCAAGCGGCGATACCATTTGGAATAAGTTTTCGTTTGTGTATTTGCCTAATAGTAGTGCAGGGTTTAATCAGTCGCATTATTATCAGCATTTGAAGAGTAGTTATGATGCTAATATTTTTTTGGATAATAATAGAAAGTTGAAGTACACAGATTTAAATACTTCTATTAAAATTTATCAAGGAAATTTTCCTCCAAATAATTTCCCTGCAACTCACATAGATGTTGGGGCCAGTACATTTAGCACATTTTGTACGACTTTTAATACTTTACAGTTTACTGTATTTGATGGAATAACTGGAGCTATTAAAAAGAATCAACCCTTAGGGCAATATGGAAGTACAAGTACAGGAAGTAGAATCTATCAGTTCGAATTTAAATTTTCAACACCTACTGAAAGAAGAAAAATTGTAGATTTTATTGATTCTATGCCTAGCAATGCAATTATTATCATGTATCCGTTATTATTAACGAATGCAGTAAATTCTTATGCAAGCGTTTGGCAAAATGATGCTGCTACTTTTGGAACTTCGGGTTCATTATATCATCGATTAAAGAATTATGGATTTACACAATTGGATTCATTCAATAGAAATATTCCAATGATATTTAAGTTTTCTAAAGATAATTCATCTCCTAGTTTCCAAAAGGTTGGTAGCGATATATTTGAGATAATTACTGCTGAACTACCAATTACCCTTCGTAATATTAGAGGAGAAGTAACTTCTCAGCTTTACGGCCCAGCAAAGGCATGGGGGCAATTTCATTGGAGAGGTGCATCAGAAGAAGTAGCTTCAAAAGATTTAGTTTCCTTTAGTGTAATTGGAGTAAACAATGCCGGCATAGAAACGCCTTTAATGGCTGTTGATTCTACTATGAAGGATGTAGATATTTCATCTATTAATGCAAATATTTATCCTTTCTTAAAAATAAAAATGACAAATATCGATAGCGCAAAAGGCACACCCTATCAACTACGATACTGGCGTGTAAATTACACTCCGCTACCAGAAGGAGCTATTGCACCCAACGTACTCTTTACCATGAAGGACACAGTAGAAGTAGGAGAACCAATAAACTTTTCTGTAGCATTTAAAAATATAGGAAAATTAAATTTTGATAGCTTGATGAAGATCAGCCTTCGGATAAAAACAAATAACAATTTCGATAGCATTATCAATATCCCCAAAGGGAAAATACTATTGGTAGGCGATACGCTTAAGGCATCTTATACCATACCATCCGAAAATTATATTGGCAACAATACTTTAGTCGTAGAGTTTAATCCAAACAATCATCAGCCAGAGCAGTTTCATTTTAATAATATTTTATACAAAAACTTTTATGTAAAGAGCGATGTTTTAAATCCATTATTGGATGTAACTTTTGATGGGGTACATATTTTAGATAAAGATATTGTAGCATCTAAACCAGAGATATTGATAAAACTAAAAGACGAAAGTAAATTCCTTGGTTTTAGAATGCAAGATACTGGGCTATTAAAAGTTCAAATAAGATACCCAGCACCAGATTTGAGTGTACATACCTATTATTTCAATTCAGATACTATGCGTTTTACACCTGCTAATCTTAATAGCGGAGAAAATGTAGCCACCATAAATTTGAGACCTTTCTTGCCTAAAGATGGTGAGTACGAACTAACCGTTACAGGAAAAGATAGATCTGGCAATAATGCTGGCGCACTCGATTATCATACTTCATTTACCGTTATTAACAAGGCAATGATAAGCGAGTTGCTCAATTATCCAAATCCTTTTACAACATCTACTGCATTTGTATTTACGCTTACAGGTAGCCAAGTGCCACAAAACTTGCGCATACAAGTGCTTACCATTACTGGTAAAGTGGTAAGAGAAATTACCAAAGAAGAACTTGGGCCTATACATGTGGGTAGAAATATTTCAGCATTTAAATGGGATGGTACAGATATGTATGGTCAGCAATTGGCAAACGGCGTTTATATTTATAGAGTAATAACAAACCTCAATGGTAAATCGTTGGAGAAATATAAAGCTGAAGCTGATAATACAGATAAGTATTTTAATAAAGGATATGGTAAAATGTATTTGATGAGATAAAATAAATTAAGATATATTTTTAATAGATAAAGAACGCAAAGGAGAATAACTCTTTGCGTTCTTTGCGTATAACTTAGCGCCCTTTGCGGTTTCTTTCCTTTGCATTGTTGCGGTTTTTTCTATGCTCGTTAAATAGTGGTGTCAGCTTTTTGTTTGCTGCATTATACTAAAAAGTCTCTAATAAAGCTGACAGCTCTTGCGATAGTTTTAAATACATCCAGCGCACTTTGCGGTTACATTTCAATACTTTTGCAAAAAGAATAATTAATGGCTAAAATAGCAATTAACATTGCAACTGGTAGTTTGCAAAAAGAAGAAATAATTGTGGGTATAGATTTAGGCACAACCAATAGTTTAATAGCCATCATTCATCCCGAAACAAGAAAAGCGGTTGCCCTAAAAGAACACGATAGCAGTAGCCTTGTACCTTCTGTAATATATTTTGATAAACAAGGCAATGTATTGGTAGGTAATAATGCAAAAGAGTTTTTGATAAGCGAGCCCGAGCGTACCATTTTTTCTGCCAAGCGATTGCTAGGAAAAAATTATGATGACATAAAAGCCAATGCATCGTTTTTTTCTTATAAAATTATAGATGAAGACAAAGAGAAGCAAGTAAAAATAAAAGTGGATGATACTTATTATTCACCAGTAGATTTATCAGCACTTATTTTAAAAGAACTAAAAAAACGTGCAGAGCATATTCTTAAAACAGCTGTAAATAAAGCAGTGATAACCGTGCCTGCTTATTTTAACGATGCACAAAGGCAAGCCACAAGAGATGCTGGAAAATTGGCAGGATTGGATGTGTTGAGAATTATAAATGAACCAACAGCGGCAAGTCTTGCCTATGGCTTAGGAACCCCCTCTAAGCCCCCCGAAGGGGGAGGAATGGAAAAAACCATAGCAGTATATGATTTAGGAGGCGGCACATTTGATGTATCTATCCTCAAATTAAATGACGGCGTATTTGAAGTGCTCTCTACCAATGGCGATACTTATCTTGGTGGTGATGATTTTGATAATGCTATAGTATCATTTTGGAAAAATAAAATATCCATTACAGACGATGAATTGCAAAAAGACAAATCGCTAGTGCAAGCATTAAGATTAAAGGCTGAAGAAGCTAAAAAACATTTATCATCCAATGAAAATTTTGTTGCCGAAATTGCTAATAAAAAAATAGAAATAAATAGAACACAGTTTAATGAAATAATATTGCCCTTGGTAGAACGTACAATTGTTTCTTGTAAAAAAGCTTTGAAAGATGCTGGCCTACAAAAAAATGAGATTGGCGAAATAATAATGGTAGGAGGAAGCACCAGAGTGCCATTGGTAAAAGAAGTGGTAAGCAATTATTTTGGTAAAGCAGTAAACGATGCTGTGAATCCAGATGAAGTGGTAGCCTTAGGTGCAGCTATACAAGCCGATATTTTAGCAGGTAATAATAAAGATATATTATTGTTGGATATAACGCCGCTAAGTTTGGGTATAGAAACAGCAGGGGAGCTGATGGATGTAATAATACCACGCAATGCAAAAATACCGTCATCGGCAGCACGTGAATATACAACGCAGATAGATGGACAGGTAAATATGCGTATAAGCATTTACCAAGGCGAAAGAGATATCGTAAGCGATAATAGGTTGTTGGCTACTTTAAATTTGAAAGGCATACCGCCCATGCCCGCAGGTATGGCAAAAGTACAAGTAAGTTTTATGATAAATGCCGATGGGATACTTATCGTAAAAGCAAAAGAACTGCGCAGCGGTGTAGAGCAAACCATAGAAATAAAACCACAGCTTGGTATTGACGATGCAATGGTAGAAAAAATGTTGTTGGATTCTATGGCAAATGCCCAAAGCGATATTGCTGCTCGTGCATTAGCAGAAGCAAAAACTGAAGGAGAACAATTGCTAAAAACGACGGAAAGATTTTTGCAAAAAAATGCAGCACATCTTATAAATAACGAACTTCAAGAAACTGCTGCGGCTATGCAAGCGCTACAGCTCGCCATTACGATGGATGACAAAGATTTAATACATGCCAAAACGGAACAACTAAATGATATATCTCGCCCTTATGCTGAACGGATAATGGATAGGGCAGTAGGAGAGGCTTTAAAAGGTAAAAATATTTAATTCTTACATAATTTTATGTTGCAAAAAACTAGACTGTATAATAATTATGATTTTTTAAGAGTCTTTGCAGCAATATGTATAACATTTACTCATTCTTTTAATTTACTAAAGCAAGATAAGCGTGAAGTTTTAATGACTGTAAGTAATCAAAGGCTTGACTTCGCTTTTTTAGGTCTGTGTATTTTCTTCTCCATTAGCGGCTATTTAATTGCTAAAAGCGCTGATACGTCTCCTTCATTTAAAAGTTATTTGTGGAAACGTTTTCTAAGAATACAACCATTATTGATTTTTGTATGTATATTAAGTATTTTTATTGTGGGGCCAATATTTACGTCATTAAGTTTGAGGAGTTATTTTAATAACATAAATAGTTACACATATTTTAGGAATATTATGCCTTTGTTTGGCATTCAATTTCAACTGCCAAATGTATTTAGTAATAATATTGGCGAGGCTGGTATAAATGGCTCTCTGTGGACATTGATTGTGGAGGAAAGGCTATATCTAATTGTTGGAATGCTGTTTTTACTTAAACGAAAAAAGCAAAACCTTTTTGTATACTTTGTTGCTATTTTAAATTTTGTTTACCTCTTACATCATAGCTTTTTTAATAGTAATCTTATAAATTATTTAAATGGCGGGCATGTTTTTTATGCACTCATGTTTTTGAACGCTTCTTGTTTTTATATTTTAAAAATTGCTTTTATAAAACAATCGAATGTATATCTATTTTCAATCATAATAATTGCCTTGCTTTTTTTTACTCGTTATTTTTCTTTCAATCAATCTATTCAAGTTCTTTTAATTCCTTTTTTGATAAATGCTATTGCTCATATTAAGGCACCAACAAACCATATTGGCAAATACGGAGATTTTACCTATGGAATTTATATATTCTCCTTTCCTGTACAACAAATGCTTATTGCTTCAAAAACTTTGAATGAAAATCCATATGAATTATTTTTCTTTACATTAATGATTGTTATACCAATTGCAGTTTTAAGTTGGCATTTTATAGAAAAGAAAATGTTGTCATTGAAATGGAGAGTTATATAGAATATTCATCCTGTCTATATATCAATAATAAAATGGTTACTATTTTATTATTGAATTAAATCCCTAGATTACTTACTAGTTCTTCTACGCTTAAACTTTTTAAATCTCCAATTAAATCTTTTCTTACAAAAAATAAATTATACCCACCTTTATTTGCTGCAACTAGTTCGTATTCTTTTGCATTTGCCAACTTTGTCATTGATAATGGAGATGCTCCCTTTGGATTATCATCTTCATATAATTCAAATGAATTGCTGTATTCGGGTATAAAATCAGTATTACCCTTTTCAATTTGTACCTCCACCAATATTATTCTTGGATTTATAACTTCTAATGCCTTCCAAATATGATAATCATTTCCATCTAAATCCATGGCTAATAAATCTACCTCTGTATTAATATCTTTCAATAATTTATTTACATTATCTGGTTTAACTATTGCTTGTATAAATGAAAATTTATTTACCTCTTCTTTAAAAAATTTAGTGTAAATGTATTTGCCTCTATTTAAACTTGCTACATCTCCGTCTATAAAAAGCCCCTTCCAGTTATGGTGAAAAGCCAAATTTGCACAATTGCTATTTAAGCAATCATTGCTACCAATATCAATAAATGTTTTATCTATTGAGCCAATCATGTTTATTAAATACAATAAAATTCCGTCTTCTCCATCTTTAGTAAACACATTAAAATCTGTAGAAATATTATCTGAAATAGATTTTAAAAATTCAACATTCTTTTTTTTTGCTTTTGCAAAAAGCATATTATAAAAGTAAATTTTCCAAAAATATTTTTTAATAAACGATTTTATATTTTTTGGTATTATTTTTTTCATGAACTTCTATTAGATTAATTGTGCGTAGATGTTTAATGGCGAATGTACTATCAAAAGATATGATATAGGAGAAAAAATAATAGCTATAGTTTGGATTTAGTTATTATTCCCTAAAAAAATATCCTTATATTTATCTCATAATCACCCTAATAGATTTTTTCATTTACACATTTTAAAACCTTAAAACAAACAGTATGAAAAAGATTACCCTTTTGCTAATCGTAGTGGTATGTGTATTTGTGTTTAATGTGTAATTTTTTAATCAAATACCAAAAATGGCCAGCAATTTATCAAAGTTTCCTTCTGGTGTTTATATTTTAAGAAGTAAAGGCGAAAACTTTAATTACAAAATTGTAAAACTATAAATTAAAATTGCTTATTTTTTGCAAAGGGCTTCAATTTTATTATTGGAGCCCTTTTTTTTGTTATGCAAAAATATATTCCATTATAATCCTATTTTATTAAAAAAGTAGCAATTTTTTCCACTATAAGCCCATTTTAGAATAAAATTTTCTGGTATTTATTTGTTCAATTCTATCATCCTACCCACATACTTCCCTACCATATCAAACTCCACATTTACTTTATGGCCTACAGCTAGCGTGTGCATATTGGTATGCTCGTGTGTGTATGGGATAATGGCAACGGTAAAACTAGTATTGGTAATATTAAAAATAGTTAGGCTTATACC
>JAYTLA010000094.1:0-22130 GCA_043729825.1 Ferruginibacter sp.
ATCTTTAAAGAAAACGGGCTGCATACAAAGGTTTATTATTAGTACACAAATATAACAATGATGTAACCAGCATTTTTTGTTTTTGCTTATTTTTAACCAAAAGTGAGGGTAATAAATTTTTATTCAAAATATTCTTGGGCAATGTCAAAAAAAGGTAGGTATTCCACCAGCCGAGCCTTAGGAAAAGAAGGCTTGTTTTTCTACATTCCTTATTCACTTTTCAAAAAGAAAATGAGGAAGTTGTAGCGTATTTAAAAAATCATCTACTAATTTTACAAATGGAATACTTAAAAGGTTATGAAATGCATACAGATAATATATTTGTAGCTGTGTTTAGTTTTTAATAACTACTAAATTTAAGCTCAAAAAATGGATATAAAAAACACTCCTTTTTGGAGTGTTTTTTATATCCATTTAACATATACTAGTTTGCCTAATTAATTCCGATTATTATACCCTTAAATATTTAATTATAAATCGCTTACTTATTTATAATTTGGAATTACTTGAACAACTCAGTATAACAAATTTTAAAACTACAATACGATAATTTTTGTTGTTGTAATTATATTATTCCTTTCAACAGTAACAGCATAAGTACCCGCTGTAAGGCCAACAGTATTTATTTTATAATTCGTGTTTATATCTTCTTTAAACAGTAATATTTTTACTGGTATATTATTATTTACAGGCGTGATGGTAATTTTTGTATAAGGGTTTGTTGCTTTTACTTCGGGCGGAAAATTAGCAGGCCTTGCGGTAGTTTCTTGCTCTTTCGTTATAGCTATGTTTATTTCTCCGCTGGCAGCAGGGTTGGGGCTGGCAGTAATAATCATTCTTAAAGATGAAAAAACAGTAAAGTAAAAACTATATACAACGGGTCCACAAGGAGAATCTGCGTATAAATAAATATTTGTATTAGTTGAACTGTACTGATAATTGGAAGCATTTATACCAAATGAAAATGAGTTGCCATAGCCACTAATTTGATTAAAATTAGTTGACCATCTTAAATTGGTGAGGTTTTGTGTGGAGGCAATGTTAAAAGATATGGAAACATATTGCCCCCGCTGTGCCTGTACAAATATGCCTGTATTACCGGTAAATGAAACAGGGCTTGAGTTTTGGCTGGTAATGTAAGTACCTGCAAGCCCTACATCGGCAACTGCCAATACTCTACTAAACGATAAGGTAGATGTTGTGTTACCCGGAATATTGGAGCATGGGAGCATTACATTTGCTGCGAGTGTAATGGTGCCCGAATTTATTTTTGTAAGTGTTATAGGGTTTACATTTAATGCAGTATTACTTACAATACCACTTGGAGTAACAGACCATACTACAGATGCGCCCGGCGGTAAATTAGCAATTTCGTAAGTATTTGAATTTCCGCAGATGCCAGCATCCGGTGTAATTCTTAAATCATTTAGGCAAAAATCTTGGCAAGTAAATGGTTGTGTTATGCTTTCCATTTCATTATATAGCCAATTACAAGTGCGAGCATAAAAATCAGTATGATTTACATTATCAGTAATACCTATTGGCGCAGGAAGTGTTATTCTTTCTTGCGCAATATAATTTGCAGATCTGCTTCCGTTTAACCCTGTAACTGGAATGGAATACGGCATATTTACAGCATTAAAGTTCGCAACATCTAAAGAACTTGTAGTTGGTACAAATGAAAATGAAGGCGCTATATAAGGAGTACTATAATTATAACTATAACCGAAAAGTATCCAGTTAGCGCCGCCACTTGCAGCAGGTATATTTGATAAGTTTGATGATAAGGTAGCACCACCTAAATCTCTTGTTCCACCTGCTAAACCATCTAATGGTAATAAATTACCCGGTGCATTTTGTTGTATCTGCATCGAAATTTTTAGTAAATTAAAGAATAGGATTTTGACTTTTAGTTTCAAATTAAAATCTAATATTCTATTGGTTTGGCCAATATCGGGTAATCTGCGCATATCTAAATATGTTCTACCTTTTGTCCAAAGCCAAAGCCCAAATATATTAGCCAAGCCATCTGCATCTAAACTTGCAAGCTGGCTATACGGAGCAGCTAAAGGAAAACCGCATTGACTACCATTGCTGGTGGCTACAAATCTATAGGGCTGTGTAAAACCCGTACCAGTAAAGTTTACCATATTTCTGTAATCGCCATCTAAGAATGTATTGTAAACTATGGTTCCATTCTCATCTACTACTCTTGCTAGTAATTGTTGTGCAGGGGCAGCACTATTTAGGGCAGTATTTACATCAAGTAATTGCGGTACAATTTCATCTAATCTTTTATTGTAAAAGCCTAAAAATGCTTTTACCCTTTGTTTTCGAAGCCCTTGTAATAAGTGTTGCAATGCCAGAGGTATATTGGCGCCTCGGTGAGGGCTATCGTGTGTTACAAGCAACCTTGTTTGGGTTTCATTTATACCTGTACCACCACTTTTTACCATTTGTGCCAAGCAGTACCTGCTTACCAAGCCGCCCATACTTATGCCTATTACCACATTTTGTTCTGCCCCAGGGAGCTTACGTGTGTTTACATAATTTATAGCATCCCTCAATGCTAATACATTTCGCAAAATATCATCTACCCCATTGTGCCAGTTTACAAATATTAAATCGTACCCTGCTACATCATCAAGGTATTGGTCGAATGGTTGTAATGGATTTGTACCAGATGCAAAACTTGTTCTAAATCCATCTCTAATCTCGTCTCTAAAAGCGTTGTAATTATAACCATTGCCTAATAAGGTAGTGGCACTACTAAGGTCTAACCCTTCTACAATTATCAGTGGTTTTCTAAATTGTGGGTTAATATTGCTACCTGCATTGCTTACACTACGGCGTATAAATAAATCTACTCCGCTGTGCGCATTAGTAGGACTCTCCAAAACAACGTCGGGTATATCTGCCCCGTTTGCATTTGTTGGTGCACCTGCATAGCGAGAAGCATTATTTGCACTTGGTATATAAGGAACATACACCGTATTGTAACATTGAGCTACGCTACCATCGCTAAAAGTAATTTTGTAAATAAGTTGCTTATTACCGGTAGTGCTATAAGTTGCATTAAGTACTGTATTAAAATTGGCAGTTACAAAACCGTTGCCGTTGCCAAAATCTACCTGTATATTGCTTACGGAAAGCCCTGTGTTGGTATAATGTAAGCTTGGCGAGAAAAGCAAATTGAGCACCCCATTTTTAGCAGTATTATTTGCTGCTGCTGCTATAAATAAACGGTTGGTTTGGTATGGTCCTATTTTTGGAGGCCTGCTGCCATTTTCTGTTTTAGCTTCATTTGCTATGGCATCAAATAGCTGCCCGTTAGATGCATACATATACCCATCCGTAATAGCTGTAGGCTTTATACTTGCATAGTTAATGAGCGCTATGCTTACTACATTATTACCATTGTTGTTAGATGCAGTATTGTAATCTATATTTAGCTGCGTAACATCGGGCAAGCCCACGGGGGCTACATAAGCACCACTAAGTACTTGGTTATACAGCAAACGCCATTGAGAAAAATCTACGGTATTATCAGCTATAAGTTGTCCATTGTAAGTACTAAGTTCTAAAAGTGGATATGTGTTTTCGGCTAATATCCCAGTAGGAATGAGCGTTTTATTTAGCGGGGCTAATATATTATTTATAGCTATACGCACACTATCTGTAGTTTGTGCTTTTGCAAAAAAGCTAGAAAAAAACATTAGTATAGTAAGCCCTATTTTGTAAATATGTTTTATAATTTTTTGCATTTTTTTAAATTTTTAATTGTTTATAATTTTACATCAAATCTGCCATCAGTAATTCTTATGGTATCGCCACAAGCTTGACTTCTAATTGTAAATTCAAATGTGCCAGAGAAAATTCCATTTGTCAAGTCATATCTCGAAATATTGAAAAATCCCCTTCTATATGTTCCAGCATCAAATGAAGAAAATTCACAAGTATTAATATTGTTTAAAAACCTGTTGTAATCAATTCCATTTGCTGATAATGAAATGTCGAAATATCCTGCATTTGTGCATATTGAAGAACCAAAGCTTACTTTACTTTGAAAGTTGTTGTATTGATGTCCTACAATTGAGAACCTACCCCCTTGAAAAGTTGGGTCTACATATAGTTGAATATTAGATCCACCGTTTTGAGGTCTACTTCCATTGGGCAACCAAGCTACACCATCTACCAAGCACCCAAAAGTATTAGCACCTGTTTGTGTAATGGGAGGTAATTTTTGTAATTCGGTTAGGGCTGTTTCCGTTTTTGTTTTTTCGCAAGCGGCAAAAATATTTGAGAAGGCAACTATAAGTAGTAAAAATTTTACTTGTTTCATAATTATATTTTTTAGTAAATAAAAATTGTAATGTAAAAATCGAAATTACTTTCGGGGAGGCAAGGTTGTAATGGTAAAAATAGTATTGCGAATGCTATGGCTTACATCAGCATCAATTCTATTTCCTTTTATTTGGCGGGGTTTTGCCATTGTATCTAATTATTCAGTAAATGTAAGTTTAATTGTTGGTAATGAAATTGACAAAAGTCAATAAATTATTAAATCTCATCATTATTTTCTCACAAGACTTTGTTAGTATCTCTCGAACAGATTTATCAAAAGTAATTAAGACAATTTCATTTAATAAATTCTTTTCAGAAAAGTAAGAATTCAATCAGAATTATGAAGCAAAAATCCAGAAGGGATGACATTATTGATAATATCACACCTTCAGGGTCTATAGAAAATATTTGTATTTACCATAGTAATGGCATCCCTTCAGGCAATGTCATTAAGTTAAGCCAACTTCATATTACCTAATATCACCCCTTTGGGGTTTTACTACATTTATTTGTTTGTGAGCTATATTAATGTCAGCCTTTCAGGCTTTTAAATCCCGAAGGGATGAAATTACTATAGCTATTGTTACAAAAATAAAGACCTAACCCCGAAGGGGTGATATTAGTTGGATAATATAAATCCTTAACTTAATGACATTGCCCTTCGGGATTTTTTTTAACAGCAAATTTTCTGAATGATTATGTCATCCTAATATCAGAATAAAAAGCAATAAAGGTCAAATAATTTATGCTGTTTCAATAAAAAATAGGGAGCTCGCTTTGGGCAACAGTAATCGATAAAAGATGAACATTGATATGCCGTTGAACGGAGCGTCGCCACAACTGTCCAATCAAGGATTCCAGCTCGTAACCAAAGAAAAATCATCAAATAAGAAAGTATCATCATATTTACCATTTCCCTAACCAAATTCATCATTATCCATTTACTAATTATCCATTATTTGCCTACCTTGCAGCCCTAAAAATAGCATAATGGATTTTTTAAAAACATTACAAATTTCGGCTTCTAATAAAGGTGTTTCTACGGGACTAAACTGGATAAAATCTAAAGGCGAAAAAATAACTTCTTACTCGCCAGTAGATGGAAAAGAAATTGGAACGGTAGTGGGTGCAGATAGATTTGCATATGATACCGTTGTAGAAAAAGCGCAGGAAGCCTTTGCGGAATGGCGCTTGTGGCCTGCACCTAAGCGTGGAGAAGTAGTTAGACAAGTAGGCAACGAACTCAGAAAATACAAACAAGAATTGGGCACACTCGTAAGTTACGAAATGGGCAAGAGCTTGCAAGAAGGCTTGGGCGAAGTGCAAGAGATGATTGACATCTGCGATTTTGCGGTGGGGCTTTCTCGTCAATTGCACGGCTTAACGATGCATAGCGAAAGACCTGGGCATAGAATGTATGAGCAATATCATCCGCTGGGAATTGTTGGTATTATTTCTGCGTTTAACTTTCCTGTAGCAGTGTGGAGTTGGAATAGCATGTTGGCGTGGGTTTGCGGAGATGTGGCTATTTGGAAACCAAGTGAGAAAACGCCTTTGTGTGGCATAGCTTGTCAAAATATTATACAATCGGTTTTCAAAAAAAATAATGTACCCGAGGGTGTATGCGGGCTTATAAGTGGCGGCAGAAACGTAGGCGAATGGATGAGTGCAGATACACGTGTAGCACTAGTGAGTGCTACGGGCAGTACACGCATGGGTAAGGCAGTAGCGGCTACGGTTGGGCAAAGGCTTGGAAGAAGTTTGCTCGAACTAGGTGGCAACAATGCCATTATTGTTTCTAAAGATGCAGATATAAATATTGCTATTACAGCTGCTGTATTTGGTGCGGTGGGTACGGCAGGGCAACGTTGCACGAGTACTCGCAGATTAATTATTCACGAAAAAATTTACAATAAGTTTAGAGATACTTTGGTAAATGCGTATGCACAATTAAAAATTGGAAACCCTTTAAATGAAAAAAATCATGTAGGACCTATTATTGATAAAGATGCAGTAGCAAATTATTTAGAAGCTATTGAAAAATGTAAGGCCGAAGGTGGAAACTTTATTGTGGGAGGCGGTGTGCTAAAAGGAAAAAATTATGAAAGTGGTTGTTATGTAAAACCATGTGTGGCGGAAGCGAAAAATAGTTATAAAATTGTACAGCACGAAACTTTTGCGCCCATACTTTATATAATGAAATACAAAACAATGGAAGAAGCCATTGCATTGCAAAACGGCGTACCACAGGGGCTTTCATCGTCTGTTATTACCAATAATTTGCGTGAGGCTGAATTATTTTTATCTGCTGCAGGAAGCGATTGTGGCATTGCAAATGTAAACATTGGTACATCTGGCGCAGAAATTGGTGGCGCTTTTGGAGGTGAAAAAGAAACTGGTGGCGGTAGAGAAAGTGGTAGCGATGCTTGGAAAGTGTATATGCGCAGACAAACGAACACGATAAATTATTCCGATAAATTGCCATTGGCGCAGGGGATTAAGTTTGATTTGTAAAAAAAGAGTTGTGGGTTGCGGGTTGATGGGTTACGAGTTGATGAGCGCTCAAATGATAAATAGTAAAATGATAAATAATAAAATGATAAATAATAAATAGTAAACAATAATTAAAAATAACACATGAATAAAATCACAACACTTGCATTGGTCTTTATGGTATTTTGCTTATCAGCATTTGCACAAAAAGGGGAAGTTCCAAAAAATTGGCATCAGCTAGATCCTGCAACCACAGGCTACAATGGCATTAGCTTACAAAAAGCTTATGGTCTTATTAAAACAAAAAAATTAAAAAGCAATCGAGTACTTGTTGCTGTAATTGATAGCGGTATAGATACACTACACGAAGATTTAAAACCAGTACTTTGGACCAACCCAAAAGAAATACCTGGCAATGGTATTGATGATGATAAAAACGGTTACATAGATGATATAAATGGTTGGAATTTTATTGGCGGCAAAGATGGCCGTAATGTAAAAGAAGATAGTTACGAAGCTGCAAGGGTTTATCATAACTTAAAAGGAAAGTGGGAAGGTAAAACCGCCGCTGACGCTACATCTGCAGCAGATAAAATAGAATTTGCAAACTATACTCGTGCAAAAGAAAAAACAGTTGGCGATGTAAATCCAATGCAGATGAAACAAATAGAATTTATGATGGCAAAGATTACAGTTGGAGATTCTATTATTCGTAAAGAACTAGGTAAAGAAGAATATACTGCTAAAGATATGGAGGCGTATAAGCCAACTAATGCAGATGCTAAAATGGCGAAAGGAATATTGGAAAGTATTTCTAAAGCAAATAATACAACAGACATTTCTAACAAACAATTAATAGACGAGTTCAAAGGTGAATTGAGAAAAGGTGATGCAGTAAAAGAAGCACCCAAAGCTTTTAGACAAGAAATTGTAGGCGATGATGAATCAAACCTTAATGATCGTAATTATGGCAATAATGATGTGATGGCCAATACGCCTTTTCATGGTACGCATTGTGCTGGTATTATTGCTCAAGTAAGAGGCAATGGAAAGGGTGGTGATGGTATTGCAGATAATGTACGCATAATGGCTCTAAGAGCTGTACCAGATGGCGATGAGCATGATAAGGATATTGCGAATGCTATTCGTTATGCAGTTGACAATGGGGCACAGATTATAAGCATGAGTTTTGGAAAAGATTTTTCGCCAGAAAAACAATGGGTGGACGATGCGTACCGTTATGCAGCTAGCAAAAATGTATTATTGGTTCATGCAGCTGGTAATGATTCTAAAAATGTGGATACCACTTATAATTTTCCAAATCCATTTTATATAGATGGTAGTGGAAGAGCAAACAACATTATAACCGTAGGTGCAAGTGGCGATAAAAAGAATGGTGGACTTACTGCTTCCTTTAGCAATTATGGCAAAAAAGAAGTAGATGTATTTGCACCTGGTGTAAATATTAACTCAACCATTCCTGGTGGTAATACTTATGGCAATGCAAGTGGCACATCAATGGCATGCCCTGTGGTAGCGGGTATTGCAGCTTTGTTGTTATCTTACTATCCAAATCTTACTGCATTACAATTAAAAGAAGTAATAGAAAAATCTGCAGTGGCTTCAAAAGAGCCAGTAAATAATCCTGAAACAAAGGAAAAAGTTTTGTTGAGTACATTGTCTAAAACTGGAGGGTTTGTAAATGCATATGAAGCTGTAAAATATGCTGGCAATATGAATGCAAAGGTTACTAAAAAACCTATTGTAATTCCTCAAACAAAAATTAAAATTGGAAAGAAAGGTTAATTGTTATCAATAAAAAATAATCAAAAGCCGTTTAGCATTTTACTAAGCGGCTTTTATTATTATTTCACTATTCTTACATAGAGCTATTAATAATGGAACTAAAATATATTTTGGGTAAACAAATTGCTAAAGCCTTCGTAAATATACCATGCATTAATTAATCTAACATAAGATGAGCTTTATCGATGATAGAAATACCAACTCCGTTTATTATATAAAATAGTTCTAAAAGATAGAAAATTTTAATAGCAATTAAAACGGAAATTTATTTATTATTTTATACCTTTGCATTTCTAAAATGAAGCATTTTATAAAAATATTACTTTTCTCTTTTGCCACACTTATTCTTGTGGCTAATAATGTTGTAATACAATATGTTGAAAATTATTCAATAGTTGCTTTTGATGACCAAGATGGTGAAGAAGGTAAAACAGAAAAAAACAGTTCAGAAGAAAAAGCTAAGGAATATTTTGGTTCTATTTTCACAGCTTCTCTTCAAAATTCTGCTACAAATAAATGTATAAGTTTTTTTATAAAAAATAACGACCAATTACCATCTATAGCTTTAGATGTAGAACTTCTACCGCCCAATATTGGTTAGTTTATTCTCCTCAATTTTTATCGACTATATTTTTCAATATTATTGTTGAAAAGTATACCTGTATCATTTTTAATGTACTAAAATCAAAAAAAATTTACATACATTACGAATAGTATTTTCATAACTATAATTAAAAAAATTACATGTTTTCAAAATTAAAAAACGATTTGCCAGCAGGCTTGGTAGTATTTTTAGTAGCACTTCCACTTTGTTTAGGTATAGCATTAGCAAGTGGAGCTCCATTCTTTAGTGGTATTATTTCTGGTATTGTAGGTGGTATTATTATTGGTGCTTTTAGTAATTCTCAATTGAGTGTGAGTGGACCAGCAGCAGGTTTGTCTGCATTGGTTTTGGGAGCAATAACTGCAATAGGCAATTTCGAATTGTTTTTATGTGCTGTATTAATTGCAGGTATTTTGCAAATTCTAATGGGGGTGTTCAAATTAGGTGCCGTTGCTAAATACATACCTAGCAGTGTTATAAAAGGATTACTAACTAGCATTGGTATTATCATTATTGCAAAACAACTTCCCGTTGCTTTGGGTTTCAAAAACTTAAAAGAAATGTTTGGTGATTTTCAAAATTATAACCCAATCGTTTTAACTATTTGTTTAGTTTCTATTGCTATCATTTTGCTTTGGGACAAAGTAAAAGTAAAGTTTATTCCTGGAGCATTAATTGCGGTAGTTATTGGTGTAATTATAAATGAAATTTTAAAAGTAAGCTTTAGCAATAATGCTTTAGAGGCAAAGCATTTGGTACTTGTGCCTATTGCTGCTACTGCCAATGAATTTCTTGGTTTTTTTACGACTCCCAATTTTTCCGGGTTTACCAATAGTTCTATAATCGTTTATGGTTTTGTATTTTCCATAATTGCTTCTGTAGAAACATTATTGAGTATTGAAGCCATTGACAATTTAGACCCGGAAAAAAGAAAAACAAACACCAATAGAGAATTAATAGCTCAAGGTATTGGCAATAGTGTAGCAGGATTAATTGGTGGCTTACCAGTAACAAGTGTAATAGTACGTAGTAGTGCCAATGTAAACTCTGGCGCTAAAACAAAATTATCTACCATTTTTCATGGGGTACTTTTATTGGTATGTGTAATATTGATACCAGCACTATTAAATAAAATTCCATTATCTGCATTAGCCGCAATATTACTTTTAACAGGTTACAAATTAGCTAGCCCAAAACTTTTTAAAGAAATGGTTGCACAAGGTTTTAATACTTACTTACCGTTCTTTGTTACCATCTTTTTTATACTTGCCATCGATTTATTTGAAGTATGGAAACCTATTAGCGGTAAGGGTTTATTGATAGGTGTAATAGTAGGTATCATTACTGCGTATATGATAAAAGGTAAAAAGGCAGTTTAAAATTTTAGGATCTTAAAAAATGAGAAATAATTTTAAATATGTTTTGTTGGTTATTGCATTTGTAAGCCTTGCAAATTCGTTATTTGCACAAAATAGCAAAGTGGGCAATTGGTTTATGTATTTTGGCAACCAAAAAATAAACAGCAAGTTTAATTGGTATAATGAGGTGCAATACAGAAATTATAATTTTATTGGAGCCCAGAGCCAGCTCTTAATTAGAACAGGCATAGGTTATAACCTTTCGGAAAATAACAATAATATTTTGATAGGCTATGGCTTTATAGAAACTAAAACCTATACTGCCTCAGACTTAAAAGAAGATAAAATTATAAAAAATGAACACCGCATTTATCAGCAATTTATAACCAAACAACATTTTAATAATTTTTATATTCAACATCGATACAGAATAGAAGAGCGTTTTTTAGCAGATGATTTTAAAATGCGCTTTCGTTATTTTTTAGGCATAAATAAACCTATTAATAAAAAAACGATGGAGAAAAATGCCATTTATTTATCTGTATACAACGAAATATTTTTAAACGATGAAAAACCAACTTTTGATAGAAATAGATTGTATGCAGCTATTGGTTACTGCATTAACAAAAATATAAAAATAGAAACAGGATACATGGTACAAATGCTAGAAAGCAACCGTGCAAAACAATTTCAAATAGCGGTATTTAACAATACCCCATTTCATAAATAATTAATGACAAAAAAAAATGAAAGTACACACACAAGAAACACAAGCAAGTTTAACGCCAAGAATGGCATTAGAAATTCTAGAACAAGGTAATGACCGTTTTCTTAAAAACTTAAAACAGGATAGAAATTTATTAGAACAAGTAAATGCTACCAGAGATGGACAATGGCCTTTTGCAACCATATTGAGTTGTATTGATAGCAGAACCTCTTCGGAGTTAATTTTTGACCAAGGCCTAGGCGATATTTTCTCTGTAAGAGTTGCAGGTAATATCGTAAATACAGATATCATAGGCAGTATGGAATTTGCTTGCAAAGTGGCAGGTTCAAAATTAATAGTAGTGCTTGGCCACACAGCTTGTGGCGCTATTAAAGGAGCATGTGACCATGTAGAAATGGGTAACTTAACAGAACTACTATCTAAAATACAGCCAGCTGTTTATCAAGAAAAAGAAACCAAAGAAAATAGAACATCTTTAAATGATGATTTTGTAGATAATGTAGCATTGATAAATGTAAAAAGAGCTGTAGAACAAATCATAGAGCGCAGTTATATTTTAGAGCAAATGTTAGAAAAAGGAGAAATTGGCGTAGTGGGCGCAATGTACAATATAAAAACAGGCAATGTTCATTTTTATAAAGATGTACAGTACATAAACGATGACAAAAATCCGAAATTTTCTTTAAAAGATTTTAGAAGCTAGTTGCAAAGTATATTTAGCTGTGAATAGTGTACAAATAATGTAATGTTGCTCTACAATTTGCTTTATTTTTATCAAATTGGAATGCCCTAACAAAAAATGAAAAAATGAAAACAAATGTTTTTAATGAGCAACATGTATTGCATGAGTTAGTACATTATTTGCCTACTCAAACACCGCTGAAAGATTTTATTCATCATAATTCTTTGCATGCTTTTCAGCATCTAAAGTTTTATGATGCAATTTTTAAGTCGTCTAAAATATTTGGGCATCAAGCTACTTTGCCTTTAACCGACTTTAGAAAACTATATAAAGTTGGCAGAATAAATACTGCTATTTTGGATAGAGTAATAGCCGATGCAAAAGGAAAAGAAAACGTTTCTGCTTGGAAAGATAAAGCTATTACTACTAACTATGATGAGCATATTGGGCAACGCATTGGCTTACTCAGAGCCAATTGGAAAAATACATATCAATTAGATTTAGATAACTTGGTACAGCCTCTTTTATTTAGAGTCTTGTGTAGTTATTTAGATCAAGGCATTGCTATTTGGGATTTCCCAGTTGGCAATGTTTCTTTTTTAGAAGCCATAAAAAGTATAGAGCAAAATAGTTTTACTAGTTTCTTTAAAACAAAAAGAGCAAAGGCTTTGTTATTTGAAGACAATATTAGCATTACAGATTTATTAAAAATAGTTGTAGGTAACGAAAGTTATTACGAGCAATATTTATTTGACCAACAATTTACGCATAGAGGCTGGAGTGGTATGGTGGCAAGTGTAGAGGCACAACCACATACTTTACTTAGTCCAAAGCAAATTTCGTTGAACGATTTAATAGTATTTGAATTATTGTTAGAAATTGACAATTTAGATTATGCTCTTGGCAAAAATTGGCAGCCTATTGCTACAAATATAACAGAAGCGCCAATCAATTTATTTACAGATATTGACTATACAGAGTTGCATGAAGTATTAAAAATTTGGCAAAATGCTTTTGAGTGGAGCTACTACGATGAAGTATTGGCAGGTATAAAAAAATTAAAATCAGAAAAGAAGGGAAATGTTGCTGTTTCTAATTCTTCTTCTGCAAAGAGTTTTCAAGCCATGTTTTGTATAGATGAAAGAGAGTGTAGTTTGAGAAGGCATATTGAAAGTTTGGATAAAAATTGTGAGACATTGGGTAGTCCAGGTTTTTTTGGCGTAGAGTTTTATTTTCAAGCAGAGCATGCAAAGTTTTATGACAAGCTTTGCCCTGCACCTGTTACACCTACTTTTTTAATTAAAGAATCAGATGTATCTACAAAACGCAAGCACGATTTATTTTACACCAATAAAACACATCAGTTTGGTACAGGTTTTTTAAGTGCACTAACGTTTGGTTATTGGGCAGGCTTGCGATTGATACAAAATTTGTTTACACCAAAAATGAGCCCAGCTATTTCAAACGCATTTGCGCATATGAACGAGCAAGGCAAATTAACGATAGAAAATAAAAACCCCAACGATAAAGAAAACAATTTACAAATTGGTTTTACCATTGCAGAAATGGCAACAAGGGTTACAGGTTTGCTTAAAGGCATTGGGCTTACCAATAATTTTGCGCCTATCATTTATGTAGTAGCACATGGCAGTAGCAGTGCAAATAATCCACACCACGGTGCACACGATTGTGGAGCATGCAGTGGCCGCCCAGGCTCTGTAAACGCTAGGATTTTTGCAGCTATGGCCAATCATGTAGAAGTAAGAAAAATATTGGCAACAAATGGTATTCAAATTCCAACAACAACACAATTTGTAGGCGCATTGCACGATACAGCTGCTGATGAAATGGAGTTTTACGATGTGAATTTATTAAATGAAATAAATGCAAAAAATCACATAAAACATGTAGCCTCTTTTGAAAATGCATTGGATTTAAATGCTAAAGAGCGCTCTCGTCGTTTTGCATCTATCAATACCAAAGCAGATATTAAAAAAATAAGAAAAGATATTAAAGCCCGCTCAGTTTCTTTATTTGAACCAAGACCAGAGTTAGGCCATGGTACCAACACGCTTTGTATAGTTGGCAATAGAGAAATGACCAAAGGTTTATTTTTAGACAGAAGAGCATTTTTAAATTCTTATGATTACAAACAAGATTTGGAGGGCAATTTTCTTACAGGCGTTATGCGCCCACTAGGCCCTGTATGTGGCGGTATAAATTTAGAGTATTATTTTAGCCGTGTAGATAATTATAAACTAGGTGCCGGTACTAAACTTCCGCATAATGTAATGGGTCTTTTTGGTGTGGCCAATAGTAGCGATGGGGATTTGCGCCCAGGTTTGCCTTGGCAAATGATAGAAGTGCACGACCCGCTTCGCTTAATGATTATTGTAGAGCACTACCCTGCTGTAGTTTTAAATAGCATACAATCCAGCCCCGAAATGTATGAATGGTTTAAAAATGAATGGGTGCATGTAGTATCGGTAAATCCGGATACAAACGAGATTACATACTTTAAAGATGGAGCTTTTATTCCTTACGAGCCTTTGGCAAAAGAAATACATTTCTTTAAAGATGTAAAAACATTGCTTGAAGATTCTAAAGAAATGCAGAGCAATCATATTGTAGATGCTACACAAGAAAACCTACCCGTTTATTTATACAACTAATTTTATGGAACAATTATTACAGTTTTTTATTTTTATACCACTTATTGGTTTTATAGTAAGTTTCTTTTTTTCTACTAAACAGGAAAAGCTGATATCTGGTGCTGGATATAGCCTATTAGGCATACAGCTTTTCAGCATTATTGTATTCATTATTTATTGGATCTTACAAGGTGCTCCTACATTAGATGTAAAGCATTATGTATTTTATAAAGAAGGAAATATTGAAATATTTCTTGATTTTTATTTTGATAAAACCACTGCTGTATTTGCTTTTCTAGGCGCATTAATTACTTTTTTAGTAGTTATTTTTAGCAAATATTATTTGCATAGAGACCAAGGATATAAGCGTTTTTTTAATACTTTATTGCTGTTCTTTTTCGGATATAATTTAGCAGTTTTTGCAGGCAATTTTGAAACACTATTTATTGGTTGGGAGTTTTTGGGCATCACCTCTTTCTTGCTCATTGCTTTTTATAGAGATAGGTATTTGCCTGTGAAAAATGCATTAAAAACGATTTCGTTTTACAGGCTAGGAGATATTTGTTTAATATTGGCACTATGGATGAACCATCATGTATGGCATGAGAACATTACTTTTTTAAAATTATCGAATGTGGATGCGCTAGCACCACACATTCAAGAATACTATTATTCCGTTTTGTTTGTAATAGCAATGATAATCGTTTCTGCCTCTATAAAATCTGCACAATTTCCTTTTTCATCTTGGTTGCCAAGAGCAATGGAAGGTCCAACAACATCAAGTGCTGTATTTTATGGTTCTCTTTCAGTTCACCTAGGTGTTTTTTTAATGTTGAGAACATACCCATTTTGGGAATCTATTTTAACCGTAAAAATAATTGTTGTTACCATTGGCGTACTTACTGCTGTAGTAGGCACTTGTATAGCTAGAGTACAATCATCTGTAAAAACACAAATAGCTTATTCAGCCATTGCGCAAATAGGTTTAATGTTTATAGAAGTAGCGCTTGGTTGGCATACGCTAGCATTGGTACACCTTGCAGGCAATGCATTGCTTCGCACTTACCAGTTGTTGGTTTCCCCGTCAGTATTGGGTTACATGATACACGATCAGTTTTTTAATTACCAGCCAAAACAATATGGCTCAAAAAAATCTTTTATTAATAAACTCAGCAATAGTATTTATATATTGAGTATTAAAGAATGGAATATGGATTCTTATTTGAAGAAAATTTTATGGAATCCATTTAAGTTTGTTGGTAATCAATTACATTTCTTGTCTAAAAAAATAGCATTAATCATTTTAGCAATTGTATTTGTTATTGGGTTATTTTTCTTTTACTTTGATGAAAATATACCATATGAAATAGATGAAAAATCGCATTTTCTTTTTGCATTTATAGGTATGCTTTTAATACTTGCTGCATTTGTAGAAAAAAAGAATGCTTTAAGAGCATGGTCACTCATCATTATAAGCCAATTATACACTGTATTATCCATTGCATTACTAAATGACGAATATGAATATTTCGAAATTGTATTATATGCTAGTGGAATAACTTTTGCTGCAATAGTAGGCGCATTCAATTTACATCAATTAAAAAAAGCTGAAGGCAAAGTTGATTTAAAAGATTTTTATGGTCATATTTACGACCATCCTAAATGGGCTTTTTGGTTTTTAATAGCTTGTTTGGCATTTGTAAGTTTACCATTTACACCCTCTTTTATTGGTATAGATTTAATGTTTACGCACATTGAAAGAGGAGAATACTTTTTAATAACTTTCGTAACTATCAATTTCTTGGTATTGGAATTAACGGTGTTAAGAATTTATGCAAGGTTATTTTTAGGCCCTAATAAAAAACAAACACATCCAATTGCTTACAGATCTTCTTAAATAATATTATTAAAAATCAGCTTGCTCAATTTTTAATACCCTACTTTATAGAATAACAAATTGTATATTTACATATAAAAAAAATATACATAAAATAATTAAAAATGCAACTTGATGATAGCAACGAAATTGCAAAAAACATGGAAGTAATGTCTATGTTAAAAGATTTTGTTGCAGAAACTGTAGATAAAGATTTATTAAACCCAGATGATTGCTGGCAGCCTACTGATTTTTTACCCGACTTTAGTAAAGCTGATGTATTTGATGAAGTAAAAATATTGCGAGAACGAACCGCCTGTATTCCTGATACTGTTATTACATCGTTAGTAGGTAATATGATTACTGAAGAGGCTTTGCCTAGCTATCAAACTTATTTTAATTTAGTTGTAAATGAAGATAGGGACCTTACCAGCACCAACGGATGGGTGCGCTGGAGTAGAGCATGGACAGCAGAGGAAAATAGACATGGCGATTTGCTTAATAAATATTTATACCTCACTGGCCGTTGCGATATGAAAGCGGTGGAGCAAACCATACATCGTTTAATTTCCAATGGTTTTAATGCCAATACCAATAACGATCCATTTCAAACTATTGTATATACTTCATTTCAAGAAAGAGCTACTAAAATATCACACACAAATACCGGAAAATTAGCAGACAAAGCTGGAGATAATACACTTTCTCGCATTTGCAAAACCATAGCTGGCGATGAAGCTAGGCATGAAAAAGCCTACAAATCCTTTATGTCGAAAATTTTTGAAATAGACCCAAGCGGTGCATTAAAATCTTTTGAACAAATGATGCGAAAGCAAATAGTAATGCCTTCGATTACAATGGGTGAAGGTTCAAAAAAGCCTAATATGTTTGCTGATTTCTCTGCCATTACACAAAAAATAGGAATATATACAGCATTGGATTATGCAAATATTATAGATCATCTTGTAAAACTTTGGAAAGTAGAAAGCCTAACTGGCCTGCAAGATGGTGTGGCCAAGGCACAAGATTATTTGTGTAATTTATCTGCTCGTTATAAAAAAATTGCAGAGCGGATGAAACTTCCAGAAGAAGTTGAATTACTTTGGTTGAACAAAAAATAAAAGATTACTATTTTGCCAAATTTCTCAATGCCACCCATTGTTTTAGCATATCTCTAGCCTCTACTGCAGGGTAGCCCAATATTTTTTTTCCGTCTTCAAAATTACTCATTACACCAGATCCGCCACCTACTTGTACACCATTACCTAACGTTACGTGATCTGATATACACGCACCTCCTCCTACCACAACTCCATCGCCCAATGTTACAGAACCCGCTAAACCACTAGCTCCTGCCATTATGCAGCTACGCCCCATTTTACTATTGTGGCCTATTTGCACTAGGTTGTCAATCTTACATCCATCGCCTACAATCGTTGCACTAAACTTTCCTCTATCAACACAACTATTAGCACCTATTTCTACCCCATTTCCTATTATTACATTTCCAATATGCTGTATTTTTATAAGGCCTCTTCCATCTGGGGATGGTCTAAAACCAAAGCCATCTGCACCTATTGTTGCATTTGGATGAAGAATACAATAATCACCAATGATACATCGCTCTCTTATCACAGTACCAGACCATATTGTAGTGTTATTACCAATTGTTGTATCATCCATTATGGTACAATTAGGGTATAAGATTACATTATTACCTAGCTTTACATTTTTTCCAACATAACAACCAGCTCCAATTTTACATCCCTCGCCTATTGTAGCAGTGTTGTGTATAGTAGCACGAGCATCTATATCAGATTCAAAAACTGGGGCAGCTGGCACAAATAATTCTAGCAATTCTGCCATGGCTATATCTGCATTTTTTACTCTTATAAATGCTTTATTTTCTCCTGGCTCTAAGTCTATATTTGCATTTATTACGGCAGCACAAGCTTTAGAAGTTTCCCAAAGTTTTGCATATTTTTTATGTCCTATAAAAGTTATTTGCTCATATGTAGCTAGTTCCATTTGCTCAGGCCCAGTTATTTTTTGAGATGTATTACCAACTATTTCGCCGTTAAGTTTTTCGTTTATTTCTTGTAATGTAAAAGATTGCATTGTGGTTAATTTTTAAAATATGTTACTTTTATTTTCTCAAAATTTTAGCTTAAAATAGTTAAAGAAATTCAAACTAATTACTTGTTTAAAAAATTGTTATTACCGCTTTTTCATAATTCCTTTTACGGCTCTCTTCATTTCATCTTTACAGCCGCAGTTATACTCATACGTATTTTCATCTATAGGTTTCATAATTGTTGTTGATGTTCTGTTATTGTATTTTCTTTGTGCTTTACTATCAGACCATATTTGCTTGAGCGTGTACTCACACTCATTAATCCATTTTAATTTTAATACTGTTTTTACAGTAGTGCCTTCATTGTATTCTATTTGCTTTTTATTTTTTCTAATTACCAATACTTTGTTGTTTAAAGAATCTAAATAATAAAATTTTCCTTTATGAAAATTAATACAAGTGGTATCAGAAGCTACTGCTGGTTGAGCAAATAAAGTTGAACAAACAAACCAAACAAATAGTAAAGTTTTTTTCATTTTTGAAATTTGCATTTAAAGTAAAGTACAAAAAAAGCCGCAATTATTTGCAGCTTTTTGTATGATTTATATTTTTTAATTATGCTAATTTCTCCACCTGCATATAACTCAACTCCACAGGCGTAGCACGACCAAATATTTTTACTTGTACTTTCAATTTCTTCTTTTCATCATTTACTTCTTCTATCACACCATTAAAGTCGTTGAAAGGTCCGTCGATAATCTTAATTGTTTCACCTATGATGAATGGTTCGTTCATGGTAACACCACCTGCATCCGTCATTTCATCTACCCTACCTAGCATTTTATTTACCTCGGCTTTTCTAAGCGAAATAATATTCCCTTTAGATCCTTTTCCGTCAGTTAAGAAATGCATTACATTACTAATGCCACTTACGTGTTGAATAATATCATCCGTCAATTTACCATCTGCCACTTCCATCATAATATATCCAGGATAAAAATTACGCTCACGCATTACTTTTTTACCATTGGCAACTTTATATACTTTTTCTACCGGCAAAAATATTTGAATAATAATTTTATCCCATCCATTGCGGATAATATCTTTATCTAAAT
The DNA here is from genome assembly GCA_043729825.1 of Ferruginibacter sp. Classification (GTDB taxonomy): domain Bacteria; phylum Bacteroidota; class Bacteroidia; order Chitinophagales; family Chitinophagaceae; genus Ferruginibacter. The sequence goes on from JAYTLA010000094.1 coordinate 19,731, forward strand.
ATTCTTTTATTTTACGCTCCTTGCCACTTACCACACGAAGTACATACCATTTGTTTTCCTTCACTGGTTTTTCGTTAGCAACTGCCGCTGTTATTATTTCTTCCATGATTACTTAAATAGAGAGTAAATAAATTTCATTGAACCATTAGCTACAAAATCCATTACACCTACTATCAATGTAATGAATACTGTTGCACCTAATACAATTCCAGTAGATTGAGTAAGTTGCTCCCATTTAGGCCAACTAACTTTTTCTGTTAATTCTATGTAAGACTCTTTTAAAAAAACTACGAATTTGTTCATAATAAAAAAAATGTGCAAATGTGTCCCGAAATAATCGGGATAAATATGCAGATAAAAAATGTGCAAATGTGCAATTATGCAAATGTGCAGATGTAAATACAATTTTATATTTTGATTTGCAACCTCTCCCCAAAATTTTGGAGATAAAGATTTACAAATTAAAACCATTAATATATAAATTGGCAAATGTGCAGATATGCAAATTTGCCAATTCATTTTCTTTGCACGGGCACTAGGATTCGAACCCAGATCAAGGGTGTTGGAGACCCGTATGCTAGCCGTTGCACCATGCCCGCAAAAAGAAACCTTCTTAATTTTTCAAAAGAGAAAAACTCGTTAGGTTTCAATATTTTAAAGATCTATTTCAAAATTTATTCTAAAACAGAAGCAATTTCTCTTTTAAAAAACAAAGTACCTAAGCTTTTCGCCTAAGTACTTTGTAAAGATATGTAAAAACTTCCACAAAGTCCCCCTTCGGGGGATTTAGGGGGCTTTATTTAATGATTTCAGTAACCTGACCAGCACCTACTGTACGACCACCTTCACGTATCGCAAACTTAAGACCTTTCTCCATAGCGATAGGTTGAATAAGTTTTACAGTAAAGTTAGTGTTGTCACCAGGCATAATCATTTCAGTTCCTTCATTCAAAGTAACTTCTCCAGTTACATCCGTAGTACGGAAGTAAAACTGAGGACGATATTTGTTAAAGAATGGTGTATGACGTCCACCTTCTTCTTTCGATAGAACGTAAACCTCACCTTTGAAATCGGTATGCGGTGTAATAGAACCTGGCTTACAAAGTACCATACCACGACGGATTTGAGTTTTTTCAATACCACGTAATAAAAGACCTGCGTTATCTCCAGCTTCACCTTCGTCAAGCAATTTCTTAAACATTTCCACACCCGTACAAGTAGACGTTAATGCTTTTTCCATTAATCCAACGATTTCCATTGGCTCACCTACTTTAATACGACCTCTTTCAATACGACCAGTTGCTACCGTACCACGACCAGTAATTGAGAATACATCCTCAACACTCATCAAGAAAGGCAAATCAACTAAACGTGGAGGAACTGGGATATAACTATCTACAGCATCCATCAACTCAGTAATTTTATCTACCCATTTTTGCTCACCGGCAAGAGCGCCAGTTGCAGATCCTTGGATAATTGGTGTATTATCACCATCAAAACCATAAGAAGAAAGCAATTCACGAACTTCCATTTCTACTAATTCTAGTAATTCTGGATCGTCTACAAGATCTACTTTATTCATAAATACCACCAATTGAGGAACACCTACCTGACGAGCAAGCAAGATATGCTCTTTCGTTTGAGGCATTGGACCATCGGTAGCAGCTACTACTAATATAGCACCATCCATTTGAGCAGCACCTGTAATCATGTTCTTTACATAATCGGCGTGACCTGGACAATCTACGTGAGCGTAGTGACGAGTATCAGTTGCGTACTCTACGTGCGCAGTGTTGATTGTGATACCTCTTTCTTTTTCTTCAGGAGCACCATCAATATCGTCATAGTTTTTCTTCTCCGCCAAACCTCTTTTTGACAAAACATCGGTTATAGCGGCTGTAAGTGTTGTTTTTCCATGATCTACGTGACCGATGGTACCAACGTTAAGATGGGGTTTATCCCTCTTGAATGATTCTTTTGCCATTGTTTAAATTTTAATAATTGTTTTGAAAAATTAGGTTTCATTTAAAGTCTGTTAACCATAGACTGTTATTTATTTTTCTAATCTTTTTTATTGAATTAATAATTATAAATTCGTAATTATTAATTGATTTGAGCCATCAATGAGAATCGAACTCATGACCCCTTCCCTACCAAGGAAGTGCTCTACCCCTGAGCTACGACGGCTAGTCAGCTGGCAGTTTGCAAAGAGCAATTTGCAGTTGGCAAAAGCATATAACAAATCGCCAACTGCAAATTGCCAACTGCTTTCTGCCAACTGTGCAAAGAGCGGAAGACCGGGCTCGAACCGGCCACCTGAAGCTTGGAAGGCTACCGCTCTACCAAATGAGCTACTTCCGCTAATAAATATGCAAATGGGCAAATGTGCCAATATGCAAA
>JAYTLA010000095.1:0-12555 GCA_043729825.1 Ferruginibacter sp.
GATTTGTTCATATCAAACTTTATTGTGTAGTAACTACAAAGTTGATAAAGGGTGGTCACAAAACCACCCTTATTTTTAATTTATATCGGACAACACTAAAAAGAAATCTAAAAAATATTTCACAAAAAAAGATTTTGCACATTGTTTAATCAATTATTTATATCAACTTTGCCGCCATACTTTTAAATACATTATTACACATCAAAAATGGGCCTTTTTAATTTTTTTACACAAGAAATTGCAATAGATCTTGGTACCGCAAATACCCTTATAATTCATAACGACGAAGTGGTGGTAAATGAACCATCGATTGTTGCTTTGGATAGAAACAATCCTAAACTTTTATTGGCCGTAGGCAAAAAGGCATTGATGATGCACGAAAAAACCCACGAAAGCATAAGAACGGTACGCCCTTTGAGAGATGGTGTAATTGCAGATTTTAATGCTGCAGAATTAATGATACGAGAGTTAATAAAAATGGTATATCCAAAAAAACCGTGGATAGCACCAAGCTGGCGAATGATGATTTGCATACCGAGTAGTATTACTGAGGTAGAAAAACGTGCAGTAAGAGACAGTGCTGAGCAAGCAGGTGCAAAAGAAGTTTACTTGATACATGAGCCAATGGCTGCTGCACTTGGTATTGGTATAGATGTGGAAGAGCCAGTAGGAAATATGATTATTGATATTGGTGGTGGTACAACTGGTATTACAGTTATTGCATTAGCAGGTATTGTGTGTGACCAAAGTATACGTGTTGCAGGTGATGAGTTTACCGCAGATATTATGGAAGCGCTTCGCAGATACCATTCTTTACTAATTGGTGAGCGTACTGCAGAGCAAATAAAAATACAAGTTGGTGCAGCTATGAAAGATTTGGATAATCCTCCAGATGATATTCCTGTAAACGGAAGAGATTTGGTAACTGGTATTCCTAAGCAAGTAATGGTGAGCTACCAAGAAGTAGCAGAAGCATTAGATAAGAGTGTATTTAAAATTGAAGAAGCTATTTTGAAAGCGTTGGAAACTACGCCTCCAGAATTGGCATCGGATATTTACAGACGTGGACTTTACCTTACTGGTGGTGGTGCATTGTTGCGTGGGCTCGATAAAAGAATTTCTGCCAAAATAAAATTACCAGTGCATGTAGCAGATGATCCGCTTAAGAGTGTGGTGCGTGGTACAGGAATTGCATTAAAGAATTATGATAGATATCCATTTGTGATGAGATAGAAAAGTATGGTTCGAAAAACACGAACCATTTTATCTAAATGTTTTTTTTAACACTTATGTACATGGCTAAACTGTTATTTTTTTTCGAACGTTTTACGTTTAACTTTTAACCTTCTCTGGTGCGTAATATTTTCCTTTTCATACGAAGTTATTTTAATCTACTAATTTTCCTGTTTTTGCAGGGGCTTAGTATTTATTTTATTGTGAGCTATAGCAAATATCATGAAGCGGCTTTTGGTCATACCATGAATAAATTTACTGGTAGCATCAATAAAAAATACAATAAAGTAGAATATTATTTAAAACTTTCTCGTACCAACGATTCTTTGGTAAAAGCAAACGAAGTATTGTACAATAAACTTATCAGCAATTTTAATTTGCCAGATTCTTCCAGCAGAACAAGTATTGATACCATTAAAATGGATTCTATTATTACCTATAAAAGAATAACTTATTTAGGTGCAAAAGTAATCTCAAACAGTATTTCATCGCAAAGCAATTATATAGTAATAACAGGCCCTAATGTAAAATATTTTACAAAGTCGATGGGTGTGGTGGATGTAAACAATAATGTAGTAGGTAAAATTACAGAAGTAGATGGCGACTATGCGGTAGTGATGAGTTTATTGAATAAGGATAGTAAAGTAAATGGTAAATTATATAAAAATGAAGAAAACTCTGGCATAGTATCTTGGAACGGAGAAAGTACAAATGTTTTATCGTTTAGTAATATTCCTAAAAGTGCCATGGTGAAAATTGGGGATTCTGTGGTAACAAATATTAGTAGCTTTTTCCCTAAAGGACTTTTAATAGGTAGGGTGACTAGTGTAAACCCTGAAAAAGTAAATAACAATTTTAAGATATTACTAAAATCGGCAGTAAATTTTAATAGTATAGAATACGTGTATGTGGTAGAAAATAAAGATGCGGAAGCCACTAAAAATATTTTAGAAAAAGTAAAGATGGATAATAAATAATGAGTGTACTCGTAAAAAATATTTTAAGAGCTGTTTTATTTATGATAGTACAAGTTTTTGTATTGGATAGAATACACTTGCACCAAATGGTAACGCCGTATTTATATTTTTTGTTTGTACTGTGGTTGCCTTTTAAAATGCAGCGTCCTTGGCTTATGTTTATTGCATTTGCATATGGTTTTGTATTAGATAGTTTTCAACACAATCCTGGGTTTCATGCAGCGGCTTGCGTACTTATTGCTTACATACGGCCCTTTTTAGTAAATATTTTTATACCGCAAGAAGGGGCAGATACAAACTTTGAAGAACCATCTATAAAAAGCATGGGTGGTATTTTACCCTATGCTATTTTTATGACTGTGCTTGTTTTGTTTCACAATGCATGGTTGTTTTTATTGGAAGCTTGGCAGTTTGGAAATTTCTGGTATTTTTTAGCTAAGACAATTTTATCTACTGTAATTAGTATTTTATTGATTATCGTTACAGAGTTAATTTTTGTGCGGAAGCAAAAGTTTAGGACAAATACTGTTTAAGAAGTTTCGGGTTGGTGGGTTACGAGTTGAGGGTTATCTTAAGTTCATAATATATTGTAGGTCTATTGCATAATAAAAGTTGAGAAAAGGAAAACAGTTGAATGACTCCCGACAAGAATATCGGGACATGTGTGGGAAAGTAGTGAAAACCGAAGGGCAGCGTAGCTTGTAGCGGATAGCCCGAACCAAAGTTGAACAATAGTTTCTGTTCACAGCTCCAAACCTCAAAAAATATTTATTGAATTACCTAAACGATCTCAACGAACTTAACGGATAACGCAAACCTGAATAACCCATCATATCTACTTTAATGGAACCAACAGATATAGGGCTTTCTACACGTAGCAATAAATGATTAGGATCGTCGCTTACCCATGCGGTCATTTTTTCGCCGCCCTCAAAAATAGTCCCTTTGATAAGTAGTGGTTTAAACTTTATGGCATTAAATTTTCCGTATTGTGTTTTTACTTTTTCTTTACCCATGTAGCGTATGTACAAATGATAAATTTCATCATCTAAAAACATATCGAAGGGAATTTTATCGCCCACTTTGTAAATATCCCAATTTATATTTCTTGCATAGTAAATAGCACTTACTACATCTTGCATACAATCTGTAATTTTAAACACACCATTGGTGCTTACGGCTGTGTTGGCACTTTGATTAAAGGTAACGTTGTTGTAAATTTTATAACCGCCTTCATTTACATTTCTTAAAAATTTGTATGGCGTAAGTGTTGCCGTATCTATATAGCTTTCGTAACGATCTCTTACTTGAAAAAATTTATCGAAGAAAGGATAGGTTTTGCCATCGCCTACGCAATGGTACACTGGCTTGCCATTAAAACGATCTAGCTTTGTTGTAAAAGTAGCTTCGCCAGCTCCTATATATGCACCCATGGTATTGTAAAATACTTTCATAACTACTTTTTCACCACTTTGAAATGTTGTGTTTCTTATGCTACAAAATTCAGATTTTTGTGCAAACGAAAACTTGGCGCTACATAAAATAATTACTGCGAGGAAAAAGCGTCTTGTAAAATTTATCATTTTTCTTTTATAATTTTTATTCTTAAAATTAGTAAACTTCCTACAACTGCTGGCACTACTAAATTGATTATCCAAATACCCAAAGACGCTGCTTGTATGCCTATTAAATTATTGCTAAATAATTGCAATATTTGTAAGCTTGCGGCTGCACGTATGGGCAACTCTGTAAAACCAATTGTTGGCGCCAAGGCCATAACCAAATAAAAAATGGTGAGTAGCCAATAGCATGTAAAGAAACTTATTTGTACTTGCATTGCCTGCAAGAGCAAAATGTACTGCAAAATAAATACTGTGTATCGTAAAAATGATAAAAATAAAATTCTTAACAATTGTTTACGTGAAAATGTATTTAACAATATGATATGCGATACAAACTTTTTAAGGGATGTTATTCTATTTAAAAAGTTTACCAACAAACTTACACGAAGATATATAAGTAGCAGAAAAAGTGCTGCACAAATACTGATTAATAAAAGCAACTCTGCTGTGTAAGCGGGGAAGAATGTAAAAACTTGAGCATTGTTGCTGTAAAATTTTAAATACAATATGCCTACTGCGCCCATTAATATTGTTAAAAAGAGTTGGCTGATGCTTCCTAAAATCGTTAATGGTATGGCGTCTAATCGATTTTCTTCTTTTACATACAATATTCTTCCGCCATATTCGCCCACACGATTTGGTGTGAGCATGGTAATACTACAACCTGCCAACACACTTTTAAATGCAGTAAGCAACGAAAATTTTTCTAAGGGTAGTATGAGTATTTGCCATTTGCGTGCTTCTATACCCCAATTTACACATACAAGCGCACATGCCAACCACAATGCTGGTGCATGCAGGCTTTGTTTTATTTGCAACCAACGGTTGGCAAGGTCTGGCTGTTGTGCTATTTGTTTATACAAACTCCACGAGAGAATGATAAAGATTAACGGCCCTAAAAACCAATTGAATAATATTTTTATACTTTTGCGCAGATAGTAATTTTGGTAAAAATAACGAGCGTATTGCAAAAGACAACAAAAATAATTTTAGGCATAGATCCTGGTACCATTGTGATGGGTTATGGGCTAATTGCTGTGAAGCATAAAACGATTTCATTGATAGATATGGGTGTGCTCAAATTATCTTCTAAACAAGATGCTTATGAGCGGCTGCAAAACATACATCAAAGGGTTGTAGATTTAATAAAAGAGTATAAGCCTACGAGTTTTGCTATTGAAGCACCGTTCTTTGGAAAAAACGTACAGAGTATGCTAAAGCTAGGCAGGGCGCAAGGTGTAGCTATTGCTGCGGCTATGCAAGCGGGGTTGAGCGTTACAGAATATTCTCCAAAAAAAGTAAAACAATCGGTTACAGGAAATGGTAATGCAGACAAACTGCAAGTGCTAAAAATGCTGGAAACCATTTTAAAATTTGAGGCAGATCAGAAAACCTACGACGCTTCGGATGCTTTAGCGGTGGCAGTTTGCCATCATTATCAAGATAGTAATGTATTAATGGGAGGTGGCGGAAAAAATGATTGGAAAAGTTTTATTGCAAAAAATCCGGAGAGGGTAAAGATAAAAAAATAAAAAAAAACTAGTTTGTTGCATCATCTTTTCAAATGTGTCAACAACTTACTTAGGGTCTTAGTAATAAAAAATCTTCAATCAGGTGTCAGACAAATACAATGGTGTAATCATTATTTTGTTGCGTCATCTATTTGTCGTTCCATTTTCATCAAAGCATCTGCTATTTCTTTGTTCATTGCTACACTACCATTGCCGCCTACATTTTCGGTAGCATACCATATTATTACCATAGCAATATAGTCTTGCATATCCTTACCAGCAAATTGTGCTTTAAATTCAAATATCTTATCGTTTATAAGTTTTACCGTTTTGCGAATTACTTCTTCGTCTTCGGGTCTTGTTTTTATACGATACGTCCTATCGGCTATTACAATATTTACAGGTATTAATTCACTCATTATACATTCGATTTATGGCTTAGTAAAGAAATGCATTTGTCAATATTTTTTATATAGCCATTTATTTTTTGTTCTAGTTCTTTCTTTTCTGCCTCATCCATTTTATCTAAAGATGCTTTAAGTATAAGTTGCTCTTGGCGTATGGCTTCTAACTTTTCTTTTTGTTGTGCATCATTTTGTTGCAAGGTTTCTATAAGCTTTTTTTGCTGCTCATTTTCTGCTTGTAGTTTATTGTGCTGCAATAATAGTTGCTGCAGTTTTGCATTTACTTGTTTTATATGTGTGGTTATATCTGCCAATGACTATTTTCTTACAACTGCGTTTAATTGTTTTTCTAAAGATGTGATTATTTTATTCATCATCCCCTCTGTATCTGCATCTTCAAGGGTTTTGCTGTCATCGCTAAAGGTAAAATTTACTGCCATTGACTTTTTATCTTTCCCTAATTTTTCACTTTCAAAAATATCGAACAGCTTTATTGATTTAAGCGATTGTATTTTATTTGCTTTTATATTTTTTTCAATATCGGCATAAGCAATGCTTTTATCTACAATCAATGCGAGGTCTCTTTGTACAGAAGGAAATTTAGAGATTTCTTTGTAAGTGATATTTACTTTTTGGTTTAAAGATAAAACTTCATCCCACAAAATATCAGCAAATAAAACTGGTTCTTTTATACCAAATTGTTTCAATGTTTTTGAATGAATGCTTCCTGCTCTTCCAATAACAATATTATTTGCTTTTATACTAATGCCATACTCCAAATCTTCGTCGGCTGTAATTTCTATGCTAATATTTTTTATACCTGCATTGGCAAATATTTTTTCGCATAAGCCTTTCAAGTAATAAAAATCTGCCTTGCTATCTTTTTGTTGCCATCCACCTTCTACTACTGTGCCGCTTGTATAAATAGCTAAATGTATTTTTTCTTCGTAATTACCTACGCCTGTTGTATGATATGTTTTACCAAATTCATACAATTTTAAATCGTTATTTTTTCTGTTGATGTTGTATGCAATAACTTCTAAGCCTGTTTGCAAAAGCGATGGACGCATCACATCTAAATTTGCACTAAGGCTGTTTATCATTTTTACCGTATTACTCAATGTGGCTTCGTTGTAATATTTACTATCGGTAATACTATTGGTAAATATTTCGCTAAATCCATTGCTGGTAAGGTAATTGGCCGTTTTGTCTGCTAATGCTGCTCTGCCATTGTCATTATCTGCCGAAGGGGTAATAGAAATGGTGCTAGGTATTTCTATATTATCCAAACCATCTATACGCATTATTTCTTCAACAATATCTGCTGGTATGGCAATATCTGTTTTGCTAAAAGGCACATTTACAAAAATTTCATCCACACCTTCTTTTTGTATTTCAAAACCAAGTGCTGTCAAAATATTTTTGATGGTGTCTGCATGATAGTTTTTACCACTTAGTTTTTTTAAATAATGATATTTTACTGCCACGGTAGTTTTTTCAGCAGGTGTAGGATATATATCAATCACATCGCTGCTTATTTCTCCACCGGCTATTTCTTTTATCATTAGTGCAGCACGCTTCAATACATTTACGGTATTGCTAATATCCACCCCTTTTTCAAAACGTGTAGCAGCGTCGGTTCTAAGCCCATGCTTTAAAGATGTTTTACGAACCGCTTCATTGCTAAACCATGCGCTTTCTAAAAATATATTTACCGTATCGTTTGTTACACCACTTGCTGCGCCGCCATATACTCCTGCAATACACATATTGTCTTCTTCATTAGCAATCATCAAATCATCTGCAAATAATTTTCTGTCTTTATCATCAAGCGTTTTAAAAGTAGCATCTGCTATTGCATTTTTTACAACAATGCTATTGCCTTTTATTTTTGCTGCATCAAAAGCGTGCAAAGGTTGCCCTGTTTCGTGCAAAATAAAATTCGTAACGTCCACAATATTATTTATTGAACGTAGGCCAATGGCTTTCAATTTATTTTGCAACCAAATAGGACTTTCGCCAACTTTAATATTGCTGATACTTAGGCCTGCATAGCGTTTGCAAGCATCCTTGTTTTCTATTTTTACATCAATAACCAAATCATTATTGTCTGCTTTAAAATTATTTTTAAAAGGTGAAATTGCTCTGATTTCTTGTTTATCGTGGTGCCACAAATACGCACATACATCACGTGCTACACCAAGATGGCTCATAGCATCCATGCGATTTGGTGTAAGACCAATCTCAAAAATATAATCGGTATATGTTTCAAAAAGCTCGGCAGCATTAGTACCTGGTACTTTATCAGTCCCCAATATCATTATCCCATCATGGCTTTCACCAAGGCCAATTTCATCTTCGGCGCATATCATTCCAAAACTTTCCACGCCCCTTATTTTTGCTTTTTTTATTTGAAAAGGCTCGCCGCTAGATGGATACAACATGGTACCAACAGTTGCTACAATCACTTTTTGCCCTACGGCGACATTGCTTGCACCGCACACAATTTGCGATGGTTCTGCTGCGCCAATATTTACGGTAGTTATTTTAAGTTTATCTGCATCGGGGTGCTTTTCACAGCTAAGCACTTGGCCTACTACAATACCTTCTAGCCCACCTTTTAAAGATTCGTACTTGTACAGGCTCTCTACTTCAAGCCCAATAGAAGTCAATATTTTACTCAGTCGCTCTGTATCAATTGTTACAGGAAGGTATTCGCTAAGCCAATTGTAAGAAATAATCATTTGCTGTTTGAAGGTTAAGTTGCGAAGATAAGAAATTTGAGATGGGTGAAAAACTAGGATTTTAGAAGAATTAACTTACGGAAAATCTAATTATGTAAAATCATTTTTTTCGATTCTAAAAATATTTGCACGTGTAAAAAAAGAACAATTTTGGCTGTTATTTTGTTAATAAATACAACTAATTGCAAATAAACATTGAAGCCTTGATGTTAATTATTTTGTGGGTAAGCCATAATAAGCTGTGCATAAACTACCTTTGCCTGTGAATGAAGGGTTGATAAATATAAAATGGTAGTTAATAACAGTAAAATGTGAATTTAATATTATCTGTTTCCATTTATCTTAGCCGCCCTTCGGAAAAATACTTGGTGGTTTTTCGTAGTTACCAAAACAATTTTAGTAAATAGTAATTCGACGTATTTAATAATGGAATTAAAAAATTTTAATAAAGACAAAGTAAGACGTAAGCCGATTCTTGAAAACAGTAGTTTGATGTTTGGTAAAATACCGCCACAAGCAAAAGATTTAGAAGAAGCTATTTTAGGAGCCATAATGTTGGAGAAAGCTGCATTTGATACCGTAGTAGAAATTTTGAAGCCAGAATGTTTTTATGTAGAAGCGCATCAAAAAATATATAAAGCCATGCAAGGCTTGGCTATAAAAAGTTTGCCAATAGATTTGCTTACGGTAGTAGAAGAATTAAAATTTAGAGAAGAACTAGATTTTGTTGGTGGGCCGTATGCCGTTACTAAATTGACGAACGCTGTTGTATCATCTGCAAATATAGAAGCACATGCTCGTATCGTTTTACAAAAATTTATACAAAGAGAACTCATAAGAATTAGTGGCGAAATAATTGGTGAAGCATATGAAGACAGCACCGATGTGTTTGATATGTTGGATTTGGCTGAAACAAAATTGTTTGAAATAACAAATAATCACCTTCGTAAAAATTTTGATGATATAGAAACGGTGTTGGTAAAAACAATAAATCGTATTGAAGAAATGCGTAACCGTCAAGATGAAATGACAGGTGTACCTACAGGTTTTCCATCGCTAGACAGATTGACATACGGATGGCAACCAACGGATTTAATTATTTTGGCTGCAAGGCCATCAGTAGGTAAAACTGCCTTTGCGCTTAACCTTGCACGTACAGCAGCATTGCATCCTACTAGGCCTACGGCTGTTGGGTTTTTTAGTTTGGAGATGAGCAGTAGCCAATTGGTGCAAAGAATACTAAGTGCGGAAAGTGAAATATGGTTAGAAAAAATAGCTCGTGGAAAATTGGAAGAGCACGAAATGAAACAGCTCTATAAAAAAGGAATTGATAGATTGAGCAAAGCGCCTATTTTTATTGATGACTCAGCAGCTTTAAATATTTTTGAATTGCGTGCAAAATGTAGGCGTTTAAAAAACAAACACAATATTGGAATTATCATCATCGACTACTTGCAATTAATGAGTGGTAGTGCGGATAGAAACAGCAATCGTGAGCAAGAGATTAGTAAAATATCTAGAGATTTAAAAGGCTTGGCTAAAGAGCTACAAGTGCCTATTATTGCGCTTTCGCAGCTTAGTCGTGAGGTAGAAAAAAGAAAAGAGGGCAATAAAATACCACAGCTAAGTGACCTTAGAGAATCGGGAGCCATAGAGCAAGATGCGGATATGGTAATGTTTTTGTACCGCCCCGATTATTATGATGTAACTACCAACGAAATGGGCGAAAGCAACAAAGGCGAAACCTATGTAAAAATTGCCAAGCATAGAAATGGTAGTTTGGATACCATAAAATTAAAAGCAGAACTACACATACAACGATTTATTGAAGAAGAGGGTGGTGGAGATTTTAATCCAAACCTTGGAGCTGGCAGCTGGAAACCAGTGCAGGGCGGCGGTAGCGATGGTGCAAGCATGTATATACAGAAAGGAAGCAAAATGAACGATGGGCAGTTTGATGATGAGGCGCCGTTTTAGTTTTTTGTATTAATAATTTGTTTTAAATTTATGCAAAATTTAGTTTTATGGAAACAGCAACTGAAATAAAAGAAAGAATTTTTAGTAGGATAAATAGCATTAATGATATGGAACAATTAAAAGACATTGAAGATACTTTGTTTCCTACTGATGAATGTGAGCTTACTAAAGAAGAAAAAGAAATAGTGGATAGAAGAACAGCGAAATATCTAAAAGGAGAAGCTAAGACTCTTTCGTGGGAAGAATTGAAATCTTTTGCAAAAGGACAAAAGAGTGCTTATGCGTAAATTTATATTTGATGATGAAATCAAAATGAATTTAAGAGAGGCTTACGAATGGTATGAAAGGAAAAAAGAAGGATTGGGGGATAGTTTTTTAGAAGCATTACAAAAATCTTTAGATTCCATAACACAAAATCCTAACAGCTATTCTTATACGGATGAAAGTAAAAGACGAATAATAGTTAGAAAATTCCCATACAAAATCATTTATCAAGTTTTCGAAAATGAAATTTATGTTTCTGCCATTTTTCATTTTAAACAAAATAAATAGCTTTATTTATTTTCATAATTAAAAACCTACTTTTATGAAAACTATTGAAGATATTAAAAAAAGGCTACTAAAGCATGTTGAAAATGTAGAGAGTATTGATTTTTTAATTGTAATAGAAGAAATAGTATTCCATATTTCAAGAGAAAATGATGATTTTGAGCTTTCAGAAAGTGATATAGTAGAACTAGAAAGAAGAAGAGATGATTACCTTTCAGGAAAAGATAAAGGAATTACTTTTGAAGAGGTGAAAGCTAGGATTTTTGATAAATATGGTTTTTAATATTTTCAAGAAACATTTGTTCTCCATATTTTCTATCCGAAATGAAATTATATTGAAATGTCAAAACCAATCATAAAGATAAATGGACTTTATAAAGTATAAACACATAATTGCAATCTTTATTCTTGGGTTTATTATTAATTTATTTGCCGCTCTGCAAAAAACATTACACACACCTATAGCAAATAGGATGTTTATTGTTGCCTTTTGTGTTATGGCCGCTAGTGGACTTATGGCAGTAATAAAACTAATAGCAACAAAAGATAAAAATTCATTCTTAGAAGAATAATATAACTTGCCCCTCCCATTTTTCTATACCGCTCCCATTCCCCCTTCAGACAATATTGTTGTATTAAATGAAGAAAATTCCAAGCACATCGTGCAAGTGCTCCGCATGCAAAATGGCAAGCAGATAAAACTAACCGATGGTTTTGGAAATATTTTTTTAGCAGAAATAACAGATGCGCATAAGAAAAAATGTACCGTAAAAATTATAGAACGAACCAAGCACGAAAGCCCTGCTAATAAAGTTTGCATAGCCATATCTCCAGTAAAAAACAATAGTAGGTTAGAGTGGTTTTTAGAAAAAGCTACAGAAATAGGTGTAACCGAAATTGTACTGCTCATGTGCGAACGCACAGAAAAGCAAAACATACGAACGGATAGATTAAAGGGTATTTTAATAAGCGCTATGCTACAATCTCAACAAGCATGGTTGCCTATTTTAGAAGAACCGAAAAAGTATATAGAGTTTATAAAGTCCGTGAGAAGCAACAACAAGTTTATTGCCCACTGCGAAGAAAATAAAAAAACTTCCCTAAAACAAATAACCAATCAACCAACAACCCAATCAACTATTTTAATAGGCCCCGAAGGAGATTTTACAAATAAAGAAATTGAACTTGCTTTGCAAAATCATTACAGTGCTGTAAGCCTTGGTGAAACAAGGTTGAGAACGGAGACTGCGGGTATTGTGGCGGCAACCTTACTTCGCCTCGTCTGAAAATTCTTCTTCCTCATCAGTAAGTACAGGCTCATTCAATTCAACAACCCTGTTTCTCCTCATGCGTTTCCGCATTACCATGTTCAGCATTTCAACACCAAAAGAAAAAGCCATTCCAAAATAAATGTAATTTTTCAGTTTCAGTTCATGAGCTGCTTTTGCATTCCATCCTTCCATAATCAGGCTGAGGCCAATCATTACTAAAAAGGATAAGGCCAGCATTTTTAATGTAGGATGTTTATGAATAAATGC
>JAYTLA010000096.1:0-12225 GCA_043729825.1 Ferruginibacter sp.
CCAACACAACTAATTTAGAAAAATTAGCAACTAATCCTTTGAGTAATTATACTCCCGATTGGATGAAATTGAAAAAGGATGCTGAGAAAACGCCTAAAAGGATATTTACAGATGAAGAAATAAATGCCTTAACTGCTACTGTTATTGGTGAGTCTGGGTCTGGAAGATTGAAATTGGAACAACAGATGGCAATAGCATGGGTTTATTACAATAGGTTATCTTCAAATTTAAGTAAAACACTCGATGAGTCTTTGGGTAAAGGTTTTTCATATGCATACAAAAACGCAAAGACTAAAAAACCTGCTCCAGATGTAATGGTTGTAATGGTTGCATTCGGTGATAAAACGTATGCTAATGAGAATAGTGGAGTCGGCTCACTTACAATTCAACAATTAGTAAACTTAAAAAATGAAAGTACAACATGGTATCAAACGTATATTGAAAAAGGTAAATTATTGAAAATTGAAATGATTAAGCAATTTGCCACACCTTGGAAAAACCTTTTTCCAGGTTATACGAATCAAGGATACTGGGGAGATTTATGTGCTTCTGTAATTCTTAGATCTGATATAACTCCACAAAAAAATCGAAAAGGAAAACTTGAAGATAAAATATTGCCAGAACATGTAATGTGGGTATTGCCAGTATTATACTTTTATTTTCAAAAAGAGAAAAAAGTGCCTACAGATTACGACAATACATTTGTAAAAGAGCTAAGGACAGAAGGTGAAGAGAATATACTAAAAGCCACCACATTTATTTTTAAATTACCAGAAATAATGCAGTTTTTTAGGGAAAATCCTAGCCTAATGCCAGAAACATACAAGGAAATTCCATTCTATGATTATTTCACAGGAAAAATGATATTTTTAAAAAACTAAACAATGGTTAAACTATTTCTCTGTATAATAACACTAATTATTCTTCAAGCATGTGCTCATGAAGAAAAAAAGCCAAAATTAAATGCCAAAGAAGTTTTGGAGTTGGCATATGAGGTTAATACAAATTTCGGATTTTCAAAAGATACAATCCTTGTGGGGTATGGTGGAGGAAAAGAAAGTAATGGCACAAATTGGCCAATATCAGGTTTATACAAACCTTTTTCAGACAGTTTTTATAAAGATGAAAAATTCTACATTTATGGAACATTAGGTGAAAATGCATTTACAAAGATCATGAAAGAAAAACCTGTTTATATAGATGATATTTATAGACACAGATTTAGATACGATGTGGTTGCAGATAGCTTTAATTTTTATACCCCTGCTGGTGTACCCGTGGCAAATATTGTATTAAATAAACTTGGAACTCACAATGATACTGAATCTTTAATTTATAAATTTTCAATAAAAGAAAATGTAAAGGCACTAAAAACATATAAAAACTACTGGATTTATTTAACCTATGACACAGCATACAAAACCAATTTAAATATCATTAATACCGAAACAAATCAGAAATGTCAAATTGTAACAGGTGATCTAATTGGACCTACAAATTTCTTATTGTACAATATTATGAATGACGAAAAACCCGAAATTATTTTGTTTCAGACCCCTGCATATATTTTCAAATTTTCAGGTCTATTAAGAGTATTTAGGATTTTAGAGTAATCTTTGCCTGCGTTGGTCACCTCGCATTTTCGTGAGCGCCCATCGCAGCCATTCGTGAGTCGCCTAGGCTTGGTCCGACCAGCCGACCAACTTATAAAGAATATTTTTTTCCCTCAGCCTCAGTCTGCGTTGGTCACTTCATACTTTCGTGAGCGCCCATGGCATCAACTCGTGCAAGCCAAGGCTTGGTTTTCAACCAGCCGCCCAATAAATATAAGTTGTCAAAAAAATATAAATTATTATGTTAAAAGTGTTTTGTAGTAGGTATATTTTGAAACAGGTGATTTATATTTATGTGTGAGTAAGTGCTTTTTGATTTTAATTTTTATTTTTTGCTTACAGCGGCTGCGCCGCCGCAAGCAAAAAAAGGGTTTTCGTTTTTACTCTCGCCAAAGGCAGAGAGCTACAAAGCAGCTCACGCCGCAGCCCTAGTGAAAAAATGCGGGCTGGCTTATGCGCAGGTAGCATTGGCTGGTGATGGTAATATTTATAACAATAAAGGCACTACTATCCTACTCCGATAAATTTACCATTGCATTAATTCGCTTTTCTTAAAAATATATTCCGGTGTTTGTATAATATCCTCGTCATTTACTTCGTACCATGGCGATAAGTTTTTATTCATAGGATTTTGTAACACATGTATATCTTGTGCAGGCATGTAACTCTGTGCCAATAAATATATTTTTTTACCTTCTGTATTTTCTGCCAAAGCCATTACCATTACTGCATGCCCAGGAAAACCTCCTCTAATAATTACATCGCCAGCAGCAATATTTTCAAATTTAGATTTCTGCTGCAATTGTTTTGCTAACGATGCAGATCCGCACATACCAAATACTTTATCGAGGTATTGTACAAAATGTGCTCTAGTGAATGGTTCTTTAAATTTGTATTGGCTTCTTTCATTATCTATAAATTGAATTTCATCCATTTTATTTTGTGCAAATAAATACTCTGCACGCATACGCATTACCGCATCTGCGCATTGTTGAAGGTTCTTATTGCTTACAGAAATATTTAATACAGCAAATTGAGCTTCTTGATTTTGCTTTACGTTTCCGTTAAACAAATAAACAGTATTGTCTTTTTTAAGAGGAATATTGGCAAGCCAAGCTGCAAAAGAATTTGAAGCCATATTTTGCAAAGTATAACCTTCGGGCAATGGAATATCTTTTACAAAATTATAATACCTAGTAACTTTTTTTGTGGGAGTAGAAAGTTGGTTGATACTAGGTATAGGCTCATTTCCATTACAAGCAAAAAATGTAAATCCAAAAACGATGAGTGCAAAATACTTTATCATAAGCTTATTTTTGGTAAGACTTATGCAAAATGTATTTCCATAATAATATTTGTTAAGAAAAATGTAATGTAAAATTTACCAACTAAACCACTGTAGCTAAAGTAGGTTTTAATATTTTTACTTCTGGCTTGGCTTCATCATCAAAATCGCTTTCTTCCATATTTATACGGCGAATAATATCGCTAAGGCTAGAAAATTTATCTACAGCATAAGGAATAGTATCCAAGCCTGTTACAAAGTTTTTTATATAACTGTAAATACCAATTATGCTACCTGCACTTAAAACTGCTGCTCCCAAACGATGCGTTATTAAAAGCGAGATTGCAATTACGATGATGGATAAAATTTCCATTATCCCAAAATTGATGGCTTGTTTATCCGAAATTTTAATTTGCCAGTACATTAGTTTTTGATAATGCCTTCTTATGGCCAAAATATTTCCCGAATCTATTATATCAACTTGTAATTCTAATTCATCGTTTCTTTGTCTGTTCAATTTTTTCATTTGCTTACCATAATAATAACTGATGGCCATTACTGGTGCTAAAATCATTAAACAAATGCCCACTACCCTACCATCGTAAAAACTTAATAAAATAAGCGAACCTACAATATTGTAAAAAGCTTCAAACACATATACGATATCGTGTTCCAAAAAATCTACAAACTCTCTTGCCAATGTACTATGTGCAGATAGTTTAGACACATCTTTCTTTGCATAGACCTTAGTTAAAAAACGAGTAACAATAGAACTATAAATGGCGGAGTATGTTCTTGTATCGTATCGTTGTCTTATTACACCAATCATCATCCATACTAAACGTATCAAACATAAAAAAATAAGACCTCTATAACTAGCATGTATAAGTTGGTTCACCGCTTCGCCTAAAAAAAATGGCGTAAGTAAAGCCCCCAACATTTCTAACGAAAACAACACATACGTTACGAGCAGCTGTAACCGATGTTTTTTAAATATCAACCGTAAAAACGCTAATTGTGGCATATAAATTCTTTAATACAGATAAGCACTTGCAGAAGGACTTATTCGTAAGACTAATAATTTTTAAGGAAGTTTAATTGAGTAGTGAAGTATGGCAAATGTACGAAATAGGGCTCTAGCGTAAAAATTTACTTTATTTTATTAGCCTTTTTACCTGCTATTAGGCCTCTGCAATTTACACTACCACATTTACAATCAAATGGTTGGGCTGTATGATCTAAATAACTGGCATAATCTAAAGTAAGCTCTTCATGCATTTTTATATTTTCAATGGCAACTACATTTAAACCAATATATTGCGAATTTGCATTGCAACTATGGTTTTGTGGTGCCCAATCTTCGGGGTTATTGCTCCATAAAATATAAACTGCATCGCTTATTGGGTAGGCATATCTAGCAAAATTTTCTTTTTCTTTTTCGTTCCAATGTTCATCAACATATTTTTTTGTAACAATACGTTGTGACATTTCTTCTCCTTTAAAAATAACTTCGCCTACCATTATATTTTGTGTAGCATAAATACCATAGCCAACTATAGCATTTCCTTTTACAACATATTTTTTTTGCTTTTCTTTATGCCTTGCTGTGCCTTCTGCAATTATTTGCTGCAAAAATTTTTGTTGCCCAATACCATCATATTTCAAAATATAATCGGCACTGCCTTCGTATCCATCGCTATAAAAAACGGAGCAAGTAAAGTTAATTTCTAAAAAATAAATTTCGCCTTTTGTGTTCATTCTAAAATCTAACCTTGCGTATCCTTTACCATTAAAGGATGTAAAAATATTTTCTGCCGCTTTTTTTAAATCATCATTTAACTTTTCATCTTTTACTGGCACATTTGCATCCAAATGTAATTCCGATGTTTTTAATGCATATGTTTTAAATTGTCGTCCTTCAGGAAAAATATATTCTACCGGTTGCAATGCCTTGCATGTATTATTTGCATTGGCCATTACTAATACTGTAAATTCTCTCCCATCTATATATTCTTCAATTAATATATCGTTGTATTCATCTTGCAAAGCATTTATTTTTTGTTGCAATGCTTGCTGTGTATGTACAAGCGAGTACTCATCTACACCTAGGCTATCGCCAGCCTTTGCAGGCTTTACAAACAATGGAAAACTCATATTGTTAGGTAACAATATTGATCCATCATTTTTTTTATATAGCAAAAATAAAGGTGTAGCTACATCTGCACAAAATGCCACATACTTCATCAAATCTTTTGGTGGGTCGTATAACAAAGTTGTAGGGCCAGTAAAAGGAAGGTTTAATAATTCTAAAGTATAAATAACATCTATACTTGGTACTTCCCACTCTAAATAACCTTCGCAAAGGTTTACAAAAATATCATAGCCCTTCGTACTAGCTTCTTTTAATTGTTTGTAGGTGGTTAGTTTATTTAAGAATATGGTTGTTACTTCATCATTGGGCAAAAGCGGTGTTAGATTTCGTGCAGGGTCGTAATGCTGGTAATCAACAGCACTTGTACTATAATCTGGCAGCAATACACAAACTTTCATTTTCTTTTCTTTAATTAATTGTGCGCAATAATATCTGCGAAACCACATCTGCAAATGTTGTATTACTTGCTTTAATAATGGCACCTATAGATGTATAATTTTCATCTTCGCTTAAGCCGCATTGGGCATTCACCTCGAGTACAAAAAGTTTATTGGTTGTTTCATTCATACGCAAATCTACTCTGGTATAACTATTGCCTTTGCAAGCCGCAAAAGCCTGCCAAGCAAGTTCCTTTATTTGCACATGCAATGCTTCTGCTGGCAATTGGTATTCAAAAAAGTTTTCATTATTTGGCATAGCTGCTTCTTCTTCGTAAAGTTCCCACAATCTATCAAAAGATAAAAATTGCTCTTGCTTTGGCAATGATTTATGAAACACTCTTTCTACAGGTGTGTACACAATTGCATTTGCTTTATCCCAATAATTACCTACAATAAAAACCGTGAATTCAGGGCCAGTAATAAATGCCTCTGCTACAATACCATCCACACTCAATTTCCAATCTCCATAGCCCGTAAACATAGTATTTACTTGTGTTTGCAAGTATTCGATATTGTGTACCACATTTTTTACTCCTACACCCATACTCCCACCACTTACTGCTGGCTTTAGCAAAATTGGAGTGCCTACTTTTTCAAAAATATGTTGTGGTATTTCGTTTGCTTTTGTAATAACTTCCCATGCAGCAGTTGCTACATTAGCATCATCAAATGCTTTTTTCATTGGCGTTTTTGATGTAGTAATATCATAAAAAAAAGCAGAAGCTCCGGTATATTTAATTTGTTTTTTTTCTAGATAATGAATTACTGAAACACCAGGTGCTCCATTTATTTCATCCCCATCGCATAAATTAAAAGCTACTTTTTGTTTTGCTGTTTCATCATCAGCAATTGCATCAATAATTTTTGTAAAATCATTCATGTAAACTGGCTGCCAGATCCATTCTATTTTTAATGCCTCAAAAGTTTTCGTATATTCTGCTATGCTCTGACTATAATCGTGGTAGTAATCAATGCTAGTATCGGTTGTAACCACATGTGGTGCTAAAACCCATACTTTTAATTGCTGTAAAATTTTGGTATCCATCATCAATTTCTATACTTTATAGCGAAGATAACATTTGGGTTATAAAAGCAGTAAGTTTATAATTGGATAATATTTTTTTATCTATATATTTTGCACCTTTTATTTGATGAATGCAAGATTTTGTTTCGCATAAACATTTAAATTGTTCAGCCATATCCCATTCAGTAGCAGGATAAAAAAAACGCAACTCATCTCCTGCTGAAATATCTTTTACGGCTTCCAATTGCATTGTATCGGTATTAAACAATACATTGGGTTCGCAACTATGGTTTATGTATTGCAAAAATTCTGGTTGTAGATGAATGTGTTCTGCTAAACCAGTTTGTACTGTTAAATAAGTAGGTTCATTTAAAATAGCTGCTGCAGTAAAAGCAACAAGCGTATTCCCTTTTTTAAAATTAGTTATTGCAAATAACGCTTTAGCCGTTTTGTTTTCGCTTAATCTTATTTCGCAAAAGCCGTGTGTACTTACAATATTATTGGTCCATTTATTGGTATGCAGTTGTCTCATGTATGATAGACGCTAAAATTTAAATAGGTTTAAAACGTAAATTAATAAATATCTAATTAATCTTCTTGTAAATCTTCTAAGGCGGCTTGCAATTCATTATAACTATGATTATCCTTTACAGCTTTTGCTTCCACCATTCCCTTTGAATAAATATTAATAGCTTCTGCAAAATTATTGTTCCGTTCCAATAATTTACCCAAATGATAATATGAGCCTATATAATTTGCTTCTCTTTCCAATATTGTTTCAAACAAAATTTTGGCTTCTGCATCATTGTCTTCTTTTATAAATTCCAATGCCAATGCGTGTTGTAAAAAGCTATCGTTTGGTGTTGCTTTCAAAAATTCTTTTAACTTGTCTATTCTGTTCATAATTTTCTTTTTTATGGCAATCTATTTTCTATTTGATGCCGTATATTTGCATTTTAGTTGCATAAACAACCTTTATAAATTATTCTGTATGAAAATACTTGTTTGCATTAGTAAAACACCCGATACTACATCAAAAATAGCATTCAGCGATAACAATACGAAATTTGCTACCGATGGAGTACAATTTATCATTAACCCATACGACGAATGGTATGCCTTGGTAAGAGCTTTGGAATTGAAAGAAGCTGACACAGCAACAGTTTTACATTTGGTAAATGTAGGCGGTGTAGAAAACGAGCCCATTATACGCAAAGCATTGGCCCTTGGTGGCGATGAAGCCATTCGTGTAAATACCGATAATGCAGATAGCTTTAATATAGCATCGCAAATTGCTGCTGTTGCAAAAGAAGGTGGGTATGATTTAATTTTTACTGGTAAAGAAACGATAGACTACAATGGTTCATCTATAGGTGGCATGGTAGCAGAAATATTGGACATGCCATATATTTCTCATGCCATAAAATTTGATATAGATGGCGGAAACGCAGTGGTAGTAAGAGAAATAGATGGTGGCGAAGAAACAGATAAAGCATCATTACCATTGGTAGTGAGTTGCCAAAAAGGAATGGCTGAGCAGCGCATACCAAATATGAAAGGCATTATGGGCGCAAGAACAAAACCATTGAAAGTTGTAGAACCAATTTCGGTAGAAAGTTATACGAGTATTGCTTCGTTTGATTTGCCTCCTGCTAAGTCTGGGGTTAAATTAATTTCAGCAGATAACCCTGAGGAGCTCGTTCGTCTTCTTCATGAAGAAGCAAAAGCATTTTAGGGCAATTAATAATTAGTAATGAATAATTAATAATTTTTAAATTCGAGAATTATTAAAAAACTCAAAACTTATTATTATGAAAGAGAATGTATTAAAAGACAAAAGTTTTCAATTTGCGATAAGAATAATAAATCTTTACAAATATCTGAAAACAAAACATGGAGAATACATTGTATCAAATCAATTAGTGCGAAGTGGTGCATCAGTTGGAGCAATCATTAGAGAAGCTGAATATGCAGAAAGCACAAAAGATTTTATACATAAGTTTAGTATCGGTTTAAAAGAAGCAAATGAATCGAAATATTGGTTAGACTTATTACACGCTACTAAATATTTAAATAGCAAGATGCATAATTCGATGGTATTTGATTGTGATGAATTACTTAAGTTACTTACATCTACCATTAAAACGAGTAAACGCCGATTATAACACGTTATTAATTATTATTTATTAATTATAAATTAAAGAAAATGGTTTTAGTATTTATAGACCAACAAGATGGTCACATAAAAAAATCTTCGTTTGAAGCTGCATCTTATGGGGCAGAAGTGGCAAAGCTTTTAAACACAAATGCAGAAGCAATTTTATTAGGTTCGGTAACCAATGATATTTCTTCTCTAGGTAACTATGGTATCAACAAAGTGCATACCGTGGCTGATGCATCATTAAATAATTTTGATGCACAAGTATTCACAAAAATAATTGCCCAAGCTGCCGAAAATGCAGATGTGGTAGTATTTTCAAACAACACTACTGGCAAAGCCGTTGCACCAAGATTGAGTGTGCGTATGAAAGCAGGATTGGTTTCTGGCGCTGCTGCATTGCCAGATGTAAGCAATGGATTTACCGTAAAGAAAACAGTATTTAGCGGAAAAGCATTTGCTAACATTACCGTAACTACAGCTAAAAAAATAATTGCATTAAATCCAAATTCGTTTAGCATAATTACAACGGGTGGTACTGCCGAAGTAGTACCATTTGCAGCAACAGTAGATGCAGCAAAAGTGCAAGTGGTAAGTACCGATTTAGTAAAGGGTGAAGTACCATTGGGCGAAGCGGATATAGTGGTAAGTGGAGGCCGTGGTTTAAAAGGTCCTGAAAATTGGGGCATGATAACTGACCTTGCAAAATTACTTGGTGCCGCTACTGCATGTAGCCGTCCGGTAGCAGATATACACTGGCGCCCACATCATGAGCATGTAGGGCAAACAGGCTTAGCCATTGCACCAAACTTATACATAGCCGTTGGTATTTCTGGCGCCATACAACATCTTGCAGGTGTAAACCGTAGTAAAGTAATTGTTGTTATAAATAAAGACCCCGAAGCACCTTTCTTTAAAGCAGCAGATTATGGAATTGTAGGCGATGCATTTGAAGTAATGCCTAAGATTATAGAGGCAGTGAGAAAGATAAAACAAGGTTAAAAGTTGAAAGTTGAAGGTTATAAAGTTTTTAATGCCGCAAGCTGTATTGGTTTGCGGCATTTTCGTTTATATTTGGTAAAAGTTATGAAGATGAGAAAAAGTATTCTAGCAGTGTTAATGATTATGTTTTGTGGAAGTATTTTAGCACAGAAAAATTTTGAAGGAGAAATTATTTATAAGAATGTATCAAAATTTAATAGTTCAAAAAATGGTTCATTAAAAGTATTTTTGAAAGGAAATAAAATGTTGGTATCAAATGAATTTAAAGAAAATGAAGAACCAATTTACACTTTATATGATTTTGAAAAGGGAAAAAGTTTTGTTACTATCCCAAGCGATAGTGTTGTAATTACTGCTGCTTTAATGGAAAGCCCATTCAAAGAAATGATAGATTCCTCAAAAAGAAATGAAGTTATTTTAGGATATAATTGTTTATCTACTTCGTATAAAGCTTATGCCCCAATGAGTAATTATATTTCTAGTATTGATGCTTTTTTTTCGGATAAATTATTATTTACCGCTCCTGTTAACATGAAATTTATTACTCCTCCTTTTATCTTTTTTAATGATAGCAGTATTTCTATAGGAGTAAAAATGCGAGCCGCAAAGATGCCAGGAACAGATTTAAATAATCCTGATTTAGAATACAGAGCTATACAAATTCTGCGGAAAGAATTAGACGACATTTTATTTGAAATACCAAAATACTTGAAAGAAAAATCTGCAGTAGAATATTCCAAAGGTTTAATGGAAAGATTTAATAAAGTAACTGAGGATTTAGGCAGTACTAATAAAGAAATAAAAGCATCGATGAAAAAAATGCTTGACACAATAAAGCAAAAGCAAAATACTCAACCTAAAACATCAAAAAAGAAGGTTTTAAAAAAGAAAAGTATATAAATAATTTAATCCCAAGAATTCAATAATTATTTTTACTCAGCTATAATATTTAATTATATTTGCTTTCAATTATTTATGAAGAAGATAGAACTCGAAATAGTAGCCCTTTCGCACAGCATAACGCAAACACAATCATACGCCGTAGTGTTGGGCGAAATTAATGGTTTGCGAAGGCTACCAATTGTAATTGGTGGCTTTGAAGCACAGGCCATAGCCGTAGCGCTGGAGCGTATGAGTCCTAGCCGCCCGCTTACACACGACCTCATGAAAAATTTTATGATGGCGTTTAACGTAAGCATGCACGAAATAATCATCAACGATTTGCAAGAAGGTATTTTTTACTCCAAGCTAGTTTGCAGTAGCGAAAACGATACTGTAGAAATTGATAGCAGAACATCTGATGCTTTGGCATTGGCTGTAAGGTTTGGCTGCCCCATTTTTACGTATGACCATATACTAGACCAAGCAGGTGTAATGATGGATGAGGAATTGAATCCTAAGCAAGAAATTAGTGCTACATCGCCAACAGTTACTACCACAGGAGCTGGTAGCGAAAATCTACATTCTTTAAGCCTTGATGAATTGAATGCGCTTTTAACTGAAGTATTAGAACATGAAGATTATATAAGAGCCATTGCAATAAGAGATGAAATAAAGAGTAGAGGGAAGAATTAGAGGTTAGACTTTTAGATATTAGACTTTAGATAGTGGCTTACTTTAATCAAAAATCTGATTTATTATTTGTATTTTTCTTAAAAGCCTTTTAAGAATTATCAGATTGTTCGGTGAAATAACAATTAAACAATTTATCAATTCAACAATGTAAATGGTCGCTTTTCCAAATTGCAAAATAAATATTGGATTAAATATTATTGGTAAACGGGCCGATGGATACCATAATTTAGAAACTATTTTTTATCTTGTTCAAATAAAAGATGCTATAGAAATTATAGAATCTGACATTGAAAGTGATATTATTTTTACAGCTACTGGAAATATTGTAGATGTAAAAGATGAAGATAATCTTTGTGTAAAAGCGTATCGTTTACTTAAAAAAGATTTCCCGCAAATTCCATCTGTAAAAATGCATTTGCACAAAAATATACCTATGGGTGCAGGTTTGGGCGGTGGTTCGGCAGATGCATCGGCAGTTTTATTATTGCTCAATAATAAATTTAACTTAAATATTTCTCAAGAAAAATTAATTGATTACGCTTTACAATTAGGCAGTGATTGTCCTTTTTTCATCATAAACAAACCATGCTTTGCAACTGGACGTGGAGAAATCTTACAAGAAATAAAGCTTGATTTATCTGCGTATAAAATTATGCTTGTAAATCCTAACATACATGTAAATACTGGAGAAGCTTTTTCAGATTTAAACCAAAACAACTTCTCTCCTTTTGGCCAATTGCAAAACAAAATAAAACAAGATATTACAACATGGAAAAATATTATTAAAAACGATTTTGAAAAATCCGTTTTAGAAAAATACCCTGAAATTGGAAAAATTAAAAACACGTTATACGAAAATGATGCTATTTACAGCGCTATGAGTGGCAGTGGCAGTACGGTTTTTGGTATTTTCAAAAAAGAAACACCTATCAATATTAAATTCCCCGCACATTATTTTTGCCAAACGGTTTAAAGG
>JAYTLA010000097.1:0-48888 GCA_043729825.1 Ferruginibacter sp.
TGGCAAACCGTATTTTTTGCAGCGAAGCTGCAGAAAACTTTTCTTAAATGTCATTTGCAAAGAGCTTAAAATTTATTTTATGAGTACCTCAGGCTGACAGTTTTTTTAATCATTGTTTAATCATTTTTTAATTCAAAATATTCTAAAAGTTGTCTATTTAGAATTACCGATAGATATTTTAAGAAATTATATTTTCGAATGTACTTTATTTCTCTTTATAAATTTACCAAATCCTTTTTCAATTTTACATTCATTATTTTCAATAGCTATTTGACCACGGAGCAAAACAGTTTTCACTTTTCCTGTAACTTCCCATCCTTCATAACCGCTATAGTCCACATTCATATGATGTGTGCTTGCAGAAAGGGTATGCTTTTCGTTGGCATCAAATAGTACAATGTCTGCATCGCTACCTACTGCAATAGTACCTTTTTTTGGAAACATACCAAATATTTTTGCCGCATTTGTGCAAGCTACTTCTACATATTTATTCAACGTTATTTTCCCTTTATGCACGCCTTCGCTATACAATAATTCCATTCTGTTTTCTATAGCAGGATGCCCGTTTGGAATTTTACTAAAATCATCTTTGCCCATTAATTTTTGTTCCCACATAAATGGACAATGATCAGTAGCTACTACATTTACTATGCCTTGGTTTATGCCAGCCCATAATGTAGCTTGGTCTTTCTTTTCTCTCAATGGCGGGCTCATTACCCATTTTGCGCCATCTTCTTTTTCGTATAATGATGCATCAATAATTAAATATTGAATACAAGTTTCTACAAATACTTTTTGGTTTCGTTTGGTAGCATTGCGCACGGCCTTCAACGCACCTTCGCAGGTAAGGTGTACGATGTAGCCTGGGCAACCTGTATAATTTGCCATGTCTGCAAAGCGGCCACTAGCTTCGGCTTCGGTTACTTCTGGTTGCGATAAATAATGATACAGAGGAGATAATTTTCCTTCGGCTCTATGTTTTGCAATTAAAAAATCTATCATATCGCCATTGGTGGCATGTACATTTATTAGGCCACCATGTTTTTTTACTTCTTGCATCAGGCCTATCATCTGTCTATCATCTATCATCAATGCACCTTTATATGCCATAAATGTTTTAAAAGATGTGATGCCTTCTTCCTCTATAAAATGTTGTATTTCTTTTTTTGTATTTTCATTAAAATCGGTAACAGCCATGTGAAAACTATAATCACCTACACAATTATTGTTAGATCTGCCTTGCCATTCTTCTAATGCAGATTGTAAACTCTTGCCTTGTGTTTGTAAAATAAAATCTATCACAGATGTTGTACCACCAAACAATGCAGCTCTTGTACCTGTTTCATAATTATCGCTAGAGTATGTGCCCATAAAAGGCATATCCAAATGTACATGCGGGTCTATGCCACCAGGGAAAACGAGTTTGCCAGTTGCATCTATTTCTTTATCGGCTTTTACTTGTAGGTTTTTGCCAATGGCTGAAATGGTTTCGCCTTCAATGAAAATATCTGCTACGTAATTGTCGGTAGCAGTGATGATGTTTCCATTTTTGATGAGTGTGTTCATTTAATTTTTAGATTTTTTATTTACTTTTAAACCCAATTCTTTCTCTTTTTTCCCATTTAATTTTTTGTAATTTCTCCTCTTCTTTTTTATCAAGCATGTTTTCTAATGCATCATAAATACTGTTTAATTGTATATCATGTTCATCAATTCTATCTCTTAATTCCTTTATTAAACTAAGTGCTGATAAATTACTATGCACAAGTCTTTTTAAAGAAATAAAAGCTCTAACTATAGCAATGTTCATTTTTCTGGCTTTCGGGCTTTTTAAAACTCCTGCAAGCATTGCGACTCCGTGTTCGGTAAATGCATTAGGTAAATATTTAATGCTACGATGTTTTAATGAACTCATCACAATTTGTGATGAGTTCATTTTAGTGTTTTTAATTAAATTGATATCGGTTGATATCACAATTTGTGATATCATATCTTTCCATTCTTTTTTAGTGAGACGAAACATAAAATCTTTAGGAAAACTGTCTATATTTCTTTTTACTGTCTGATTAAAAATTCTAGTTTCTACTTCATACAATTGGGCGAGGTCAAAATCTAACATTACTTTTTCACCACGAATTTCATATATTTTATCTTGTATTATTTCAGTTTTCATTATTTTCTTTTCTTCATTAAAAATAAATAAATAATTCCACTCACAAACAAACCCACAAACCAAGCATAATGATACAAATCTGAAATCCAAACAGGAAAAGCAGTGCTAGAAACAACTTTTATTTGCAACAAAAAACCAGGTATGTTTGGTACTATGCCACATAGTAAAGCAATGATGGCTTTGTTGTTGAAACCATTGCTATAACTATAAGCTCCAACATGTTTATACAAATCTTCTGCTACTAAATTCTTTTGTCGTATAAAAAAATAATCAGCAATCATAATACCACCAACAGGGCCAAGTAAACTGGAGTATGCTACCAACCATGTAAAAATATATCCATCGGGGCTGGCAATTAATTTCCAAGGAAAAATTAAAATACCGATAATGCCTGTAAGGTAGCCGCCGGTTTTAAAACTTAATTTATTTGGTGCAAGATTAGAAAAATCGTTTGCAGGGCTTACAATATTTGCGGCAATATTGGTGGCTAAGGTAGAAATGATAATGCCAATCATAGCAATCGTTACCATTATTTTATTTTCAAATTTACCAGCTAGTTTTACAATATCCCATTCTGTACTGCCGTAAATAATAGCTGTGGCAGATGTTACTACTACGCCGATAAAAGCAAAGAAAGTCATGCTTGTTGGTAAGCCAATTATTTGCCCTTTTATTTGAGCATTTTGACTTTTTGCATAACGTGTAAAATCTGGAATATTTAATGATAGCGTTGCCCAAAAGCCCACCATACCTGTTAATGCAGGAAAAAAGAAATGTAAAAACGATTTTGTATCTGCAAATTTTGAGGGTTGATTTAAAATTGGACCAAGCCCATTAGCAGCACTGATAGCCCAAAACAATAACGCCAATGCTGCAACAGGTAAAAAGATGGCTTTAAACACCAATAATTTTTTTATACTTTCTACACCCAAGTAAACGATAAACATATTGAGCAACCAAAAAATAAAAAAACAAAGCAGCGGCAATGCTTGCGGAAAAAGTGTTGTAAGATTTATTTCTTCTAAACTAGGATTCCATGCACGTAAAATATTGTACAACGATGCACCACCAATCCAAGTTTGAATACCGAACCAACCGCAGGCTACTATTGCACGAAGCATAGCAGGAATGTTAGCACCCTTTGTACCAAAACTTGCTCTAGCCAACACAGGAAAAGGAATGCCATATTTTGCACCAGCATGTCCATTTAAAATCATTGGAATTAATACAATGGCATTGCCAATAAAAATGGTAAGAATAGCTTGCCACCAATTCATACCACCTTGTATGAGCGAGCTTGCGAGCATGTATGTAGGTATGCACAGACTCATGCTTATCCATAAGGCTGCATAATTCCAAGTGCCCCAAGTTCTTTTTTCATGAGAGATGGGAGCAAGGTCTTCGTTGGTTAGTGAAGCATTAGAAACTATATTTGTTTGTTCTGGCATATTTATTATTAAAATAGTTTAGACTTAAACCAAAATAATTTATTTACAAATTATAAAATGTAAATGTTTAAATAATTTTGATGTCAGCCTGAGCTTGTCGAAGGAGGGTTCGGTTACATCAACGGGTTCGACAAGCTCACCCTCATACCCCAATTTAAACGAACTTTTTATCATTCAAAAAAAGCTTAAAAACTTTTTTTGAATGCTTCACCCTGACAACTTTATTATACTACATGCTCATCAGCAATGGCAATTGCTTGAGAAATTATTGCTAGCCCTTCATCAATTTGCTCTTTAGTAACACAAAGCGGTGGTGCAATAAAAATATAATTCCACCGTACAAAAGTGTACATACCTAGTTCTTTTATTTTTGCTGCTACCTTATTCATTACCTCCATTTCATTTGGCTTGGCATTAAATGGTGCCATGGGTTCTTTGGTTGTTCTGTTTTTTACTAACTCAATACAACCTAGCAAGCCGGTATTTCTAAATTCGCCTATCGATGGATGTTTTGCTTTCATTGCTTCTACTTGTTGCTCTACATATTTGCCCATCGCAACAGTATTTTCTATTAAATTATCTTCTTCATAAATTTTCAATACTTCTAAAGCCGCTGCACAACTTACTGGATGCGCAGAGTAGGTGAGGCCTAATGCCAACATGGTATCTTCATACTTTGCAGCAATCTTATCGCTTACTATTAAACAACCAAAAGGTAAATAACCACAGGTTAATCCTTTTGCCATACAAATCATATCCGGAATGATACCATGATTTTCAAATCCAAACCATTTACCCGTTCTGCAAAATCCACTCATTACTTCATCCATTATTAAAAAAATACCATGTTGATTGCATAATGCTTTCACAGCTTTTAAATACCCTATTGGATATTGCAAACAGCCGGATGAACCAGATTCGCCTTCTAATAAAATGGCAGCAATATTATTTGGTCCTTCATAAGCAATTAATCTTTCTAAACTAGCAACAGCTTCTTTTAACAAATTAGCATCGCCATAATCCCAACGATATGCAATGGGTATATCTATATGTACAAAGTTGGGGGCTTGTTGCGCATCTACAGGCAGTTTGCGAGGGTCACCACTAGCAGCCATTGCGCCTATAGAAGCACCATGGTAAGATTGATAACGAGTTACAATTTTATGCCGGCCAGTAGAAAGCCTTGCTAATTTAATAGCATTTTCTATGGAAGTAGCGCCACATAAAGTAAAGAATGCTTTATTTAAATCGCCCGGGCAAATTTCAGCTAATTTTTTTCCAAGATCACCTCTAGCTTTTGTAACACAGCTTGGCGTAACGTAACTTATTTCTTGCATTTGTTTTACTACCGCTTCCGTTACTCGTTGGTCACCATGTCCAATATTTACATTCATTAATCCACTAGAAAAATCTATGTAACGCTTATCATCATAATCGTATAAGTAAACGCCCTTGCCATATTTTACAGCAATAGGAGATATGCCTTTTTGTTTGCTCCAGCTAAATAATGTATAGTCTGAATTGATTTGAATGATTTCTTCTGTTTCGGAAATTGTTTGTGTATTCATAATTTTATTTTTTGTTAACCGGCTTTAGTAATTCTATTTATCTTCGGCGGGACACATTTTATCAGTGTACTACTATTTCGGTTTTTATATTTTTTATTTCTTCTAATATCACCCCTTCGGGGTTGGCTCTCCATTTGCTTATTGAGCTATATTAATGTCAGCCCTTCGGGCTTTGTTTTTTATTGATATAATTATTCTTTAACTAAAAAGTAAACTTTATTTTCTTCTAATCCCGAAGGGATGTCATTAATATAGAAATCATTTCCCTATTAGTACGCCAACCCCGAAGGGGTGACATTAGAATCGTAAACATTAATCAATCGTAAAATTCAAACAAATATTTGTCTTCAAATGGGATATTAAACTTTTTTAAAGAACCTAAATACTCTTGCCTAAATGTCTTCTTTTCGTGATGTTTCTTTTGATTTTTTATATAATCAATTACATTTCCAAAATTAGATTGCGCATAAGAAAATGCCCCATATCCTTCTTGCCAAGAAAATTTTTGTTTCAAAAACCCTTTATCATTTATAAAATTGCTAGAATTGTTTTTAATATCTCTTATTAAATCTGAAATCCTCATAGCAGGGCGTAAGCCAACTAATACATGAACATGATCTTCCATTCCATTTACAGCTAAGGACTTTTGTTCTTTTCCTTCTACTATTCCTGAAATGTATTTATACAATTCTTCCTGAAATACAGGCTTAATCATATTCTCTCTGCCTTTTACAGCAAAAACATACTGAACATATAATTGAGAAAATGTGCCGGGCATATTATTACCATTTTAAAGTTAAAACAATTTTTTATGATTCAACATTATACCTAACTCATCCAATTCGTCTTCGCCTCTGCATTCCACTTCGTTGTTGTCTTTTTCAATTTTGTCCAAAATTCAATAGAACTTTTTCCTGTTAAATCGCCCACGCCAAATTTAGAATCGTTCCAACCACCAAAAGAAAAAGGCTCTCTTGGTACAGGTACTCCAATGTTTACACCTATCATACCAGCACTAGCACGCTCTATGATGTAACGAGCCATGCCACCATCTTGTGTAAATACTGCGGCAGCATTTCCATAAGGATTACTGTTTTCAATTGCCAATGCTTCATCAACTGTTTTTGCACGCATGATGGAAATTACTGGGCCAAAAATTTCTTCTTTTGCCACACTCATTTCTGGTGTAACAAAATCTATAACTGTTGGACCTACATACGAGCCATTTTCTTTTCCTTTTACGGTAGCATTTCTGCCATCTACTAAAATTTTTGCACCTTGCGATTCCGCTTCTGTAATGTATTTTTCAATGCGTACTTTTGCAGCATGTGAAATAACTGCACCAAGGTTTTCTCCTGGAATAACTTTTCTAGCTTCTGCGCAAATTTGATCTATGATTGGATCTACATTGCCCACTGCTACCATAGCCGATGCAGCCATACAACGTTGCCCAGCACAGCCAGACATAGATGCAGTAACGTTTGTAGCCGTCATTGTCGGATGCGCATCTGGCAAAACCAATAAATGATTTTTTGCACCACCAAGGGTAAGCACTCTTTTAAAACTTGCCGATGCACGAGCGTAAACAATCTTTGCCACTTTTGTAGAACCAACAAAAGATACCGCTTCAATACCTGGATGATCGCAAATGGCTTCTACAATTTCTCTATCGCCATTTACAATATTTAGTACACCATCTGGCAAGCCTGCTTCTTTTAAAAGCTCAGCAATTTTTATAGAACTTAATGGTACAATTTCGGATGGTTTTAAAATCATTGTATTTCCTAATGCTAGTGCATTTGGTATAGTCCAATTGGGCACCATGCTCGGAAAATTGAATGGAACAATAGAAGCTACCACACCAATCGGGCAATAGTCTGTACGACATTCTACACCTCGGCTTACTTCTAAAATTTCGCCACCAATAAGTTGTGGTAGCGAGCAAGCAAACTCTGTAAGTTCAATACTTTTTTCTACTTCTGCTCTTGCTTCGTCTAATGTTTTTCCATTTTCTTCTTGCACCAATTGCGATAACTCTAACATGTTTTTTTCTAACAATGCCCTATACCTATAAAAAATTTGCACACGCTCTTTTATAGATGTTTTAGACCAAGTTTCAAATGCTCTTTGTGCTACCGCAACTGCTTCACTCAAATCATCATTGTTAGACAATGGAACGGTGGACAATAAACTGCCATCTAAAGGAGATATTACATCCAATGTCTTATTTGTTTTGCTAGCAACAAATTTTCCGCCAACAAAATTTTTTATTTCGGGGTATTTCATTTTGTATATTTTCGTTTTACAATTTTATATAAATGTATTAGGCTTTTCAGTAGAAAAGAATGATAAATTTAGTTGGAAAATTTTAAAAAAAGCGATTATTGTTAAATTATGCTAAATTATAGATGGTTTAATTATTTACATAGTAAATAATTAAACCATAAGGAGGTGATATAGATATCTTTTAATAAGAAAGGTAAGTATATTTATTCATGAACAGCAAGCACAGGTACTTTACTTTGGTAAATCATCTTTTTTGTATGTTGAGTTTTAAATAATTTCTCAAAAAAACTATGATACTTTGGTCCCATAATTATGATGTCGATATTTTTATCTAATACAAATAAATTCATTGATTCATGAAAATCGAATAAGCGCATAAAATAAAACTCTGGATTAAAGTTTGAGAGTAACTTTTCCATTTCATCTCTTTCTTTTTTAAAACCAGTAGTTAAAGAAATATAATGACTGTCGTCAATATTTAAAATATGTAAGTTTGGTTTGAAATCAGCCAAAACTCTTTTTACCGCAAGCAATACAGGTGTATCTTCTACTGACTTCATTTCCGATGCCATCAAAACATTGTTTATAGGATTAAAAGTAGCAGCTGGCGGCACAATTAAAACAGGACATATATTTTGTTCGGCCATTTTAAGTGTATTGGTACCAGAAAAGCGTTGTGCTATTGCAGACTTACCGGTGAGTCCCATAATAATCATAAATGCTGCTTTTACATGTGCAAATGCCGCAAGACTTTCTATAAAACTATTTCCCGATTCTACTACTAATTCAAAATGAGAAGTAAGGGATTCTAATTCTTTTTTTAAAGTTTCTAAATAAGTTTTTGATGCGGCTACATCTTCGTGTGATGCATAATAATGATATAAAATGATATTTACATCCGATCT
Organism: Ferruginibacter sp.; assembly: GCA_043729825.1. Lineage (GTDB taxonomy): Bacteria > Bacteroidota > Bacteroidia > Chitinophagales > Chitinophagaceae > Ferruginibacter. Next base: position 8,381 of record JAYTLA010000097.1, read on the forward strand.
ATTGGCATACATATTTGCGCCATAATGTGCGGCATTTAAAGATGTTTCAGAAAAGTCGATAGGTATAATGACATTTGCCATAAAAATATTTTTACGAATTTACGCTATTTATTATGAATGTGGCAACACAAAATTTCCGTTTGTACTTCTCATTTCATCAACTTTTATTATGCAATTGACTTAGCATTTATTTATTAAAAATTCCAAAACATTATCTGGTGCCAGCCAAATAACTTCCTCATCTTTTTTAAACCAAGTCATTTGTCGTTTTGCATAATGCCTAGTGTTTTGTTTTATTAATTCAATAGCTTTTTCTAATGTAGTATTATTTTCAAAATAATCAAATAATTCTCGGTAGCCAACAGTTTGTAATGCATTCAATTCTTTTTGTGGAAGAAGTTCTCTGGCTTCCTTTTCTAAACCTTGAGCCATCATTTTATCTACCCTTGTATTTATTCTTTCGTATAAAATTGCTCTTGGTATTTCTATGCCAATTTTTATAATATTAAAATATCTTTGTTTTTTTATTTTTTGTTGATGAGTTATTATAGACTTTCCAGTATTTCGTACCACTTCCAAAGCACGCATCATTCTTTGTGGGTTTTGTATTTCTCCTTTTTCAAAATACAAAGGGTCTTCTTCTTTTATTTTTTCTTGCAACCAAACAATCCCATACGCTGCATAATTTTTGGCAATTTCTATTTTTATTTGCTCATCGGTTTTGGCAATATCATCTAACCCTTCGCAAAAAGATTTTATGTACAACCCTGTACCACCGACCATTACAGCTACATTGTTTGTTTTAAATATTTCGTTTATACAATTCATAGCATATTGCTCAAAATCTGCTGCAGAAATATTTTTGGTAATACTATGAGAATTTATAAAATAATGCTGAATAGCTGAAAGCTGCTCTAAGGAAGGTTTTGCAACACCAATGCCCAGCTCTGTAAAACATTGCCGACTATCGGCAGAAATGATTTGTGTGTTGAAATGTTTTGCAACATCGATGGCAATATCGGTTTTGCCACTAGCGGTAGGGCCGCAAATTATGATGCAGGTTTTTTGTTTCATAAATAAGGTTTGTAAAGAACCTTCATTATTAAAATTATTTTTCGCTATTCTTTAATTTGCATATTTGCAAATATGCAAATTATCATATCTCTTCTTCATTAAACTCTTCATCTTGCTCCTCCGTTTCTTCCATTGCATCTCCATCTTCACCTTCCTCGCTAAAACCATCTTCCATAGCAGTTGCTTTTAGGTCGTATTTTTCTTCCATTTCGGCAAGGCGCTTATCTACCAAGCCTTTTGTGCCATATTGCGATGGCGCAATACCTTCGGTACGTACACAACATGGGTATGATAATTTTGCATTTTCTTCTTTGTCTACATTTATTAATTCTATGGCAAAAAACCAATGCTTTACAAAATCGTATTCATACACAAACTTTTGATTGGGGTCACGTATTTCTGTGCCAATAATAGTTTCAGACATTATGAGTGGCTCGGCTTTATATTCTTTATCGTATTTTTCAATAGATATTTCTCTGCCCTTTTGCCAAATATCATTGCTTCTATAAAAAGTAGCTGCATGTATTTTATCAAATTCATATGCTAGTAATATTGCATGGTGCAAATCTAAAAAGCTATTGCTATGCTTTATTGCAATATCTCTATAAATGCTTTCGTCTTCTTGAAAATAAACCCTAAATTTTAAAATGGCCATATATCGAATTTAGTTATTTGATTAATAGTTAATCAGCAATTTAGCTAATTAGTTTCATTTGTTTTCCTTTCTCTATCATAAATCTGAAAGCGGTGTCGTAATTGTTTGGGATTTCTCCATCTAAAATGGCATTTCGTATAGCATCTTTTATTAATCCTACCTCTTTGCTAGGTTTCAAATTAAAAGTTTCCATAATTATTTCACCAGTTATTGGTGGCTGCCAATTTCGTAAGCTATCAGTGGCTTCTACTTCTTCGCATCGCTTACGCACTATTTCAAAATTTTCTAAAAAGCGTTTTACTTTTTGTTTGTTTTTAGAAGTAATATCGGCATTGCACAATTTCATTAGGCTATCAATATCTTCGCCAGCATCAAACAATAAACGGCGTATAGCCGAGTCAGTTATATTTTCTTTTGTAAGGCTTATTGGGCGAAGATGCATCTCTACCATTTTTTGTACAAAACGCATTTTTTCGTTTTGGGGTAGTTTTAATTGTGCAAATATTTTTGGCACCATGCGTGCACCCACAGCTTCGTGCCCGTGGAATGTCCAACCATGGCCTTCTTCAAACTTTTTTGTATTTGGTTTTGCAATATCGTGTAGCACAGCAGCCCAACGCAACCACAAATCATTTGTAGTTTCACAAATATTGTCTACCACTTGCAGTGTGTGGTAAAAATTATCTTTATGTCCATACCCATCTACAAACTCGGCACCTGCAAGTGCTACCAGTTGCGGAAAAATAATATGCAGCAAACCTGTTTTGTACAACAAATCGAAACCGATAGATGGCATTTTGCACATCAATATTTTATTGAGTTCTTCTGCAATTCTTTCTTTTGTTATTATTTTTATTCTGCTCGCATTATCGGCAATGGCTTGCAATGTTTTTTCTTCTAATGTAAATTGTAGTTGTGCTGCAAACCGTATTCCCCGCATCATACGCAATGGGTCGTCTTTAAATGTTTGTGTGGGTGCAAGCGGTGTTTTTAGTATTTTTTTCTCAATATCTCCAAGTCCATCAAAAGGGTCTATCAATGCACCAAAATCTTTTTCGTTTAACGAAATGCCCATCGCATTTATGGTAAAATCTCTGCGCAGTTGGTCTTCTTGTAATGTTCCAATTTCTACAATCGGATTGCGACTTTCTTCTCTATAACTTTCTTTACGTGCACCTACGAATTCAATTTCCTCATCCTCAAATTTTATATTTGCTGTGCCATAAGTTTTAAAAATATTTACCATAATATTTTTTCCAAATAGTTTGGCGGATTCTTCTGCTAGTGCAATGCCATTGCCTACACAAACCACATCTATGTCTTTTGTTTCTCTGCACAATATTTTATCTCTTACAAAACCACCAATTACATAACTCTCTAGGCCGAGTTTTTTAGCAGCGGTAGATATTTTTTTTAAAATAGTAAGTTCTTGTTCTGTAAGGTTGATTTGCATTTGGGCAAAAATACGGTTGTATTGTTAAATGATCGATTGATAAGTAATGAAAAATGTATAGCACTACTTTGGCAATGGTACATTACTGTATTTATAGAAGATAGTAGTGATTATTTTACCAAATGATAACACTTCTTTTTTCTTCAAATTTCCGTCAGAATCAAAATGCTGAATAATTCCTCTATCATCCTCGTCAATGTCTCTTTCTTCTTTAATTTTTCTATTCGACCAATAAATGAATGTTGTTGTTGGGTTACTATTCCTAGTACTATCTTTCATTAAAACCAATAAATTATTTTGATAAAAGTATTCTTTACAATCCTTTCCATTTTCACTCACTAACAATTCCTTTTTAATTCTGTGCATTGAATCAAAAGAAAGATAAGTTTTCACTGTTTTTCCTTCTAATAGGTCTTTTTTTATAATTAGACTATCTCCAAAGTATGTATAAATTATATTGATGGTAGTATCAGATTTACTTTTACTTATTTTACTAATTATTTTGCCATCTGCATTTTTAATTGTTTTTGAGTTAAGGGTTAGTACTTTTTTACTTTTATTATATTCGTAAATTTTTTCTATTTCTAAAGAGTCGCCTGAATAACTATACTCATACAAAACCAAATTTGGATAACATCTAAGAGTTTTTATTTTTTTTATCTTTCCTTTTTTATCGTATCTAAAAACAGTTTTTTCTGTTTTTTCGCCATTTCGATATGAGTTGGATTCTACTAAAAAAGAATCAATATATTTATTTTTTTCTATACTAACTAGCTTACCTTCTTCATACATGCGTTCTTCTAAAACATTATCAAATTTGTTATAATAAATTTTTTCATATAAGATTTTCCTTTTGTTTGGGTCACTCATTCTAATAAAATTTGCAACCCTTATTTTAGTTATTGATTGACCATAGCTAGTTGAATAGATAAGAAAAATCAGTATTAAAATTTTAATCTTAATCATATAGATTTCATTAATGTAGTATTGCTTTTTGCACACAAGTTAATAATCTCAATAAAAATGCATGTAGAAATCATTTCTTAGGCATAAAATGTAATGTTGTAATTTTTTATTGTCAGATTAGTTGTCAAGTAATCCTTGACAACTGAATCTGCCTTTAACTCATTATCTTCCAATATATTTATGATGTGTAAACTTATGTTTTGTTTAGAGGTGTCAAAAAGTTCTGCTAACTGATTTTGATTCATCCACACGTTTCCATCTTTTGCCATCAGAGCTACAGCAGTTTTACCGTCATTAGTATTATAAATGATTAAATCTTGATTTTCCAAATTGTGTTTTATCGTTTCACAATATAAATATTTCTATGTTGTAAATTTAAAAGTTGATAAATAATATTTGTCGTTCTACGAGTCAATCTATTGCATAATAAAAGTTGATTAAAGATAAAACGATGAAGAGCTGCGGTGGACTGAGCGATGTATGTATATGTATGCGTGCCGCCGCAGGCGTATACACATACATATACATACGGAACAGCGAAGGAGCCCGAACAAATGTTCAAATATGCTAAATGCTTACAGCCCAAAAACTTCAACCTTAAACCTTGAACTTTTTTGCGGCACTAATATTGTCCTTATATGCTTCCACAAAAATATACGACTTTTACAAGCTATTTTTGTCATATTGACTAACTAAACGATTTTAATGAATACGAAGATTTATTTGCAAGGACAGGACGATGATATGGAGTTTATGCCCATTATTCCACTTAATGAAGATGATGATGGAAACGCAGACGGGGAGGTGATTCCAAGCGAATTGCCGATTTTGCCTTTGCGAAATACTGTGCTTTTTCCGGGTGTGGTAATACCGATAACGGTGGGCCGAGATAAGAGTATAAAAGCGGTAACCGATGCTTACAAGGCTGACAAATTGGTAGGAGTGGTGGCGCAAAAAGACAGTAATGTGGAAGAGCCACTTGTAACCGATTTGGAAAATATTGGAACCGTAGCAAAAATAATTAAGATCATAAAAATGCCCGATGGTGGCACTACGGTTATTATACAAGGGCGCAAACGTTTTGCCATAGAAACCATTACTACTGATGAACCATATTTTAAAGCAACCATAAAAATTTTAGAAGAAGATAAACGCAAAGGCGATCCAGATTTGGAAGCCATTGTGGGTAGTGTAAAAGATTTGGCTGCACAAATTATTGGGCTGTCGCCAAACATTCCTAGCGAGGCTGGTATTATTTTAAAAAATATAGAGAACCCATCTTTTTTAATACATTTTGTGAGTAGCAATTTAAATTGCGAGCTAAAACAAAAACAACGTTTGCTAGAAATAAGCGATTTGAAAGAACGTGCAGAATTGCTGATGAGCCTTATGCATACGGAGCTACAATACACTGAGCTTAAAAATAAAGTAACCAACAAAACCCGTGCTGAGCTTGATAAACAGCAGCGTGAATATTTTTTGCAACAGCAAATGAAAGCCATAAAAGATGAGCTTGGTGGCGATAATGTGGCAGAAGTAAAAGAAATGCAGAAAAAAGCAGAGGCAAAAAAATGGCCTGTGGCTGCGGCAGAAATGTTTAAAAAAGGCGCTGAAAAATTGGAGCGTATGCATCCAAGTACACCCGATTATTCGGTTGTGTATAATCATTTAGATTTGATGTTGGACTTGCCTTGGGATGATTATACTGCGGATAGTTATGATTTGAAAAAAGCAAAAAAAGTGTTGGATCATGACCATTATGGCATGAACAAAATAAAAGAGCGTATTCTGGAATACCTTGCTGTGCTTAAATTGAAAGGGGATATGAAAAGCCCGATTCTTTGTTTTATTGGCCCTCCAGGTATTGGCAAAACAAGTTTGGGAAAAAGTATTGCTGCGGCTATCAATAGAAAATATGTTAGAGTAAGTTTAGGTGGCTTGCACGACGAAAGTGAAATAAGAGGGCATCGTAAAACTTATATTGGTGCTATGCCTGGGCGTATTTTACAATCTATACGCAAAGCAAAAAGTGGTAACCCAGTAATGATTTTAGATGAGATAGATAAAGTTGGTACTGACCACAGAGGGGATCCATCATCTGCATTATTAGAAGTGCTAGACCCTGAACAAAACAACGCTTTTTATGATAATTATTTGGAGCTTGAATATGATTTGAGTAAAGTACTTTTTATAGCTACCGCAAATAACATTAGCAATATACAACCTGCACTGCGAGATCGTTTGGAAGTAATAGACCTTAGCGGATATGCTGTGGAAGAAAAAATAGAAATTGCAAAAAGACACTTAATGCCAAAGGAAAAAGAAATGCATGGTTTGAAGGAAGCGAGTTTTAAAATGAGCGATGCAGTATTGCAAAAAGTAATAGAAGATTATACGAGAGAGAGTGGTGTGCGTGAACTGAACAGACAGCTTGCAAGCATAATGCGTTATCAAGCAAAAGAACTTGTGCTTAGAGAAAAACTAAAAGCTACCATTACCAATAATGATGTAGAAAAAATATTGGGCAAGCCAAGGTATAGCAATGAATTGTACAAAACAGCTAACATGCCTGGTGTGGCTGTGGGCTTAGCTTGGACCTATGTTGGTGGTGATATTTTATTTATAGAAACACAACTTAGCGAGGGCAAAGGTGAACTACAATTAACGGGTAACCTTGGTAATGTAATGAAAGAAAGTGCTAGCACGGCGCTTACATGGCTTAAAGGCAATGCAAAAAAAGTTGGATTGGATGCAGAACTTTTTGCCAAGAAAAATATACACATACATGTACCCGAGGGCGCTACCCCCAAGGATGGGCCGAGTGCAGGTATAACGATGATGAGTGCGCTTGCTAGTGCATACAGCGGCAGAAGAATAAAACCTTTTTTGGCCATGACGGGGGAGATAACCTTGCGTGGACAAGTGCTACCCGTTGGTGGCATAAAAGAAAAAGTATTGGCTGCAAAACGTACTGGTATAAAAGAAATTATAATGTGCTACTTAAACGAAAAAGATGTGTTGGAAATAAATCCGCAATACATTAAGGGCATGAAATTTCATTATGTGAAAACGATGGGGCAGGTGCTGGAGATGGCGTTGGTGTAGAATTTACCGTTGATGGTTGTTGAATATTGTTTAAAAGTTGAAAGCCTCTCAACAAAATGTAGGGATTGAAAACCAAACGATCAATTTAGTCGTCTATTGATTGTTAGTTTTAAGTAATAGTTTTTAGTTTGATGAAAATCCCATCGGATATAATCTGATGGGATTTTTTTATCTGCCAAACAGTTGACGAAATAATTCTTCTTCCTCCAATTCAGCTTCTTCTTGTTTCCATTCTTTTATCATTTTTTTTATGTGGCGTAAGGCATGGTCAGATTTCAATAGCACAAGATTTGATTTTAAATATTCTATAGAAAATGAAGTGCTTAAAAAGTGCTGGGTCACTGTTTCAATGGGCGATTGTTTTACCTCCCAACCAAATTCTTGTACGAGCACCGCATATTTTGGTTGATAAACAATTTCTTGTTTTTGAAAAGTTAAATCAGATACTTGTTCTTTTAATATTTGTAAATAAATGGCCAATTTTTCTTCAGTAAGACTTTCTAGATGGTCGTTTTCTTTATGTATCCATTTTAGCTCTAGGGTTAGCAATGTATGTAAATTTTTGGCTTCGTATGCAGCTGTAAGCTCTTGCATCAACAATACTTTTTCTGCTTTGCGTTCTTCATCTTGCTCAAGATCGGGGTGAAAAAGTTTTGCCAATTGCTTGTAAATTGTACCTATGTTTTTTTTCTTTAATTCTTCTGCATCTTCTTGTATTTTTTCTGCCTCTATTTGTTTGGCGCTCCTCTTTTTTTCTTTTTGAAATTGGTTTTTAAAATTAGCTTTTTCAAAATGTTCTTCAGTCATTGTAGTATTGTGCTCAAATATTTTCTTCTGCAAAGCATCCATATCATTTGTATCAATATCAGATAAGTCAACCTTCATTTTTTTTAAAGCCGCTTTCATTTGCTTTTTGGCTTCTTCTTTTTCTTGCTCCAAAGCTTTATCGTAGTCTTCTCCTTCGAGCTGGTTAAAAATTTGCTTTATGGTATCATCTGGCATATCTGTAAGCTCTGCAAATATGGTTTGCAATTGCTCACGTATTATCTGTTTTAATATTTGTTGGTCTTTTTGTGCAAGTCTTTTGGCTTTAAAATGCCCCCAAAGTACAATTACATTTTCTCTACGTTCTCCCATTAAAGCGGCTTTTAATGGATATAAATCGTTGCCATACATTTTCATAGCAAGATCAAATTTGTCTTGCTTTCTTTCTATTTCTTTTTGTAGTTTTTCTATGCGCTGGGAAAGCTTGTTAAACTCTTGCTGGTTTTTACTCAATGGTTTTTTGCCAGCTTTTGAAATAACAAGTCCATTTTTTGTAGGCTTTGAAGGGGGAATATCTGAAAATAATGACGGCTGCATGTAGAAGTTTTATGAACAAAAGTAATAAATACTCGATAGAAAAAGGGTTACAGAAGAATGATAGTTTTAAGTAATTAAAAATTAATAACAAGGATGTAGTTTTGCAGTTGATCTTTATTAATCTAATAACCCCAAATGAAGAATATAATAATAACTGGTACCAATGGAATGATTGGTAATTTAATACTGCAAAAATGCCTACAACGCAATGATGTGGCCAAGGTTACTTCTATTACTAGAAAACCATTGGGTATTTATCATCCAAAATTAGAAGAAGTTATTCATGATGATTTTTTAGATTATAGTAAAGTAGAGCGGCATTTAAAAAACCAAGATGTTTGTTTCTATTGTATTGGGGTTTATACAGGGCAAGTCCCTATAGACGAATTTAAAATTATTACTGTTTCATTTACAGAACTATTTGCTCAAATATTAAAAAAGAATAGTGAGCAAGTTAGTTTTTGTTTTTTGAGTGGGCAAGGAGCAGATAGTTCAGAAAAAAGTAAAGTCCTATTTGCAAGAAAAAAAGGCATTGCTGAAAATATTTTATTAAAATTGGACTTTAAAAATATCCATATTTTTAGGCCTGGTTATATTTATCCAGATACGCCAAGGATAGAGCCAAATTTCTTTTACAAACTCATGCGTGTTTTGTACAAACCAGTAAGATTTATTTATCCAAATATTGGTGTAACATCCGAAAAGCTTGCTCATACAATGGTTGAAGTGGGAATGAACGGCGGCAAAATTATTTTGGAGAATAAGGATATAAGGCTACATTAAGGCTACAACAGCCTACAGTCGACAGCAACCGATAGATAAAGGATAAACGAATAATTGGAAAGCACAAACTGTGGTCAGTCGTCTGTCGTTCTTTGTCCCAAGGAATCCTCTCTCAGCCTATTCTTCTCCATCCAATCCACTTCTTTTTTTGTGCTTAGTGCTTGCACAATGCCAACTAAAAATATGAAAAAAACATTGGCTGCTAAAAATGCAAGGTTGTAGCAATGATATGCATCAATATTATTGTAATGGTGCTTAAAGAAAATAATAAAATCTAACACCCAAAAATAAAACCAAGCAGCTAGTGCAATGGTAAAAACAATATACGAAAAAACTTTTGCAGCCTTTGATGGGTGTGGCTTAGTATGCCTTACGTAAATAAGATAAACTGTAATAAATAACACTGCAGGGGCACAAATAATAAGGAGTGTAAACAAAACCGAAAACCATGGCATATAATCTAACATGCCAAAAATATATCGTAACCCAATAATTAACAACGCAAGTGCAACTATAAAACCAACAAACGTTAAAAGTATAATGCCAAAGAGCCTAATATATTTGTCGGTATCATTCATTCCATTTTATTTAAAATAACTTAAGTTTGTTTTTGAAGTAAGTTTTATCAATGTCTCGTACATCAACTTTACAGTATTTTCTATATCATCTTTATGCAACATTTCTACGGTAGTATGCATATAACGCAGCGGAATAGAAATGAGTACCGACGGGCATCCATCATTTGAATATGCAAACGATTCTGTATCTGTACCTGTGCTTCTGCTTACCGCTCTTAACTGATAAGGAATTTTATTTTTATCTGCAGTAGCTTGTACAAAATCCAATAATTTATTGTGTACTGCAGGGCCATAGCAAAGCGAAGGACCTTTGCCGCAAGCACAATCGCCTTCTATCATTTTATTTATCATTGGTGTAGTACTGTCGTGTGTTACATCGGTAATGATGGCTATATCTGGTTTTATTCGGCGTGCTATCATTTCTGCACCACGTAATCCTATTTCTTCTTGCACGGCATTTACAACGTACAATGCAAATGGTAATTTCTTTTTATTTTCTTTTAATAATCGTGCTACTTCTGCAATCATAAAACCACCAACACGGTTGTCAAAGGCACGTCCAATGAGGTATCCATGCGCTAGTTCTTCAAAACATTCTTCATACACGGCTATGGCGCCAATATGTATGCCCAAGGCTTCTACTTCTTTTTTTGTACGAGCACCACAATCTAAAAACAACGCTTCTACTTTTGGTTGTGGTTCTTTATTATCGTTGTTGCTCATGCGGGTGTGTATAGCTGGCCATCCAAACACTGCTCTTACTTTTCCTTTTTTTCCATGTATGGCTACACGCATGCTTGGTGCTATTTGATGATCTACACCACCATTTTTTTTCAAATAAATTAGTCCTTCGGCAGAAATATAATTTACAAACCAACTTATTTCATCTGCATGTGCTTCTATTACAACTTTAAATGGTGCAGATGGATTTATTACACCAACGGCAGTGCCATAAGCATCTGTAAAAAACTCATCTACGTATGGGTTTAAATATTCCATCCACAATTTTTGCCCGCCACTCTCAAAGCCTGTAGGAGAGGGGTTGTTGATGTATTTTTCTAAAAAAGCATAAGAGCTTTCCTTTAAGACGCTTTTTGTTTTTGTAACTTTTGCCATTGGTAAATATTATTGTGTAAAGGTAATCTAAAATATATTTTTTAAACTTCGATTTTTTCTAATTGTACATTTATAATATAGGCGTTACCTTACATTACAGGTTTTCTGGAATAAAGCACCAATAAAAAGGTGAAACTTCTTATCACATTTTGATTGCACTTACTTTTTTTTAATTGTAACACCCACCATACTATCCGCAGTGCCGTAATATAAAAAATACTGATTTTTAAATAAAATTAATCCTTCAATAAAAGTTGTGCCAGCTGTGTATTGTCCACTTACTTCATGTGGTAAATCTGGTTTAATAAAATAAGTTTGGCAACGTTCTAATAATTTTTCTGGGTGCTTAGCATCAAACAATGCCTGCCCGCCACAATAAATTCCTTTGGCAAGTTTAGGATCTCCATCTTCGTTTTCTGCATTCTTACCATTGTACAATAACAAAATTCCTTTATTGGTAATGATGGCTGGCGGCCCGGGTTCTACCACTTGGCTATCAAACATTTTTGGTCTTTTGCTAATCATTGGAATTAAATTTTTATCAGCATCTGTAAAAGGCTCCCAATTTATTAAATCTGATGATGAGGCTAAGTAAATAGGTCCTTCGCCCCAGTACATCCAGTATTTTCCATTTATTTTTGTAGCCACAAATTTTCCATTTATTTCTTTCGTAACTATCGATCCCGATTTGCTCCAAATATTTAAAAATTTACCATCGTATGCTTTTAAAAATGCAGGACCTTGTTTTTTCCAATGGTATAAATCATTAGATGTGGCTACGCTAAGCCTTGCCACATCTCTGTTCCAACTCGTGTACATTAATACATAGCTTCTTTTTTCTGTTTCTACAATTCTTGGATCTTCGCAACCACCAGGGTAATCGTATTGTATAAATTTGGTACTATCTGGATACAAAACTGGCGTTGCATTTTTCCTAAAATGAATGCCATCATCGCTTACCGCAATACCAATTCTAGAAGTACGCATTCCAATACCAACACCTGGCACATCTTCTGCCCTAAACAATACATACACTTTATTATTGCGAACAATTGCTGCGGGGTTAAATACATCGGCCTTTTGCCATTTAACGATTTCTTTTTTTACAGGGCAATTAAACAAATAAGTAGAGTCTGATTGAATTATTGGATTGGTAGCAGGTTTTACAAAATTTTCCAATTGCCAATTTACAGTAGATTTATTTACATTTTTATTTTGAGAAAATGCAGCAGAAGATATTATGGTAATGAGGAATAAAATATTTTTCATAATGATGGATTTCGCAATATTAATGTTCACCTAATTTTAGTTGTGCTTGAAAAAAATTGGTGAGTAATTTATTTCAAAGCATTGTCTAAATCTTTTTCACTGGCCACACCATCTCTCCGCCAAACTTCTTTACCATTTTTGTAAATAATAAAGACTGGTAATGCTGTTACATTGTATTTTTTTAGAAGGCCTTCATCTTTTCCGCCATCTACTTTAAGCAATGCAAATTTTCCAGCATATTTTTTTTGTAAGTTTTGTACAATGGGTTCCATCGTTTTGCAAGGTGGGCACCAAGTAGCACCAAAGTCCACGAGTACAGTTGTATTGCTTATTATGCGTGCATTGTACTCATCTTCGGTCATTTGGTTTTCTGTAGATTGTCCTACAATATTTTTATTAGCTGCCTTCCATGCATTAATACCACCTTTTAATTCATATACATTAAAACCTTGCTTGCGCATTTTACTAGCTGCTGCTCCACTTCTGCCACCGCTTAAGCAGTACACATACACTGGCTTTTTTTTATCAATGAAAGAAGCACGCCTATCAAATTCTGTTTCGTTATTCCAATCTGCCCACAATGCATTTTGTAAATGCCCGCTATTAAATTCTCCCACAGTTCTTACATCCAAAATTTGTGCAGCATTTTTTACCATTCCTTTTTCAAATTCATCGGCCGAAAGCACTTGTTTATTTTGTGCATTGCACGAAAAGAAAAATAAAGAAAACAAAAGAATGGAATATTTTTTCATAATATAGACGTTTAAAATATTATTAAATTTTGAGAGATTACATTAACTCATAAGCAAAGATAAATACTATGTGTGTGCTTTGTCTGCTTTTTCCATTTTTGCTTCTCTTTCGGCAGCAATTACTTTTAGGGAATGTATGCTCACATTGAGCTCAAAGCCAATGAGCAAAGCCAAAGAGTTAATATAAATAAGCGCCATTATCATCATAATAGTTCCAATAGATCCATACAATGCATTGTATTTACCAAAATTATTTACAAATACAGCAAAACCTACTGTAGCAGCTAAACTTAGTACAGTTGCGAGTATAGTACCAGGGGAAGTAAAATTCCATTTTTTTCTGATGGATGGTGCATATTTAAAAATGAATCCGATAATAATATAAACCAGCAAAATAATAAACAACCATCTTGTATAGCCAACAAATTCTCTTAAAGTTTGATCTTTTATGATTGCTTTTAATAATGCGCCTTCCATAATAAGTAGAATCAAATAGGCAAATAGTAAACTGAAAATAATAATGGTTAGTCTTAGTGCAACTGTTCGTACAACAAAGCCTTTGCGTTTTTCGAAACCTACATATTTTTTATTGAAGGAGCGCATAATCCCCATCATACCATTGGATGCAAAAAATAAAGCAAGCAATAAACCAAATGATAATAAACCTATTTTATTGCCATCTATAAACCCATCAATAAAAATGATAAGTTGCTTATTATAAATTTTAGAAGGTACAATATCTAATATTAAAGTATGTAATTGTAGTTTGATTAGTTTTTTAGAAACAAACGGAAGGTTTGGTATTAATGTAAATAAAAAAAGCAACGATGGAGGAATGGCCATAATAAAATTATAAGAAATGGCAGCTGCTCTTTCCGATAATCCGTGTTGTTTTAACTGTTTCCTAAAAAACTGAATAACATCGTACAAGGCTAACCCCTGAAAACCTGGCAAATGCCAAAGCTTACTTTTTCTCAATAAAAAAGGCAAGGGAGTATAGTTTAATATAATGCGTTGTATTTTGGTCAATGGTTAGCTGATAGTAGATAGTTAAAAAAGAGCCACAATAAAAGTACAAAAATATTCAGTCTTAAATATTCAATCTTCCATCTATTTTCTGCTTCTTATCAAACTATCCAATGCCTGTTGATATGCTTTTGCAAAAACCTGATGTTCGGCATAAGTAACTGCAAAGTTTGAGTACCCTTTAAAATCGGGCTTTGCTACAAAAAACATATAATCTGTTTTAGGTGAATTAAGCACAGCATCTATCGATTTTGTAGAAGGTGTACAAATTGGGCCTGGGGGCAAACCTGCATGTGCATATGTATTGTAAGGCGATTCAAACTTTAAATCGGCATATAAAATTCTGGTCATTAAAAAATCTTTCTTCGCAAATTTTACAGTTGGATCTGCTTGCAATTTTTCGCCTTTTATAAATCTATTGGTATAAACGCTTGCTACAAGTGGCTTGTCATCTGCTTTGTTGGTTTCTTCTTCTACAATACTTGCAATAATATAAGCTTGTAAATTTGTCAAACCTTTTTCTTTTGCTTTATATACACGATCACTATTCCAAAATTTTTCTTGCTCTGTTTTAAGTTTCGAAAATATTTTCTTCATGCTGCTATTCCAATTTAGCTCGTATGTATTTGGAATAACGGCAGACATTAAAGTATTATCATCTAATTGATATTTTGCCAAAGTGTCTTTATTGCTTAAAAAATTGATGGCTTCTAATGAATCTAATTCAAACGTTTTTCCAATTTTACCAGCAAGGTCTTCTTTAAGCCTAAGTTTATTTATTACCAATCTTACTGGCGATTGATTACCAGCTTTCAACATTTTTATAAGCGCATAAATACTGCTGTTGTTTTTTATTTCGTATCTGCCAGGTTTAATATTGGCTTTGTATTTAGATAGCTCCAATAATTTATTAAAAAAGAAACCCCCTTTTACAATATTTTTTTCTATTAAAGAAGCAACAATTTCTTCGTAAGTCTCTCCAGTTTTTATATAAAAATATTTATCTTCTGGAGCTTTTACGTTTGATCCAAAAATGTTCATTGAGATATAACCGACAGCAATAATGGCTACGACTAATATAATTCCAATTATTTTTTTCATATAAGTAAGGGGTAAGGGTGTGCAATTTAAAAATAAAAAACCCTGCCTTATAATAAGCAGGGCTTTTTTATGAAAATATTTTGATTAAGGCTTTTTTGTTGTATCTGTAACCGCAGGAGTTGTTGGCATTGGCACAGTTGTGTTTGGTACTGGTGTCGATTGTTGAGGTTTAGTAGATGTATTTTTAAGCAAATCATCATTTTTAGATGATGATGTACCATCTTTTGGTATAAATGCTGGAGAAACAATACATAATATACCTACCACTGCAGCAAAGATCCATGTGCCTTTTTCCATTATATCGGTAGATGATTTTACACCAATCAATTGATTGCTTACTCCCCCTAAAACGCCTGATATTCCACCACCTTTTGGGTTCTGTATCAATACAATAAAGCCTAAAATTACAGATGCAAGGATGATTAAAATTCCAAATATTACTAACATGTTATTATTTTAATGATTCAATTTTGGCTGCAAAGTAAGCACTTTTTGCAGGATTTAACAAACTTAATTTTTCGTAGGTTTCTATGGCTCTAATGTTCTTTCCTTGTTGGGCAAAAGCCTCTGCCATGGCTTCTGTAAGCACTTCTTCTTCAATATTACTCTTGGCTGCTTGGTTTTGCACAGCCGCCTCTACTAATGCAGTTACGGGCACCAATTTGTCCGAATGCACTTTTTTCATCGTTTTCAACCAAGATGTAAAGCTTTTTAGCTGCTTGCCAAGTTTATCATCGGTCAATGCCGCCTCACTCAATTTTATCCCTTGCGATGCAAAATAATCTGTTGCATGAAGTGGCTCAAAAAGCATTTCTTCTTTTGGAGCTGGTTGAATATTTTCTGCAACTTTTTCTGTAATTATCTCCTGTGAAATTGTTTCTTCTACTTTTTCAACTACTGGTGTTGCAAAAACGTCGCCCTGTGTTTCTTCAAAAATTGGTGCAGCAATTATTTCTTGTGGAATTATTTCTTGAGAAACTTGTTCTGCTATTTTATTTTCTTGTACACCTGCTTGTTGTTGTAAACGTGCATTTAATAAAAAAGGATTATTAAAAAACAATGCAGCTTTTGTAGCAGTTTCCAGATAACTATTTTCGTGTGGCAAAGTATTTTTCAACGCATAAAAGTGCGCCAAGCCAAAATAGGGATACTTATCTATTGTCATCTTAAGAAACGAATCAGCATCCCAATCGTTTTCTGTTTTATTAAATATGGTATGAAAAAGTTGTTCTTGCATATTTCAAATCTAAATGATAATTATTACCAATTGGAAAATATTTTATTAAAAATTTCGTCCACCAAATTTTTTACCAATCTATCATTAATTTCATTCTCTGCTTCTGACAATGATTTTGTAGCAGAAAAATCTTCGTTTCTGCTTACATCTGCTTCAAAATCTTTTGTTTTATCCAACGAATTTTTAAAAACCAAATGAAACCCAACCGTAAGCCTATTTGTACCCGACTGCCCATCTTGAATATTTACTGTGGACGTTGAATATTGCGAAACATAACCGCTGATATCGTAATGTGCATCATCTTCATTTGTATTACGAAGTCTGGTAGTATTTATAATTTTCTGCCTTAATTTTTCCGTAAGCTGTGGACTTAGCTGTGCATTTGTATACTGTGCTTTATTTCCCAATTGCTGCACACGAAAATTCTTTACTTCAATGGGAATAGGCGCCACATCCTTAAACGAATAATTGCATGTTGCAAAGTTGAATAACGAAAAGCAAGCCAGCAGCAATATAAATATTTGAATCTTTTTCAAGATGGTAAATGGTTAAATTGTTTTATTGTTAAATTGTTGATTTTTATACTTGCTGCTTGCTGTTTTAGTAAGCAGCTCGATTAAAAAAAATGGTAAATCATAAATGGTAAATTAAAGGTCTTCAATATCATATTCCTTCAACTTCCTATACAATGTTCTTTCACTAATGCCCAAATCCTGGGAAGCATCTCTTCTTTTTCCTCTATGCTTTTTCAATGCTTTTATAATCAATTCTTTTTCTTTATCCATGATGCTCAACGATTCTTCCACCTCTTCATGTTGATGAATATTGTTGTTGTTATTATCCTGATGTAAAATTATAGGCTGAGCCGCTTGATTATTAAAGTTTGTATTTCCATTAACAGAATGCAATTCTTTGAAATTATTTTCATTGGCAAAATTAGCTGCAGAAGGCACTTGCGAAGGGTTTTGCAAAATATCAAAAAACATTTTCTTCAATTCATTCACATCTTTCTTCATATCAAAAAAGAGTTTGTATAAGATTTCTCTTTCGTTTGCAAATTCAGATTGGCTTCCATCGTTGTGTTGACTATGCGCAAGTACTGGTAGGCGAGGGTTGTTGTTGTTGTTTGGTAAAAACCCCCTTAGTTGTTCACCTGTTATATTTTTATCTTTGCTTAAAACTGAAATTTGTTCAGCTAAATTTTTCAACTCACGCACATTACCTGGAAAACCGTAATTAGATAAAATATTTTTTGCATCATCTTCTAACTGTACAGAATTGGTTTTATATTTATCTGCAAAGTCCGCAGTAAATTTTCTAAAGAGTAAAATAATATCTTCTTTTCTATCTCGTAATGCTGGTACACGAATAGGAACTGTGTTTAATCTGTAATATAAATCTTCTCTAAAACGTCCTCTGCTAGTGTATTCTAGCAATTCTTTATTGGTAGCTGCTATTACACGCACATCTGTTTTTTGCACTTTGCTGCTTCCTACACGAATGTATTCGCCAGCCTCAAGCACACGTAGCAATCTTGCTTGTGTACCCAAAGGCATTTCGCCAATTTCATCTAAAAAAATAGTACCACCATTTACCGTTTCAAAATATCCTTTGCGGCTATCTACGGCTCCAGTAAACGATCCTTTTTCATGCCCAAACAATTCTGAGTCTATGGTACCTTCTGGTATAGCACCACAGTTTACCGCAATAAATGAGTTGTGTTTACGTGTGCTTAGCGCATGTATGATATGTGCAAAAACTTCTTTACCTACACCACTTTCACCATTTATAAGTACGCTCAAATCGGTATTAGATACTTGGCTCGCTACATTAAGTGCATGGTTAAGCGCAGGAGAATTTCCTATTATGCCAAATCTGTTTTTTATTGATTGTAAGTCCATTATTTTGCTAATATTTCAGCTACTTCTTTTTTAAGTTGAGCTAAATTGTTTTCTATTATTTTCCAAATTATTTCTGGGCTTATCAAATCATATTCATGAGTAAGAATATGCCTTAATCCTATAATTTTTCTTTTATCAGTAATATTTGTATCCTTATCTAGTTTATCAATTTTCCATAAAGCTTCACCAATAATTGCAAGTCTTCTTTCCACTGCATCATATACTGTGTAAGCAATTTTAAAATCGCTAAAGGAAGTTATTGTTGCAATATGTAATTCAATCCTTTCAATTGAAAAAGCAATGTCTTCATAGTATGCTCTAATTTCTTTGCTCATACAATAGCACTTTTTGTTTATCCATTTCCTTTTTAAAATAACTATTTCTAACTGCATCTTTTACTACCAAATCAACTTTTCTGCCCGTAATTTCTTCTAGAGAAAATAAAAAATCAAAATAATCGAAAGGTGCTTTTGGTAAGCCTTCTGCATCTTTAAAATAATCTACTAAAAAATCTAAATCGCTTTCTTTTGTAAAACTATCTGTTGTAGCACTACCAAATAGGTGTAACGATTTTATATGATACTTTACACAAGCATCATTTATTTGATTTAAATTATTTTCTGAAATTGCAATCATAATTTTCTTTGTTAATTTTTTACCGCCTCCCCAAACAATGTCCCCGCTGTACAATGCGTAATCTCCACCATTACATAATCCCCTTTCACAAAATTTTCTTTTGCAAAAATGACTACTTTATTTTGATCTGTTCTTCCTTGTAATTGCTCATCGCTTTTTTTAGAAAAACCTTCTACCAATACTTTAAATGTTTTGCCTACTTCTTTTTGCATGGTGCGTAAAGAATGTTGGCGATACAAATCTACCAATTCTTGTAACCTTCTTTTCTTTGTTTCTAATGGTACATCATCTTCAAACCTACGTGCAGCCAATGTTCCGGGGCGTTCGCTATAATAATATAAATAGGCTAAATCGTATTTGCAATAATCAAATAGCGATAATGTCTGTTGATGATCCTCTTCTGTTTCTGTACAAAATCCTGTAATCATATCGGTAGATAATCCACAATTAGGAATTAATTCTCTTATTCGATCTACTTTAGCAATGTACCATTCACGACTATAGGTTCTATTCATTAATTGTAAAACCCTGCTGCTACCACTTTGCACTGGCAAATGAATATAGTTGCAAATGTTCTCGTACTTTTTTATGGTAAATAACACATCATCGGTTATATCTTTTGGGTGAGATGTAGAAAAACGTACACGAAGTAGGGGAGAAATTTGTGCAACCATTTCCAACAAATTTGCAAACGTAATTGTCTTTTGTCTTGTGTCTAATATCTCTTGTCTAGTGTCTATAAAATGATAACTATCCACATTCTGTCCAAGAAGAGTAACTTCTCTATAACCATCGTTAAACAAAGCTTCACACTCTTGTACAATACTCATGGCATCTCTGCTACGCTCACGCCCACGTGTAAAGGGTACTACACAAAACGAACACATATTATTGCAACCACGCATAATGCTTACGAAAGCCGTTACGCCATTACTGTTTAACCGAATGGGCGAAATATCTGCATAGGTTTCTTCTCTACTCAGTAAAACATTTACGCCTTTTTGCCCAGTGGCAGCTTCTTCAATTAAACCTGGTAAACTTCTATATGCATCAGGACCTACAACAATATCCACCAATTTTTCTTGCTCTATAAAAGTTCCCTTTAGTCTTTCCGCCATGCAACCAAGCACTCCAACAATTAACCCTGGTCTTGCCTTTTTTATTTTGCGAAATTCTGTGAGTCTTTTTCTTACGGTATCTTCTGCTTTTTCTCTTATAGAGCATGTGTTTAGTAAAATTAAATCTGCCAACTCTGGTTCTTTTACTGCTCCAAATCCTTGTTCACCCAAAATAGAGGCTACCACTTCACTATCAGCAAAATTCATAGCGCAGCCGTAGCTTTCTATATAAAAACTTTTGGTTGGATTGTCCAATGCACTGGTTAATGGTGCAAAAGCTTCTCCTTGTCGTGCTTCGTCGTGCAGCTTTAAAGTAAGCGTATCCTGCATTATGTATTAAAAATTAGTGTGCAAAGATAGGATTTTGAGGGATAGGAATGACAGGTTGGCAGAAGAAAGTAAGACTGATTTCGATAATAAATCAAATTATTGCTTAAATTTACAATCATAATGAGTTATACTGATAAATATATTATAGAAACCTACTCAGGTTTAATGGAAGGTTTAAGTGCTTTCAATAAAATAGAGCTTATCGATAATCTTTCTAAATCTTTGAAAGAAGAGGAGAGTATAAAAGAAGAAAAATTCTACAAATCTTTTGGTGCGTTCGCATCGGATAAATCTGCGGAAAAAATTATTAAGGAAATAAAATCGAGTAGAAAATTTAGGACAAAGGAAATTTCTTTTTGATGAGGTATTTACTCGACACAAATACATGTGTATTTTTTCTAAGAGGGAAATTAGCTCTTGACGTTCTTATAAAAGAAAAAGGTAGGGAGAATTTTTTCATTTCTGAAATTACTGTTGTAGAACTCAGGTATGGGGCTGAGAATAGCGTTAATCCTGCTAAATCGCATAAAGCAGTGGACGCTTTTGTAAATGGACTTACTATTATTCCAATTTTTGGCTCTATTAAACTTTATGCTAAAGAAAAGTGAGGTTAAGAAGAATTGGAAAACCTTTAGATGATGAATTTGATTTACTTATTGGTGTAACTGCAATACAACATAAACTTGTACTTGTAACGGATAATTTAAAAGATTTTAAAAATTTGCACGGAATAAAAATAGAAAATTGGTTTGAAAGGAAAGAAACTAAAAATTAGTTTTCATATATTTTTAAACTCAAACTTACCCGCCAACCAAGTATTCCTCGCCTCTGTTATCCAATTATTTTCCAATGCATTTTTAGTAAGAATAGTATTATCAAAATACAATGTATCTGGTTTTATAAACCCATTTTCTATACCATATTTTAATTGGGAAAGTGGCAGTTGCTCTACTTTATCTTTTATGTAAAAACTAAGCATTTGTCTATCGAACATGTTTACAGCAAACTTTTTTTCTATTTCTTTTATGAGTCGTACGCTGCTATCGGTGCTGCAACCACTTACACCTGTGGCGTTTTCATCTGCCATGAGAATAATAAAACGCCCAAAAAATAAATTGGCGTAACCTTTTACTGGTGTGCCATGGCTTTTCCATTCTTGTACAAATTGTTGTAGCATGGGTTCTATATCCAATGCTTCTTGCATAAAAAATATACGATTGCTTTGGTAAATCCACACTCGGGAGTTTGCTGCAAAGTCTTCGGAAAGGTGCTCTGATATGTTGAAAGACATGTGAAAGTATTTAGTATTGAGTACTTAGTATTTAGATTTTAGTCCCAATATTTGTGATGATATTTATGAATAAGTATTATAATTTAAATTGTTTTTCTAGCAGTTAATCTATTGCATAATAAAAGCTACATTGAAATACAAATGTTGAACGGAGCGTCGCCACTGAAGTTCAATCAAGGGTTTCTGTTTGTAAACAAAAAGACAACATTTTTAAAGTAAATAAGTAGCGAAAAAAGTTTAGGGATTGATTAAACCAACTCGTAACCCGCAACTCAAAAACTCGTAACATTTAAAAATGTAACAATTTAAAGCGACGCCGCCACCAACTCCGCAATATCCAACACCGCTACTTCATCTTCTTTTTCTTTATTTTTTACGCCATCTGTCATCATGGTATTACAAAATGGACAAGCCACTGCAATGATACTTGCGCCTGTGGCAAGGGCTTCGTTGCTGCGTTCGATATTGATGCGTACATCGCCTGCTTCTTCTTCTTTAAACATTTGTGCACCGCCAGCACCACAGCATAAACCATTGCTCTTGCAGCGTTTCATCTCTATCAATTCTATATCGAGCGCTTCCAATACTTTGCGTGGAGCTTCGTAAATTCCATTTGCTCTACCTAGGTAGCAACTATCATGATACGTAATTTTTTTGCCTTTGTATGCACCATTTTCGGTCATGGTTATTTTGCCACTATCTATGAGTTGTTGTATAAAAGTGGCATGGTGTATCACTTCATAATTGCCGCCCAAAGCAGGGTATTCATTTTTAAAAATATTGAAACAATGCGGGCATGCCGTTACAATTTTTTTTATGCCATAGCCATCCAATACTTGTATGTTTTGGTACGCCATCATTTGAAACATAAACTCATTGCCTGCTCTACGTGCAGGGTCGCCAGTACACATTTCTTCTTTGCCGAGTATGGCATATTTTGTGCCAACTTTATCCAAAATCGTAGCGAAAGCTTTGGTGATTTTTTGTGCTCGTTGGTCAAAACTCCCTGCGCAACCTACCCAAAATAAAACTTCGGGTGTTTCACCTGCTGCCATTAGTTCTGCCATTATTGGTACATGCATATTTAAAATAGTTTAGTACGTTCGTTTACTTTATGCTTCTATTAATTTAAAGTTTAGAGAGTTTAGAAGTTTAGCAATATAAGTAAAACTATATAGCCAAAGTTACTTGCTACAAATTTATGACTCATGTTTGATGTATTGCAATTATTTTTGTACATTAATTTTTTAATTTAATATTTTGTTTAAAAAACTAACAAACTGGGAGGCTTGGCCTTTCAAACTAATTTACGCTCCACTCGTGCCCATGTGGATATGGTATATGATACGCTCAGGTGCCGTTTGGTTTTTTACGCCTAGCAATCCCAAACTTACATTTGGTGGTATGGATGGCGAGCCAAAAAAAGAAATGTACGATTTGTTGCCATTGCATTTATATCCTACTACATTCAATATTTTACCATCAGAAAGTTTTGAGTTGCTTTTAGAAAAACTTAAATCCTCTGGCATAGTTTATCCATTAATTGTAAAACCAGAAGTGGGCGGTCAAGGTATTTTGTTTAGGAAAATAGATGACGAAGCGTCGTTGAAACATTATCATTTTTTTATGAAGTTTGAATACATTGTACAAGAAATGGTGCATTACCAAATGGAAGTAAGTGTTTTTCATATAAAGCATCCCAATGAAAAGAAGGGAATTGTTACTGGATTCTTACACAAAATTCCTTTGCATGTAATGGGCGATGGTGTGCATACATTAAAAGAACTGATTTTGCAACATATCAAAGCGGCAAAAAGAATAGAGGAATTGCTACCAAAGCATGTAGAAAAATGGGATACTATTATTCCTGCAAATGAAAAATATATTTTAAGTTATGCCGCCAACCATAATAGGGGAGCGCATTTTGTAGATTTAAAAGATGAGATTGATGATGAATTAATTTCAGTTTTTGATAAGCTTAGTGTTTCTATAAATGATTTTTTTTATGGCCGATATGATATTATGTGCAATAGTGTGGCGGAATTAAAACAAGAAAAAAACTTTACCATTTTAGAATACAATGGTTGTGGTGCTGAGCCAAATCATTTTTACGATACTGGTTATACATTACTAGCAGCTTACAAAGAAATTTTAATGCACTGGAAACATTTGTACAATATTTGTATGTACAATAGATCTCAAGGCGTAAAACCATGGCCATTTATGAAAGGGTTTAAATTTAGAAAATATACAAGAGATTTGTTTAGAGATATGAAGGCTATTGATGAGAAGATTGGGTAAAATTGAAGAACACAGATTATTGTAACTTTGATTTTTTAAAACTCCTTGCCATGTGTGAGGCTAATAATTTTATTTGTTAACGAACTGCTTTGTTTCATTAGGCTTACAAATAAATTAGTAACTGCTTTTCTACCAAATAAATATTGTATAAATTTTCCAATTTTTACTCTTGTGCTAAAAATGTTTTTCCATTCGCTTGTGTAATTACCTTCGAGTTGTTGTCGGGTAATATTATTTTGTAGAAATGCTGTAATGTTAGCTGCTGCTAGTTTTGCGCTATGCATAGCCATGCTCATGCCATTCCCACACAAAGGGGTAATCATACCTGCTGCATCGCCTAGCATAAGAACATTATTTTCTACTGCCTTTTTTTTGCTGAACGAAATTTGGGAAATAGAAACTGGGGCATCGTATAGTTTTATCATGCTTCCAAAAAGTTTTTTCAAATGCGGGTTTTCTGCTAAAACTTGCTCCTCCGTTTTTTCAACACTACCTGCATTTTTTATATTGCTTGCTTTGGTAAGATAGCACACACAATATTTATCATCTTCTATTTTCGATATGCCACAGTAGCCATCTTTAAAATTGTGTAGCGCAATAGTATCATCTGGAAAATCTGTTTTTACATGATATTTTATTCCTACAAAATTATTTAGTCTATCACTCGTTTTACTAGTGAAAGGTCTTTTCCATTTTACATCAAAATTGCTTCGCTTGCCCCAAGAGCCACAGCATACCTTGCTTTGGTAAATGCCTTTTGTGGTTTTTATCTTAAAAATATTTTCGATAAATTGTACATCTTCTGCCTTACAATTTTGCAAAATTGTTACGCCAATATTTTCTGCTATGGTTTTTAAAGTATTATCTAATGTATATCGGCTAATGCCAAAACCTCCAAGATCTAAATCGCTATTTAATGTATTTCCATTTGGCGATGTAATCCACAATTTTTTTATAATGGGTAAATTCATTTCTTTCAAAGGAATGCACATTTCTGTTTCTAAATAATGCCAACTTTCTAAACTGATATATTCGCCACAAACTTTGTGAAATGGATACGTTTCTTTTTCGAATAAAACTACTAAAAAGCCTTGCTTTGCAAGGGATATGGAAAGTGTGAGACCTGCTAGGCCACCACCGATAATTGCTGTATCGTAGATTTTGCCGTCATTCATTTTTGCAAATAATTAAATACCTAAAAGCCCATTTCCATTGTATTGTATAATTTTTTATTCCTGCTTGTTCAAAGATAGCTTGCCATTCTTTTTTATGAAAACCACGTGCTACAGAAAGTGGCGCATCATTTTTCACAAGATATGATTTTGAAAATATTTTTGTTATACATTTTATGAGAAAATAAGCTAAAGTATTACGCTGTAAATCGTTTATAAAAAAACCCTTTTTACTATTTGCATTCATCCATTGCAGCATAAAAATCAATTGTTCTTCTGTAAAATGATGGCAGAATAAAGACGAAAAGATTACATCTGGCTTTGTGCCAAAATTTACTTTGCTATAATCACTTACTATCCAATTTGTGTTAAGAGATGGATATTGTTGTTTTGCAAAATCAATACATTCTTTTTTTAAATCAATACCTGTAAATGCAAAATTTATATTTTCTATTTTTGAAATAGCTTGTAAATTATCTCCGCCACCACAACCAATTTCGCAAATATGTAGTGTGTTATTTTCTTTTGCAAATGCCTTAGCAGCATCAATCGTTATTGCATGCCCACCGAGCAAAGCATTGATGGTATTGAGTTCTTGCATAATGCGTTTAATATCTTTAAAAGGGATATTGTCTGCGTCGAGCAATTCATTTGTATAGCTTCTAAATTTCAGATTAGCCATAAGTAGCAGTAAATGTTTCCATAGTTAAACCTGGGCCAAATGCAGCACCAAATACAACTTCATTATGTGTGGAATTATTTTCAATTTCATTCATTATTTTTTGCAGTACAAATAAAACTGTGGGCGAACTCATGTTCCCATAATCATTTAGAACTTCGTATGAATTTTTAAAAGCCTGTTTATCTATTTGCAAAGTTTCTGCAATGGTATCTACAATTTTTTTGCCTCCTGGGTGAATGCACCAATGTGAAATGTCTTTTTTTGTTCGATTCGTTTTCTGCAAAGCTTCCCCAACCAATTTTTCAAAATCTGCTTTTATTAATTCAGGAATGTAGCCGCTAAGTGTCATTAAAAATCCAGTAGAAGATAATTCCCAAGCCATATCTTTTCTTCCATCAAAATTTACATCACTAAAAAAATTTTCTATTCTCAATCCGTTTCCTACATCATTATGTTGCATTAAAATAGCCGCACAACCATCCGCAAAAAGTAAGGAAGAGGTAAGATTATCAATAGTTGGTTCTGTTTGAAAATGCAGTGTACAAAACTCTGTACATACTATTACTACTTTTGCATTTTTGTCATTATTACAAAATGCATCTGCTAGTTTCATGGCATGTATAGCCGCATAGCAGCCCATAAAATTTACAGAAGTACGAAATATATTTTTCGACAAATCCATTAATTCTATTAGTTGTAAATCCAAACCTGGCGCACTCATACCTGTACAACTTACTGTTATAAGATGTGTAATATCTTGTGTGTTTATTTTACCTGCCAAGCATTTAATAATGGTTTCTGCAGAAAGTGTTGCTGCATGTTGATTATACACTTCCATTCTTTTGCCTATGCTTGGTACTGGTAATAAATCTTCGGTGTCATTAAAAAAAACTCTTTCTTTTTTGCTCAAATCAAAATCTGGAATTACAGAATAACGATGCTCAATGCCACAATGATTATATAAAAATTTTAGTTTCCTTGTATCGCCTTCGGTTTTGTTATATACTTTGTCTGCAAAATTAAACAAAGTACTTTGCGCATGCTTATAAGTAGGTACGCCTGATGCTATAGAAATTACTTTACTCAAAATTTTTCAATTAATAACACAGCAATAAATGCAGCATTGGTACAAATAGATGCGATGACATTCATGCGCATGGTATTTTTAAAATTTGCTTCTGTTTTATCTTTTCTTACTTTTATCAACCACCCAAAAAAATAATATAATACTGGTAACGTAAATATGGTGATTGTAATAATATTTATAAAATCTAGATTAAATCCAAAATAAATGGCAAGTGTACTCATTGCCATAAAAAAAGTTAGGCCACTAAAAATGAAAGTTCCATTATAGCCTAATAGCATACTGAGTGTATTTACGTTATCAGCCTTGTCTTGCTCATGCTGATAAATTTGTGTTAGTGGATAAAAACTACCAATTAACAATGCACTTGCCATCATAGGTAAATATGGAAATGATAAAATTTTATGGATACTAGAACCAAAGTTTACAAAAAAATAAACTACCGCTCCTTGAAAAACAATGGTAACAATAAAACCAATTATAGGATATTTTTTTAACCGAATACCTCTATAACTATATGCACGAGAAGCTGCAATGAACCCTGCCACACAAATGGCACAATACACACTAATGAATGCACTGGCAATCAATGCAACAATATCCATTACAATTGTTACATAAAATAATTCTTTGGTTGGCATAAAGGGATTTTTTAAGCCACCAATACTCTGAGTGTCTCTATCCATGTAGCTATTATATCCGTTGCTTGCTGGGTAAACCAATAAATGGAGAATAATGAAAATAGAAATGGCATGCACAATATGAATATGCTCTACCTGACTTAATGCAAACCAAAAGACGGGCATTAAAAAAAAAGAAAATTTAATACGGAGTAATTGTACCGTAGATGCCTGTAACATTCAAATGTTTTGATGTAATTTACGCTTTCTTTCTTAGAAAAGTTTTTTAGTTAATGTATTACTTTAAATAGATGATCAAATTAGTCAGAATTTTTGGTTGGGGATTGATGATAAGCTTTCTTGGTTCTTTGCCTTTGGGTACACTAAATGTGGCCGCTATGCAATTGGGTATTTACGAAAGTATAAGAAGTGCCATTTTATTTTCTTTGGGTTCCTTGTTAGTAGAAATGATTTATGTACGAATTTCTTTGGTAGGTATAAACTGGATAAACAAACAGCAAAAGTTAATGAGCATTATGCAATGGATAACTTTTGGAATTATTGTTGTGCTTGCATGCGCAAGTTTTTATGCAGCTATGCAAACACCTTCTGCTACAGAAAATGGAGGTATCAACCCTTATGAAAATATTAATATAAACCGTTTTTTATTTGGCATGGGCTTGTGTGCAATAAACCCAGTACAAATACCATTTTGGTTTGGATGGAGTACAGTTTTATTTTCAAAAAAAATATTAGAACCTGTACATTCACAATACAATTATTATATTGTAGGTATTGGTATAGGCACACTTGCTGGTAATTGTGTGTTTATTTTTGGCGGAAAATGGATGGTAAGTCGTATAGCAAATTCGCAACAATATTTAAATTGGGTTATTGGAGTGGTTTTTGCTGTAACGGCGTTGATAACACTATGGAAGATACTTAAGAAGAAACCAATGGATAATTCAATAATCGATAATGAGTAATTTTTTTTAATCAAACATTATACGTTTGTGCATAATTATTCAAATTGCATTTCTGTAGAAATATTAATCTTAAAATATTATTAGTTATTATCTATTAATTATTCATTTCTTCTGCCCATTTATCTCGCTCATCAGGGCTTAACTTCCATGGTGCAAAGTTTGTTTCAATATTGGTAAACATACCATTCCATTCTTGTGGGGCATTGCTGTCTTCCATAATGAGGCTGCGGCGTAGTTCTATAATAATATCAAGTGGCGAAATACTTACTGGACATTCTTCCACACATGCATTACAGGTGGTGCATGCACGCAATTCTTCTACGGTTATAAAATCGTTGAGCAATGTTTTTCCATCATCCACAAAGCTGCCATTTTTTTCTATATTTTTTCCTACTTCTTGCAAGCGGTCACGAGTGTCCATCATTATTTTTCGTGGGCTTAATAATTTACCCGTCATGTTTGCTGGGCAGGCCGATGAGCAGCGTCCGCATTCCGTACATGCATAAGCACCCATGAGGCTTGTCCATTTCAAATCAAAAATATCTTTTGCACCAAATTTTACTGGAGTTTGCTCACCAGTTGGGGCAAGTTCTGGTTGCATCATGTACTTTACTTCGTTTTGCACACTTACCATATTTTCCATTTCGCCTTGTGGTTGCAGCCTTCCATAATAAGAATTAGGAAAAGCTAATATTACATGCAAATGCTTACTGTATGGCAAATAATTTAAGAATACAAATATGCCTGCAATGTGCAACCACCAACAACTACGCTCTATAAATATTAAAGTGGTAGTAGAAAAGTTTTCAAACCATGGAGCAAGGAAACCTGATATTACAAAATTTCCTGTTTCTGCATAATGTGGTGCATGTTGTATTTGCAATGCTCTATCGGTTGCATTCAATATTAAGAATAAAGACATCAAAATTATTTCTGCTATCAAAATATAATTGGCATCGCTGCGTGGCCATCCGTTTAAATCCTTACTCATAAAGCGTTTTATCTTGCTTATGTTTCTTCTTGCTAAAAAGATAACACAAACGGCTAATACACCAAAAGCCAATATTTCAAAAAAGTTTATAGCAAAAGTATATAAGCCGCCAAGCATACCGAGGAACAAGCGGTGTGTGCCAAACAAACCATCCAAAATAATTTCTAATACCTCTATATTGATGATAATAAAACCTGCATAAATAATAAAATGCATAACCGCTACAAATGGTTTGGTAAACATTTTGCGCTGCCCAAGTGCCAATAAAACAACGTTTCTCCAACGGAGTTTGTTAACGCCTTTAAATTCTTCTGGCTTGCCAAGAAAAATATTTTTACGAATGCGAGTTATGTTTTTGGTAAAAAGCCACACGGCAAAACCTGTGAATGCTAGGAAGATAATTTGTGGTATGTAGTGCATAATTGTAAAATGTGATGTAAAGTTAAAGGATTTGTTGATTTTATATTGTTTGTGTTATTTGATAGTTTACATTATTTTAGCACTTGGTTACACAACCACAAATGGCACAAATGATTTTAACTAAAACCTCCGCCGATAAAAAGCTCCGCCGCATGGCACTCGAAATTGCAGAACGCAATGCGGATAAGCCTGCCATTATTATTATTGGCATAAAAGAAAACGGCCTTTTTATTGCTAAAAAAATAGAACAATTTTTGCAGCCTATTTTTAGCGGCACGGTAAAAACAATATCATTGAGTATAAATAAAAAAAGCCCTGAAAGAATAGAGCTTAGCGAAGAAGTAAATTTGCAAAACCAAGCCATTTTATTGGTAGATGATGTGGCCAATAGTGGCAGAACAATGTTGTATGCTTTAGCTCCATTGCTAGAGCGCTACCCAAACCAAATAGAAACCCTTGCATTGGTAGAGCGTACACACAAACTTTTTCCGGTAGCATTAAATTATGTAGGTTTGTCTGTTTCTACAAAGGAGGAAGAGAATATTGAAGTGATTGTAGATGTTGGAGAAGTGATGGGTGCTGTAATAAAAATTGTGTAAATAATTTGACCTCTTTTTTCGCTTCAATCTAATGCATAATAAAAGCAAAATTGAAAAACAAATGTTCAACGGAGCTTCGCCCCCTACGCAAAGCATAGGGGCAAGCACTGAAGCCCAATCAAGGTTCTTCGGCTCGTACACAAAAAATTAAATACTTTAAGTAATACGAAATAATCTCAATACTAACATCTAAATACTCAATACTAAAAAATGAAACATTCTAAAATTTTACTCCTCCTTATTTTTATTGCAAACGCATTTATTGCCAAAGCCGATGAAGGCATGTGGCTGCCACAATTGTTAGGGAAGCTTAATGAAAGCCGCATGAAAAGCTTGGGCATGAAAATAAGTGCTGATGATATTTATAGCATCAATAAAGGTAGTTTGAAAGATGCTATTGTGAGCTTTGGTGGGTTTTGCACTGGCGAAATTATTTCTAGCAAAGGATTAGTGCTTACGAACCACCATTGTGGTTTTGATGCTATACAAAACCATAGCACACTCGAAAAAAATTATATACGTGACGGTTTTTGGAGTAAAACAAATGCAGATGAAATTCCAAACAAAGGATTGTTTGCCACTTTTATTGTACGCATAGATGATGTGAGCGCAGCAGCATTGGTAGGCATTACAAGCAATATGACTGAGGCAGAAAGAATGGCAGCTATTGATAAAAATTTGCAACAAATAAATAAAGATGCTAAGAAAGAAGTTACACAAAAAAGTTTTACTCGTGGTTTTTTTGAAGGTAATCAATACTATCTTTTTGTAACAGAAACCTACACCGATGTACGCTTAGTAGGTGCACCACCAAGTGCTATTGGAAATTTTGGCAAGGATACCGATAACTGGGTGTGGCCAAGGCATACAGGCGATTTTAGTATGTTTAGAATTTATGCAAGCAAGGATAATAAACCTGCAGATTATTCGGTAGAAAATGTGCCTTTTACACCAAAAAAATCGCTGAATATTTCTATAGATGGTATTGCAGAAAATGATTTTACGATGGTGTTTGGTTTTCCGGGAAGAACGACAGAATACTTATATAGTGAGGCTGTGGAGCAAATAAGAACTATTAATGACCCTGCAAAAATTGCCATAAGAGATAAGGCATTAAATATTATAGATGGTTTTATGCGCAAAGATGAAGGTATAAAAATACAATACGCTGCAAAATATGCAAGCATACAAAATGCGTATAAAAAGTGGCAAGGAGAAGTGCTTGGGCTTACAAGAACGGATGGCGTGGGTAGAAAGAAAACACAAGAAATGGAGTTTCAAAAAAGGGTAGATGCTGACCCTGGTTTGTATGCAAAATATGGTTTGCTGTTGCAACATTTGCAAGTGGGGTATAACGATATAAAATCTTTAGGATTAGCAAGAGATTATTATCAAGAAATTATTTCAAAAATTGAAATATTTACTATAGTTGCTCAATTAAACAATTTGGTAAGTGCTTTTGAAAAAAATGGACAAAAAGGGTTTGATGATACCAAGCCAAAAGTAAAAGCCATGTTGGAAGATTTTATGAAAGAATTTAATCCGAAGGTGGATAGAAAATTATTTGAAGGATTGATGGAAATGTATGTGAAAAATCAGCCTGAAAGTGTAGTGTCACCTATGGCTAAAACATACTATGATGGCGGTATTGCAGCAGCAGCGGAAAAAATTTATGGAGAAAGTACACTATTTGATCCTACAGCTTTATTTCCACTTATTGATGGTAAGGCAGAAGATTTAGTAGCATTTGTAAAAGGAAGTAAAACTGTTGCTTTGCAAAAAGACTTGCTATCAACTTATCAAACGAGTGTTCAAAAAGATTTAACAGGTGTACAAAACCGTATAACGGTTGCGCAACGCACATACATGCAAGCGCAGATGGAAGTGTTTAAAGAAAAAACTTTTTTTCCTGATGCAAATGGTACGATGAGGGTAACGTTTGGTAAAGTGCAAGGATACAAACCAAAAGATGGTACGTATTATGATTTTAAAACAGACCTTGATGGTGTAATGGAAAAGTACAAACCCGGAGATTATGAATTTGATGTACCTGAAAAATTGCGGTTACTGCACAAGAATAAAGATTATGGACAATACGGCGTAGCTGGAAAAATGCCTGTGTGTTTTATTGCTACAAACCATACTACTGGTGGCAATAGTGGTAGTCCTGCTTTGGATGCTTATGGCAATTTAATTGGTTTAAATTTTGATCGTGCATGGGAAGGTACGATGAGTGATATTAATTACGATCCTTCTATTTGTAGAAACATAATGGTGGATATTCGTTATGTACTTTTTATTGTAGATAAATTTGCAGGAGCAAATAGATTAGTGAAGGAAATGAAATTGGTGCATCCGAAGAAGAAGAAATAATTTTTTAATACCCACTAATAACACGAATTTTCACAAATGTTTTATTCATGTAAATTCGTGTTATTCGTGGCAAATATTTTAGCAATACTAAAAATGCAACCAATTCACTCTAAATCCATTTCTAGAATACTCTAACGAAGGCATCGGGAATTTAAAAACATTGAGCGCAGTTAATAGCATTCTAACGCCTCTCTTTTTAGTTTTTATTTTTGATAAATCAATATCGGGGGCAAGATACCATTGGCGGTATCTTTGAATATCGATTCTATTGAAATTTATATTTCCTTCTTTATCTCTCCCAATATTATCGTTTGCACCAAACATACCTTCTGCACCTGTACCTAGCGAAATGCATAGCCATGCAGGTACACGACTCTTTGGAAAAAATGATTTTATATTAGCACTTAGCCAATAGGTTTGGCCATTATAATCTTTTAAAAAACGCTCTGGTTCGCTCTTGCCAAAAATTTCGTTGCTTCTTGCATTTAAGGTAGGATCGGCGTAATTTTTTTTGTGAAAAGAATATTTAAATCGAATGCGCTGTTCATCCCAAGCCAGTTCTTGTGCAGTAAAAATCCCACTGCCAGCTATGTTTGCACCAAAATCGCCCCAACTCCATCCCCATTCTGCATTGTAGCCATCTAGCACTTCTATGATAGTTTGATAGGCTGCACCACTGAGGCCCCCGAGTAAAATTCTTTTCTTTCTCGCTATGCCTGTCCAACGCCAAACTTCTGTACTAGCATTGCTTTCTGCATAAGCGCCTAAAGCATGACCAATTTTGTCTATTTGTAACCACTCACCGTTATCATCAAAACTGTGCATTTTACTTTTTGGATAACCTTTATACCACGCTGCACTTAAACCGTACATAATGGCACCGTATCCTACTACGTTTGCTACAACTACCCCTCGTATTCGTTTTTTGTTATACGGGTATTGGAGAATTGTTGAATTGTTGTATTGTTTAATTGTTGATAGATTGATTGGTTGATTGGTTGATGAATCAGTTGGGATTTTTTTGTTTGTAATCATTTTTCCACCAGTAATACTATCTAAATATTCAAAAGTAAGTGTGGGAACTTGTGCTAATACATTCGTAAAAGTATTGGCTACAAATAAAAAAACGAATAAAGATTTATAAGTTGAATTGAGTGACACAAAGATGTTGATTAAAGATTATATGTTTGTACCAAAAAAACAAAAATATGCGTAATATTATAAATCAAATACGAATATTATATTTGTAAAGTTCTCAAAACAAACAAAATTAAATCATTTTCTTAGTCGTTTAAACTTTTTTATTGGGTTCTGTCTAGTATTAAATAGGCTATAAACAATAACTTCCTCTAAGTCTTGTTCATATAAAAGTACGAATGGAAATTTATGCAGAGCAGCTTGCCTAAAATTTTTGTAAACTTTTTTGTACGTTTTTGGATTGTATAAAATTGTTTTGAAAATGTAATCCAATTCATCAATAAGCCATAACGCTAATTTTTCGTCAATATCCCCATACCATTTTGCGGCATGTTTAATATCTGCTTTTGCTTCTTCGTTTATTCTTAAATTATAATTATTTCCTATCACTTAAAATCTCTTTTTTTACAGATTGCCAAGTGTACGATTTGCTCAATCCTTTTTTATGATTTGATTTCCGATTATCAAGCTCTATTTTCATTTCATTTGTCAGTTCAAATTTATTTTCATCTACTTTATTTGACACAAGCAGGTTAATAGCTTCTAGAAAATTTTTATCGTCAATTTCCTTTATTCCTTTGGCAATATTTTGCTTTATGAGCAGGGTTGTCATAATATTTTTTTTGTTTTGTGAAATTACAATTAATTTTCCTTTTAAAATAGAAATTTATGAATGCAACGGCAAAGCTTAATATTGATAATTGGTTGGCAGGCAACTACGAACAATCTTCAAAAGATGAAATAATTCTTTTGCAAAACGATAATCCAATTGATTTGGAAGATGCCTTTTACCGCAACCTAGAATTTGGTACTGGCGGTCTCAGAGGCATTATGGGTATTGGTACAAATCGTATAAACAAGTACACTATCGGTATGGCTACACAGGGCTATGCCAATTATTTAAAACAATGTTTTGGCAATGATATCAGTGTAGCCGTAGGGCACGATTGTAGAAACAATAGTAGAACATTTGCAGAAATTACCGCCAATGTTTTTGCGGCTAATGGTATAAAAGTGTATTTATTTGAAAGTTTAAGACCCACGCCTGAGTTGAGTTACGCTATAAGGCATTATGGATGCAAAGGTGGTGTGGTGTGTACTGCAAGCCATAACCCGAGAGAGTATAATGGCTACAAAGCCTATTGGTATGATGGTGCACAAATGGTGCCGCCGCATGATAAAAATGTAATTGTAGAAGTAGAAAAAATTGCCAATGTAGATGATGTAAAATGGAATGGAGGAGAAGAAAATATTACTATTATTGGAAAAGAAATGGATGAAGCGTATTTGGCAATGGTAAAGGGGCTGAGTGTTTATCCTGATGTATGTGTAGCCCAACATGATTTAAAAATTGTTTATACGCCTATTCATGGCTCGGGCATAATGCTTGTGCCAGATGCATTGAAATTATTTGGGTTTGATAATGTACATATAGTGCAAGAGCAAAGTACACCCGATGGAAATTTCCCTACAGTAAATTACCCAAACCCAGAAGAAAAAGAAACTATGAGCATTGGGCTTGCCCAAGCAGAAGCATTGAATGCAGATATTTTATTGGGTACCGACCCCGATGCAGATAGAGTGGGTATTGGTGTAAAAAATGATAGAGGAGAGTGGATTTTGATGAACGGAAATCAAACCGCATTGTTGGCTTTTAATTATATGATTGAAGCAAGAAAAGCAAAAGGAATTGCACAGCCAAATGATATGGTGGTGAAAACCATAGTAACAACAGATATGATTGATGCTATTGCCAAACGCAATGGCGTAGCTTGTTACAACGTGCTCACTGGATTTAAATGGATTGCTTCGCTTATTAAAGAAAAAGAAGGTAAGGAAAATTATATTGTAGGTGGCGAAGAAAGTTTTGGCTTAATGATAGGCGATAAAATTAGGGATAAAGATGCGGTGAGTGCTGTGGCTTTAATTTGTGAAATGGCGGCGTATGAAAAAAATAAAGGGCGTTCTTTATTTGACAAACTGATAGACTTATATATTGAGTATGGTTTTTACAAAGAGCATTTGGTAAGTGTTACTAAAAAGGGAATGAATGGTGTGGCAGAAATTGCAGCTATGATGGAAGGGTATAGAAGCAACCCTCCTCAAACAATTGCTGGAGCAGATGTGCAAAATTTATTTGACTACCAATTGCAAAAAGGGAAAAACTTACAAACAGGAGATGAGTGGGCAATTAATTTACCAAAAAGTAATGTGCTGCAATTTGAATTTGCTGATGGTACAAAAATA
Organism: Ferruginibacter sp.; assembly: GCA_043729825.1. Lineage (GTDB taxonomy): Bacteria > Bacteroidota > Bacteroidia > Chitinophagales > Chitinophagaceae > Ferruginibacter. Next base: position 44,806 of record JAYTLA010000097.1, read on the forward strand.
TCTGCAAGGCCGAGTGGGACAGAGCCGAAAATAAAATTTTATTTTAGTGTAAATGAGCCTTTGGAAAGTACTGCAAAGTTTCATGAAACGGAGAAAATGTTGGATGATAAGATTGCTGCAATAATAAAAGAGATGGGATTGTAATAATAATTAAGTTAATTTTAAAATGCCTTGAAATTATTCGAGGCATTTTTTTATCTTGCAACCATACATGAAATTACACGAAGATACTTACCGCCACAAAGGCTTACGCAAAAAATTGTTAGATATCCTTAGAGAAAAAGGCATAACAGACGAAGCTGTTTTGAATGCCATCAACAATATTCCACGCCATTTTTTTATGGATAGTGCGTTGGATAATATTGCATATGAAGATAGAGCCTTTCCAATTTCTGATGGACAAACCATTTCGCAACCATATACAGTTGCCTATCAAACACAATTGCTACAAGTAAAACCGAATGATAAGGTTTTGGAAATTGGTACTGGAAGTATTTATCAAGCTACCGTTTTGGCAGAGCTTGGTGCAAAGGTTTTTACAATAGAAAGACAAAAGAATCTTTTTGATAAAACAAAAAATTATATTTTTAAAAACAAGTACAACAACCTAAAGTTTTTTTATGGTGATGGGTTTGAAGGCTTGCCTACTTATGCACCGTTTGATAAAGTACTTATTACAGCCGCTGCACCTTTTGTACCGCCAAAGCTTATGCAACAATTGAAAACTGGTGGCGTAATGGTAATACCTGTAGATGAAGGTGAACATCAAAAAATGAAAAGACTTACCAAAAAGGAAGATGGAAGTTATATTGAAGAGGTATTTGAGAATTTTAGTTTTGTGCCAATGTTGAAAGGGAAAAATGGTTGAAGAGGCGAGTTCAAGGTTGAAGGTTTAAGGTTGAAGGTTCTTTAAATTCAAATTTCTTTACTTTTTTAAGATTTTCTTTTATCTGATGAGGTTGATACTTTATATAGTAAACTGTGTTTGCTACTCGTTAAGGTGCTTGCATTTAAAAAACTTTGAACCTTCAACCTTAAACTTTCAACCTTCAACTTATTTCCAGCCCAATCTTCTTCATCAACAAACTTGCATTCATATTTGTGCAAACGCCATCTTTCAGTTTATAATCAAAAAATAATTCTTCGCCTTTTGTTTGTGCATCAAAATGAAAATTGAGTATGTTTTTTGGATATTCTTTTTCAAGAGTGGCAAGAGCAACATCGTGTGTGGCCAAAATTGCGGCAGCTTTTTGTTTGATGAGTTGGCGTATTAAGGCTTCGGAGCCAGTATGTCTATCGAGCGAATTGGTGCCACGCAAGATTTCATCTAGCAATACAAATACTTTTTCGCCTGCATTTATTTTTTCTATTACTGTTTTTAGTTTTTTAAGCTCTGCATAAAAAGTAGAAGTGCTTTCTTCTAAATTATCGGCAATGCGCATGCTGCTTAAAAGTTGTACTGGCGAAAGCTCAAAGAACTTTGCGCATACAGGAGCGCCTGCCATGGTGAGTATTACGTTTATGCCTAAACTGCGTAAGTATGTACTCTTGCCTGCCATATTGCTACCTGTTACAAGCATTATTTCTCCAGCAGTTTCTATATTAATAAAATTATTTACTCTTTTGTTTTGATGAATCAGTGGATGCCCAAGTTCTATTGCAGCAATAAAAAAATGATTTTCTTTTAATGCAGGAAAACAATAAGCAGGATTATTAAAATGCAATGTTGCAAAACTATTGAGTGTTTCAAACTCAGCTAAAGTATCAAACCACAATTGTACATTCTCATCGTTTTCTTTTTTCCATTTTTCTAAAGCCAACACTTGTTGCAAATTCCACATCAGAAAAATATTTAGTGGGATAGCTATAATGATATTGTAGCGTAAATCTAATCTGTCTAAAATCTTTTTTAGTTTTTTTATTTTAGATGATGCGGCTATATTTTGTTTTTGTAAATCTTTTTTTAATTGTTGTAATAGTGGAGATGCGAATGGCTCTTTTTCAATAGCAGCAATACTTTGCGAAAGAATAGATAAATCATTGACCATGCTAGATAATGTATTGTGCAATGGCGCTACGACTTTGTTTATTTGGTATGCTATGGCTAGAAAAATAAATAAAAATAAATACCAAAGCTGCTCCGTAATGATATCGAAACTGTACAATGCGGTAATGGAGCAGATTATAATTGGTAATGCCCAACGCAACCATTGCCAAGGTTTAAATTGTAAAAATAAATTTGGTTCCTGTAACCAATGCTTTATTTTTTCAAGCGTATTTTTTTTGATGGAGTTTTCTTTACCAATGGCTTGTATGTTTTGTAGCCATTCATTTTTTGTGGCTAGTTCTTTTACGGCTGTTTGCCTTTGCAATATTATTTCTGTTGTAGCAGGGTTTAGTAGCCATGTGGCTAATTTTTCTGAGCCTAGTTCTGATGTTGTTCTATTTAAAAATTGGAATAGTGATGCTTTGCCAAACACATCCATGTCGTTTGCATAAAAATGATCGTGTGGAGCAAATTGTCCGCCATCTTCAAATTGGTTGTATTTTCCTTCTAGTGCTTTTACCTCATTCTCATTTATATTGATGAGGTGCTGCAAATGTTTTATGGCAGCTTTGTTTGCAAGGTCTTTATAAATGAGTTGTATAAAAATGATAGCAAGAATAATGGCAGCGGCTATTGCATAAAATTTATTTACTGACCATAAGAAATAGAATGCAGCTATGATGGCTAAAATACTTCCTAATCTTAATATGCCAAAAATAGACTTGCGTTGTTGTAGTACCTTTTGCTCTGTGGTTAATATTTCTATTCTATTTTCGTAAAATTGTTTTGCCTCCATTTGGTAAAAATACTGGAGATTTTTTAAAGTTTTGAATGTAAAATTGTGTACTATTTTTTGAGCGGTAGCGTGTTGAAGCGTGAGGGATAGAAGCGGTTACCCCGGTGAAGGTTTGTGCGTTGGCTTTGTGCCGGAGCAATAGTGTATAGCCCGACCCTTTGCCGCCCAATAGTGAAACGATATGAATTCATAATAGACTATACTTTATCATAAACTGCGGCAATGGGGCACGCACCCATAATTTTATGATTTATTAACACAAAACATTTCGTATTTTTGCATTGCAGTCAAATGATAAATAATAAATTGTAAATGTACTCTGGGGACGTTTTGGTTTTGACAGCATATATCTTTGCAGGTGTAAGCATGTAGTGCGTTGCGTTATTAGCACTTTAATCTGAAAACGAAAACTCTAAATGGCAATACTCAGTATGCCATGGCTGCTTAGTCGATAGACTTGCAACCATTAGGGCCGCCGAGCAGGTTTTATTACTGCCAAGTTCCGCCGCCGACATCAAAAAAAAGTGATATGCTTCAACAGAATGTTGTGACTGTTGCTTAAGATTATTCTTCTAAGAAAAATATTGGTTTGTTTTGCCCCGGTATTTTTTCGAAAATCAATGCAGAAATAAACATGTAGAAAGCTTGCGGCGAATATGTTTGGACACCGGTTCGAGTCCGGTCGGCTCCACAATTTTAAAACCGCTACAACATTGAGTTGTAGCGGTTTTTTTACAGGTAAATTATTTAATTTTTTATACGTCTTTTTAAAATAATTGCAAATGTTTATTGCCAGGTTGCTTCCATTATTTTTATTTTTTCCGCTTTTAATGAGTGCCCAAAACGATAAGGCAAGCAAAAATGAGTTGATAATTACTCCTGCATTTGAATCGCTGTATTCAACTCATGGTAATTTCTTTTATTCAGGCTCTGTTACTTTTTCAAAAATGGTTTCAAAAAAAATTGAACTTGGAGCCGGCGTTGAAAGAGCATCTTCTCCCATACACCATGACAATGGATTTGTATTGTATAAACTCAGATTTTTACCCGTGCATGGAAACATAAAATACCATTTTAAAAATGTTGGTAATTTGCATCCTTACGCAGAATCGTCTGTTGGTATTTCTTTTAATAAATACCAAATTGCATCAGATGATAGCCCTGAGAAAACTTCGGCAGTAAATGAAAAAGGTGTTTTTTTATATGCTGGTGCCGGTTTAAGATACGCTGTTTTTAAAAA
>JAYTLA010000098.1:0-27864 GCA_043729825.1 Ferruginibacter sp.
TAGTGCGACTCCTATCATACCCAATACTACTGCTACACCAATAATACCAAACATATGAAAACTTTGAAACCTAAACATTTCTTGAATACGATACCAAGATATGGCTTCGGACTTTGCCATTACTATACCAAATAAAACACCTGCTATTAAAAATTTTATAAACTTCATTCTATTAAAATATTAAAGGGAAAATTAAAAAAGTCATTATTAAACCGCCAATAAAAAAACCTATAACGGCTATTAAAGACGGCAATTGTAAATTGCTTAAGCCACTAATCGCATGGCCACTTGTACAACCACCTGCATAACGAGTACCAAAGCCAATCAACAAGCCACCAATAGCTAAAATACTAAAACCTTTTACGGTAAATAATGCATCTAAACTAAATAATTCTGCTGGTTGTAAACCTATAGGTGCTGCAATGTGTAATTTTTGTAAATCGGCAATAGTGCTACTTGCTATTTGTACAGGTGCATCGGTAGATAAATAATGATGTGCTATGAAACCACCAAAAATTGCACCTACTAAAAATACTAAATTCCAAATTTGTGCTTTCCAATCAAACTTAAAAAAAATAATTTGTGTACCTGCACCACAGGCTGCACAAATGGTGCGCAGGTTAGTTGAAAAACCAAAAGACTGTCCAAAAAAAACAAGAATAAATTTTACGGCTGCTAGTACAGTTCCTGCTACTGCCCAATGCCAAGGTTGTTTTAATAATTCTACAATACTCATTTTTTTATTTTAAACTTTTTTAATTTTATACTTTGCATCATATTCTATGGCGCCTTGTAAAAGCTCTAATGCAATTTCTTTTTTACTTACCAATAATATTTCGCTAAAATTGTTACTCACACTTACGTTTAATACATCATCATCTAATGCATAATACTTTTCACTTACAGTTGCTACACAACCACTGCAAGTAAATCCTTCAAAATTGTAAAGATTTACAATTACATCATTGTTTTTTTGTAGCTCTATAAACAACTCTGTATTGGCTCTTGGTGTTACAGAGTTTTTACAATCTTCTATGGTTTTAAAAAGAAATGCATCTTTAAACAATAATTCATACTCGTCTTTGCTGCCGCCAAATGGTGGACCTTGCTCAAATGTCCTATTAAACAATAAACCAACTAACAAACCATTTTCGCTTAACAACTTATGCATTTTATATACATATTGTTGGCGCATAGTTGGTGGCAATGCGCAAAAAAATGTTTGTTCAATAATATAATCGTAACTACCTATGTGTTCAAAAAAATCGCCCAACACAACTTTTATGTTTGCATTATTAGCAAACTTTTGTTGTAAGTTTTCTACTAAAGACGGAGCAATATCTATTACGGTAATATTTGTAAACCCTTGTTGCAATAAATATGCTGCTTCGTAAGTATTGCCACAACCGGGTATCAATATTGAGACGTTTTTGTCTGTTAGCTTTTCAAAATAGCTTTTAATGGGTGGCGATACTTCGCCTAAATCCCAACCTATTGTTTTAGCTTGGTATTGTGCATCCCAATACATTTTATCTAGCGGTCTTTCGCATTGCACCACACAACATAGTTCATCTGCCATTGTTATTTATTTAATAATGAATGTACATTTTGCCAAGTGCCACCATTTACCACATTGGTAAAACCATTTTGCTCTAAAATTATTTTTGCCTGCCCGCTCCTATTGCCACTTCTACAAAAAATAACAATATTACTTTTGTTTTTAAATTTTGCCAATTCATTTGGTACAATATCAAGAGGAATATTTACAGAACCTTCTACATTGCCTTCGGCAAATTCTTGTGGCGTTCTCACATCTACCAAAAATGCATCGCTTATTATTGTTTCCATTTTATTTTCTTCTTTATTTAAGAATAATTTTTTGAAAAAATTTATCATTTTATTTAAAATTTTAATTGGCACTCGTTAATTTACTCTGACAAACAAAATCTGTTTTTGGTATAGTAGTTTCTTCAATTGCTTTAAAACCGCCTGCTACTTCTGTAAAGTTTCTATAACCACGACTTTGCAAAATACTAGCAGCAATCATACTTCTATAACCACTTTGACAATGCAAATAAAAATGTTCATCTGGGTTTACATCTTTTACCCATTCATTTATTTCTGCTAAAGGCCTGCTGTAACTCTCTTCTACGTGTTCTGCGGTGTACTCTGTCTGCTTACGAATATCTACAACTTTGTCTGCGCCAATTTTTACTTTTGCTGCAAATTCTTCGGCAGTAATTCTATTTACAGTATCTATTTCTTTGCCTGCAATTTTCCAAGCATCAAATCCACCTTGCAAATGCCCAACAATATTATCGAACCCAACTCTTGTTAAACGAGTAACTGTTTCTTCTTCTTTACCCAATGCTGTTACTAAAATAATAGCTTGTTTTACATCGCCAATCATTGCACCTACCCAAGGAGCAAAATCGCCATTAATACCAATGTTTATGGATTGAGGAATAAAACCTTTTGCGAAAGCTGCACTATCTCTTGTATCTAAAATTAATGCGCCATTTGCATCGGTTACTAATTCAAAATGGTCTGCATCTATTTCTTTCATACCATTATTAAAAACAGTTTCAAAACTTTCGTAACCATTTTTATTCATAGCTACATTTGCTCCAAAATAAGCAGGTGGGGGTAATAAACCATCCGTAACCTCTGTTACAAATTCGGCTTCGGTCATACTTGCTCTCAATGCATAGTTTAAATGCTTTTGAATACCAATAGTTGAAGTAGTTTCTTTACTCATATTTTTACCACAAGCACTACCTGCACCGTGTGCAGGATATACAATTACATCATCTGGCAAAGTCATAATTTTTGTACGCAACGAATGGTACAATGTCGCAGCCAATTGTTCTTGTGTCATTGTTGCTGCTTTTTGTGCAAGATCGGGGCGGCCTACATCACCTATAAATAATGTATCGCCACTAAACAATGCATGTTCCACTCCATTTTCATCTATCAATAAATAGCATGTACTTTCCATGGTATGACCAGGCGTGTGCAATACTTTTATTTTTATATTCCCAACTTCAAATATTTGTCCATCAGCTGCACTAATAAAATCAAAAGCCGGATTAGCATTTGGACCATACACGATTGGCGCATTGGTGGCTTTGCTAAGGTCGATATGCCCACTAACAAAATCTGCATGAAAATGCGTTTCAAAAATGTATTTTAGTTGTACACCATCTCTTTGCAATCTATCTATGTAAGGTTGTGTTTCTCTCAATGGGTCTATAATAGCCGCTTCGCCATTGCTTGTAATATAGTAAGCCCCTTGTGCTAAGCATCCTGTATAAATTTGTTCTATAGTCATTTTTATTTGTTTTAGAATTTAAAATTAGTTTGATAAGTTTTTATTGTTGGTGACAAATGTTACTTAAAGAAAAGCTCCTTGGCAATAATATAAATTCCCATTACCAATACAAACCATCCAAAGGCAGGTTTTAATTTTACGCCATCTATTTTTTTGGATAAAGCAGTGCCAATAAAAATACCAACTACAGCAAAACTTGTTACGGTTAAAATTAATTTCCAATTGGGCGGTAAGGCATCGCCACCTTCGCCAAAGAAACCTATTAAAGATTTTGCTGCAATAATTACCAAAGATGTACCTACGGCTTCTTTCATAGGTAGTTTAGACAATATAACCAATGCAGGAATTATTAAAAAACCACCCCCTGCACCTACTAAGCCTGTGAGCATTCCAACTATGGCACCTTCTATTAATATTAAAGGATAATTAAATTTTTGTTCACCTACTGTTTCAACAGCTTTTTTTGTTTTTTTAATCATACTATACGATGCTGCTATCATTAATATAGCAAACAGCAGCATCATTAAAATACTTTTTGTAATTACAAAAGTACCAACAGTAAATACTTCTTTTGGTATAGCTGGTACAATATATGCTCTGGTTAAAAAAACGGCAATGATAGAAGGAATACCAAATACAATAGCCGTTTTGATGTTCACTAAATTTTTTCGAAAATATTGTATAGACCCTACAGCACTTGTAGCACCCACAATAAATAAAGAATAACTTGTAGCTGCCACTGCATCTACACCCAATAAATAAACTAATACTGGCACAGTAAGTATGCTACCACCACCACCTATTAAACCTAGTGCTATGCCAATTAAAATTGATGCTATGTAACCTATGTATTCCATCATCTAAAAAATTTAGAATACAAAAATGCAGTGCTTAATATATTTTAACAGTAACATTTATCACATAGCTGCATTAAGTATAGTAATATGACTGCGAGACAAATTAATTAACCCTCTTTGCTCCATCTTTTTAAGTAATCGAGAAATTACTTCACGGCTTGTATTCAAATCATTTGCAATTTCTTGATGCGATAACTTTATATCAACACAATTGCAAGATGCTTGTTGTTTTTTTAAATAAAAATGTAAGCGTTCGTCCATGGCTCTAAAAGCAATATTATCTACTACTACTAAAACTTCTTCAAATCTGTTTCGGTAAGTATCTATTACAAACTCATACCAACTGCGGTGTTGCATCATCCACTTGTCCATCAATGCCAATGGTACCATTACCAATTCTGCATCTTCGTCCACCTTGGCCATTATTTGGCTTTTCTCATTTTTGGTAGCGCATATCATACTTATAGCGCAGGCTTGCCCTGGTTGCAAGTAGTACATAAAAAACTCACCTCCATCTTCTCCTTCTCTATAAATCTTAATTTTACCCTTTAAAACCAATACCGTATTTTTTATATACTGTCCTGTACGCATCAATATTTCGCCTTCTTTAAAAGATTGGATGGTTGCATTTGCTTCCATCTCGTTTATCAAATCTTTGCTAAACGATGGAAAGTATTGTTGTAGGGATTGCATTTTTAAAGATTTCTATTTTTAATAATTTAAACTTACTCCAAAACCTATTCCCATATCACTATCATAATGGGTAGAGAGAGAAATATTTTTACCTGCAATGTATCTTATTCCTGCCATATATTCTTTATCTGTATTTACCATAAAACTAAAACGCATTCTTTTACTTAAAGGTACATCTTCTCGCATTAATTGCAATCGTATATCCCCGTCACTAAAAATTTCTGACTGAAATTTTACTAACATTGGTAAAGTATATTCTAAACCAATACTCAATTGAGTACGATTATCTTTTGAATTGGTTTGTCCAAAAAGATTTTTTTCTTGCTCATCTATTCCTAGTTTTCTGTACCGCCAATCAAAACCAATGAATGGCATTATCCATTGCATCTTACCAAGGTATCTGCCAACATGTGTTTCTGTTTCGTAGCCATGCATATCATGATAACCCAAGCGCCATTCTGTGCCTATGCTCCAACGAGTGTTGCTCATCATTGCCATACCATCATTTCCATTTGTGGCAAAATCATTTTCACCCATAAAATGAAAACGCCTATCTTCTGCAAATAATTTTCGCTTAGCCAATTTCGCATTGGATATTTCAGGGTTTGGCGCTTGGTCTTTATAAGTAAATACCCTACCCATGCCTGCCATCATGTGGTACAAAATATGGCAATGAAAAAACCAATCACCTTCTGCATTGGCATTAAATTCTATCGTATCTGTTTCCATCGGCATAATATCCACCGTATTTTTTAGTGGCGAAAAATTGCCTTGCCCATTTAGCAACCGAAAGTCGTGCCCGTGTAAGTGCATGGGGTGGCGCATCATAGAGCCGTTGTATAAAATAATTTTTACATTCTCGCCTTTTTTAATTAATATTTTATCAACTTCACTAACTACTTTATTATTTAAACTCCACACATAACGATTCATATTTCCACTCAGTTCAAAACGCAATTCCTTAAGCCCACTAGCCCCCGAAGAGGGAACAGGAAGATTCGTTTGTGTTGGAGATTTTAGCATGGCATAATTTAATGTAACAATATCCGAAAGTTTATTGCTATTATATTCATCTCCCATTTTTACCTCACCCCCCGCCCTCTCTCCCGCCATTGGCGGGACAGGCAGAGTGGGAGCCTCCCCCGTTATCTCAGGATACATCACCACATTCATATCCATTTGGTTCAAACTCATTTGCATATTCATATCATCCAAGTCGCCATTCATCTTCATCATTCCATTCATCATCTTCATTCCTTCAAAATATTTTAGCTTAGGTAATGGCTCTACGAGTTGTTTAATACCATTGCCCAAGTAAATGGATGCAGATTTTGTTCTATCTTCTGATGTGGCTAAAAACTCATACGCTGTGCTATCATTGGGAATAGTAACCACCACATCATACGTTTCAGAAACTGCAATAATTAATCTATCTACTTCAATTGGTTCTACGTCGTTGCCATCATTTGCCACAACCGTTATTTTACCCCCTGCATATGTAAGCCAAAAATAAGTAGATGCTCCTCCATTAGAAATTCGTAAACGAACTTTATCCCCCGAAGCCCCCCTGCCCCCCGAAGGGGGGTTCCATGCACTTTCTGGCTTTCCATTAATCAAAAATTTCTCATAATAGATATCACTCACATCCATTGCGGTCATTCGCTTCCATTCATTTTTCACTTTTGTTTTAAAATGCCCTTGCCTTATTGCTTCGCTATAACTTTGTGTAGTTCCTTTTTTTATGGCAAACCAATCAGTAGCATTGTGCAACATTCGGTGTACATTATTTGGTTTCATATCCGTCCACTCACTCAATATTATTGGAATGGTTGGTAGTCCATCCACTTCCATTCTTTTTGCAATATCCTCGGGCTTTTTATTTAAAATCATAGATCCATACATACCAATTTGCTCTTGCAGCCCACTATGACTATGGTACCAATGTGTGCCGTGCTGTATAATAGCAAATCTGTACAAGTGTGTGGTATGAGGCTTTATGGGCATTTGTGTAAGGTTGGGCACGCCATCATAACGATTGGGTAGCATTAATCCGTGCCAATGCAATGACGTACTTTCATTCAACTCATTGTGCACAACAATTTCTGCTGTATCTCCTTCTGTAAATGTGAGTGTGGGCATTGGTATTTGCCCGTTTACGGCAATGGCTCTTTTTGCTTTGCCGCTAAAATTTACTACAGTATCCTTTATGTATAAATCGTAGTGAACAATTTTTTGAGCATAACTAATTTGTACTGCCAATAAAAATAAAATTAACGGCAACAGTTTTTTGCAAATAGTTTTTTGACTATCCATTTTAAACATTTCATTTATGAAAGGTTAAAAAAACAAAACCATAAATTGAATTATAGCTTTGTTTGATTAAAATAATTGTTTTTTACTTACCATTCTTTGTCAATGCCATACCGCATTTTGGACATTTACCTGGCTTTGCGCTTGTAACTTCTGGATGCATAGGGCAGGCGTATTTAGCTGACATATCCATTTTTTTCATTTTGTCGGTACACATTCTTCCACTCATGTCCATACAATCTCCGTCTTTCATCATCATTTTTTTTCCGTCTTTCATTTTGCATTCGCCGTTTGTCATGCAGGTAGTACCATTTTTCATTTTCATGTCTTTTTCCATAGGCATTATTACACCATTTTTCATCACCATCATTTTGCCATCTTTCATCATACAACAATCTTTCATCATTGTGCCATGGTTCATTTTGGTAGAATGCTTTTTCATGCTACCATGTTTATGGGTTTGTGCGCTTGCGCTAAACGATACGAACAATATTAACATGGCTAATACAGAAGCCATTTTTACTACCATTGATTTTTCCTTTTTCATAATATGTATAAATTTATTTTTTCAGTACCGCTGTTACCCGTTCTTCAGTTTCGCTGTTGCCCGATTTGTTTATTTTTTAACTTTTAAAAAACTTGCATTAATGGCAACCACAACGGTGCTCACGGTCATTAATACCGCACCTGCTGCCGGACTTAATAAAATACCTTGTTTGTACAATACACCTGCTGCCAATGGCAATGCAATAACATTATACCCCGTAGCCCAAATTAAATTTTGTATCATTTTCTTGTATGTGGCTTTGCCAAATAAAATAAGGCTTACAATATCTTTTGGGTTGCTATTTACCAACACAATACCAGCAGTTTCTGCTGCAATATCACTACCACTACCTACCGCAATACCAACATCTGCAATGGCCAAAGCGGGTGCATCGTTTACACCATCACCCGTCATAGCAACAAATTCTCCTTTGCTTTGTAGCTCTTTTATTTTTTCTAATTTTTGATGTGGCAATACTTCTCCAATAAAACCATCCATACCGAGGGTATCACTTACAGCTTTTGCCACTTTACTATTATCGCCTGTAAGCAAAATAGATTTTATATTATTTTCTTTTAAAGTCTTTATCATTTCTGCCGATTCAGGACGAATCTCATCAGATAATGCAATGTATCCTGCCAACTGATTATTGATAATTACAAACACCACCGTTTCTGTTTCGTTGGCAGTAAAGCCTTCAGGAATGGCTATATTTTTTTCTTTTAAATAACCTGGGCTAACCACTAATATTTTTTTACCTTCTACAGTCGCTTCTACGCCTTTGCCAGTAATGGCATTAAAATTTTCTGTTGCAGGAATTGTAATAGATAAATCTTTTACTTTTTGTAAGATGCCTGTTGCTATTGGATGTTCTGATTTTTGTTCTAATGCTGATGCAAGTCGTATAATTTCATTCTCCGAAAATTCTTTTTGTAGAGATACAATTTTTGACACTTCAAATTTCCCCACCGTTAATGTACCTGTTTTATCAAAAACGATGGTGGTAATTTTTCTTGCATTTTCAAAGGCTGTTCTGTTTTTTATCAACAAACCATTTTTTGCTGATAAAGCTGTTGATTTTGCAACTACTAACGGCACTGCCAAACCCAACGCATGTGGGCAACAAATAACAATTACTGTTACCATACGCTCCATAGCAAAAGCCAAAGATTGCCCTGTGAGATACCAATATAAAAAAGTAGCAATACCTGTAACCAATGCAATAATGGTTAGCCATCTTGCTGCTTTGTCTGCTAATAATTGGGTTTGCGATTTTGATTTTTGTGCATCGTCCACCAATTTTATTACCTGCGATAAATAAGAATCTTTTGCTGCATGGCTTACCGTAACTTTTATAGAACCATTGCCATTAATGGCACCTGCAATTACTTTATCGCCTTTTACTTTTTGTATTGGTTTGCTTTCGCCTGTAAGCATACTTTCGTTGAGATAACTTTCACCTTCTAATATTATTCCATCTGCCGCCACTTTTTCGCCTGGCTTTACTAAAATAATATCATTCTCTTTTACTGTATCGATTTTTACATCATGCACTTTGTCTGGCATTACCATGTGTGCATCTGATGGCATTAACTGTACCAACAATTCTAATTCTTTGGATGCTCCTGCTACAGATTTCATTTCTATCCAATGCCCCAAAAGCATGATGAGAATGAGCGTTGCTAATTCCCAAAAGAAATCCATGCCTTGTAAACCAAATACAATGGCTACGCTGTATGCATATGCAACTGTAATGGCAAAGCCAATTAAAAACATCATGCCTGGGTTCTTGGCTTTTACTTCATCTACCAATCCTTTTAAAAAAGGCCATCCACCATAAAAAAACACAATAGTTGATAAAGCAAAAAGAATGTATTGTGAACCTGCAAACTGCCAATGTACTCCTAAGAATTTTTGGATCATCATCGACAGTAACATGATGGGAATAGTAAGAAAAAGCACTACATAAAATCGCTTTTTAAAATCAGCTATCATGCTGTTATGATTGTGTCCCTCATGCCCCATTGCAGGGTTACTGCCGTGTTGATGTTGTGCATGGGCATTGTTATTCTTACTGTTTTTAGCCAATACTAGAGTCATTCCACATTTTGGACAATTACCCAGCTTATCCTGTATTACTTCAGGATGCATTGGGCAGGTATATTTTTGTTGAATAGTTGGATGATCCATAATTTGTATTTAAAACTTAAAATGGTAATGCATATCTATAATTATAGAATAGGAAATTATTTTTTCCACATCATATCCGATTGCAAAATATATTGTGATGAAAAATCATTGTTATTTGTAATGGGATGTCGATAACCAATTCCAAGCAAGAAATTTTTATTAACCCTTACTTTTATCCCACCAAGAAGATTAAAAATGGCATTTGACTCATTCACTGTTTTCCCTGATAATTCCACTACTAAAAAAATTTTTTTGGTAAGTTCATAAACTACAGCAGCACTACCATCCACCAAATCTTCTCTTGGGTCATAATGAAATGCTTGGTTAAAAGCAAAATGAGATTTTACAATAGCTGTAGAAAACCCGATAACTGTATTAACACGTCTTACACCCTTCTCTGTTGGAATTTCAAACTCTATAATTGAAGAAATTCCACTCATACCATCTTTGCTTTTAAGTATTGCAAACTGAAACATTATTTCAAATGCGGGATCACTGTGAAATGTCCCTTCTGCCTCAAGCATTATGCCAACTGTTTTTGTAATGCCAGTCATATACTGAACTTTAAATTCTGTATTTGTTTTCCCATCTATTCGTGTAGGTAAAATAGACGCCCTCAATCCATGTGTACCAATACTAAACGGCATCCCCATATGTGTTAGAAAAGGCATTGGCAACATTACATGTTCTGGCATATCCGCCATATCCTTTTTTATAACTACTGATGTATCCATATTCATTCCCTGCGTATGTTGGCTATATGCTATAAAGAAATTGCCTCCGATAAGAACGAGTGAAATAATGATTTTTTTAATACTACTATGAAAATAATTTATATATTTTTTCATCTTACTTTTTTTAACTGTGAAAGAATTTTCACAATAATGAGTAAGCTACTTTTTATACTCAAACATTTATTACACAATTAATAGATAGGTTTACATCATTCACAGATTTGGAAGTGTTGGGTAAGTTTTATATACTGAAAAAAGTTTTACGTAAATAAATAATAGAAGTATAAATTAACTAAAGATTTCTAAGCTCTTAAGGGCATCATCTGCAACAGCTTTTCACAAACAATTTTTTAAAAATCGATTTAAATATATTGCTTAGCTTTTTCATTTGGTTACATTAAAAAAAGTGTATTCAAATTTTACCATAAAGCCATTGGGTGCTGTACGAGTCATGGTACTGTACAATTGTTTGCGGTAAGCAAAATCAATTCTTGCTTGGCTTCTAATAATAAATTGTAAAGAGGGTACTATATCCAAATTAGATTTTCCATTGGCATTTAATCGTTGCCCTAAAAACTCACACATTAAATTTATATTTGTTTGTTGTAAACTCGTATAATTTTTAGGGTACATAAGTTTACCGACAGATAAAGTATAGTTGGTAGCATTGTTGCTTTGTGTTGTAGGAAATTTATAGTTGGGCATATTGTTTAAAGCTTTTTCAAAACTAACAGATGAACTCACAGCTACTTTATTTACCAACTTGGTAGCGACTATTCCGCCCTCGTAACCTGTGTTATGCCCCATCGTTTCTATTTCATCTTGATGAATGTCGGCCCTATTTTTACTGTAACGACCATACAATGCCATTCTAAAATGCTTGTGCATTTCATCGCTGCTGTAAAAACGATATTTCGCATATAGGCTACCGCCTTCTGTTTCTAAACCGCCTGTACTTCTATTGCTATGAAAACTTTGCAAGTGCACCATCCACTTTGCACTAATGCCCCACATTACTTCGGGCATTATATGATAATTTAATGTACCATCTTTTTCAAACATAAAACTATTCATTGCTCTTACACCAATGGCACCTGCAGGCATATTGCTTGCAGGCTCGGTCATTACAAACAGCTCTTGTGCATTGCTGTGCAGCGAAAAGCTTAATAAAATAAATACAACAAAATGTTT
The DNA here is from genome assembly GCA_043729825.1 of Ferruginibacter sp. Taxonomy (GTDB): domain Bacteria; phylum Bacteroidota; class Bacteroidia; order Chitinophagales; family Chitinophagaceae; genus Ferruginibacter. Next base: position 11,854 of record JAYTLA010000098.1, read on the forward strand.
CATTATCAAATGGCTTTTAGGTGAAAAATTCCTTCATCGCCTTTGGCATATGTTTGATATTTTACAAAAGTTTTGGCTAGCTTTTTATACTCTTTTGTTGTTACATAACCCTTATCTAATACTTTTACTTTGGCCAACCCATTCAACGTTTGTGGCTTCGTATCAATAAAAATATAATTATCTATTTGCTTGTTGTCTTCTATATTTTGATTGGCAAAATTTACTGAGAGCACCATTGAGCCAATAAAAAAACCTGCCTTTTCTACTTTATCTTTAAAAGTTTTTGGCGTAAGTTTGTTATCTGCTTTTAAGGTAACTACAAATAGATTTTTGTTTAAATCAATATCTACTTTTTCTACTTCAGCTATTGTTTTCAATTGCTTGTTAATGGCATTGCTACACATAGAGCAGGTAAGCCCAGTAGCCATTATTTCTACTTTTGATATTTGTTGCGCATTTACAGCTATAGCTAATGCTATACATTGAAATAAAATAATTACTTTTTTCATTTTGTGTTTTTGTATTGTTATAATTTACTTTTTTTAGTTTACCGGCTCCGTTAGTTTCATCCCACACTTACTACATGTTGAATCTTTTTTCCCTGTTACTTCGGGGTGCATACTGCAAGCATATAGTTGGTTTGAATTATCCGTTACAGTAGTTTTCGATTGTTTACTATTGTTGTTACAAGCAGCAATAGCAATAGATGCTAATGCTATGACAATAATTATTTTTTTCATTTTAATTTTTTTACTTTGCTATTAGCAACATTTTTTTATAAATAATTTTTTAAAAAGCCATTTAATGAAATTCATTATTAATTTATTTAATCGTTTCTACCGTTTTACCACAAGTCAACATCATATTGCCATAGTAAGGATTTTTTACTGCATTTTCTTTGCTCAACCAATCGGCACCTTTGCCATCGTTTGCCATTGGGCAATGTTGCAAGTAAACAGTTTGTGTAGCTTTTGTTACTTTTATCAAAGCAATCATATTATTAGATAAATTGCTAAATGCGGTTCTTTGTGTAGCCACATCTTTACTTGTACTAATTGTTGCTGCATCTGCTTTTAAAGCTTTTTCTACTTTCATAAAAGCCACATGTTCATCCATTTTCATTTTGCCCATATTTATTGCATTTAAAGAAGCCAATAAAGTAGCTGCTTTTGCAGTAGCCGTCCCTGCATCTGTTTTTACTAATGCATCTTTTAAAGCAAAATAATTATCGAAAACGATTTGTGTTTCGCTTACCACTTGTATTGGCTGTGTATTATCTCCTACGTGTATTATATCTTCCTTTACGGATGCTTTTATAGCTTTTGCAACAGGTTTCTTTACTCTTTCATATTTACAACAGCCATGCAGTTTTTTATACACTGCATCTGGAGCTAAAAAATTATCACTATCATAACCCACCAATGCTATCTTTTTTAAAATAGCATCTGTGTTTGTTTTTTTAGCATCATACGTAATAGTTGCCATGGCCGTTTCTTCGCTCCATACAGTTTTTGATATATTTTTTTGGGTACCTGCTTTTTCAATTTTCTCTTTGCACATTCCGCAATTGCCATATACTTTTAGCGTTTCTGTTTTGCTATTTTTTATTTGAGCAAATGTGGTTATGGATAACAACATTATTGTTATCATTGATAATAATGATTTCATTTTTTTTGTTTTAAATCAATTAATAAAATTACGAGTGCCTAAACGCACTAATAGCCGATATACCATAGGCATCGGCAATAGATGAGAACCAATAAAATCAAATTAAGAAAACACTATACAAAATATGCAATCGCAGCTTTTGTATGTTGGGAGGGGGACGTACATCTGTTTGTAAAAATGTACTATTTTGTTGTAGCGTAAAATTATAATAAGGTATCGGCGTAAGCAAAACAGGAGCAGAAATAACCTTTACAAAATCTGCAACACTCCCCTTTTGATGATCCGTTTTTAATTTAAATTCTTTGTGTTCATCTTTGCAACAGCCATTTTTTTTGTTGCTTTCTTTCATGCCGCATTTGCCACATTTTCCGCCTTTATTTTCTAGCAAAGTAGCACCTACATACTCGCCCATACAATAGTGTGTATGCACAGTAGCACCTATGGACGCAAAGCCATAAATAAGCAAGAAAAATATGACAACCAATTTCTTCACTTTGTAAAGTTAGGAAAATATGAGATATAGAATGTTAAAATTGCTTATTTTGCATATAAGAACACTATAACTAAATAAATTAACTATGAAATTATTAACAACACTTCTTGCACTTATCTTATTAAGCAATAACATTGAAGCGCAAACCAAGGCAGACGATATTATTGGTGTTTGGCTCACTAAAGGAAATGACCCTGCCAAAATTCAAATATATAAGGCGGGCGATAAATTTTATGGCAAAATAATTTGGCTAAAGACTCCACTCGATAATGGCAAAGCCAAAGTGGATAAAAATAATCCTGATAAAACAAAAAGAACTAACCCAATTATTGGACTAGGCTTATTATCTGGTTTTACATTTAATAATGATGATGCATGGAAAGGCGGAAATATTTACGACCCTCAAAATGGCAAAACATACAGTTGTAATATTAGTTTAAAAGATAAGAGCACTTTAAAAGTGCGAGGCTATATTGGTATTTCGTTATTAGGTAGAACAGAGGTGTGGACAAGAAGTAATTAATTTTATTATAATTTTTTCAAAACTTATTTATTATCAACATAATTAATTTCAAATAAAAAATCTTAATGCATTATAGAAATGCCCTTATAACCGACTTGCCATTAATTGTAGAAATATACAACAGCACCATTGCAAGCCGAAGGGTGACTGCAGATACAACAACAGTAGAAATAGCCGATAAAGAAGAATGGTTTTATGAGCATAACCAAAATTCTCGCCCGCTTTGGATGATAGAAGATGATGAGAAGAACTGTGTTGGTTGGGCAAGTTTTCAAAATTTTTATGGCAGGCCAGCATACGAAGGCACTGCGGAAGTAAGTATATACTTGCATGAAGCAATGCGTGGGCAAGGTTACGGGAAAAAAATATTGCAGTATTGCATTGATAAATCACCCGAACTTAAATTACATACGATCCTTGGTTATATTTTTGCAAACAACGAGCCAAGCATCAAACTCTTTACAGAAGCAGGTTTTGAAGAATGGGCAAATTTAAAAGATATTGCTATTATGGATAATCATTTTTATAGCCTGAAAATATTTGGCAGAAGAGTGTAAAATTAAATAGGCTATCCCCCTTACAGAATAGCCCATTTACAACCTATAAATCTACATCCACGAAAACTACATTTTTGGTAACAATACTTTATCAATAACGTGTATTATGCCATTACTTTGGTTTACATCTGCAATTGTTACAAAAGCTGTACCGCCATTATCATCCATTATTTTCACTTTTTTTCCTTTTAATGAGAAAGTAAGATCGGTACCTGCAACTGTTGTGGCCATAAATTTTCCACCTCCTGCTTTTATCTTTTCCATTACATCAGCTGCACTTATTCTACCAGCTATTACATGATAAGTAAGTACGGTTTGCAAAGTCTTTTTACTTTCTGGTTTTAATAAATTTTCGACAGTGCCAGCAGGTAATTTATCGAATGCTGCATTAGTTGGCGCAAATACCGTAAATGGTCCAGCACTTTGTAAAGTTTCTACTAAGTCAGCTGCTTTTACTGCAACCACAAGCGTAGTATGGTCTTTACTATTTACTGCATTTTCAATAATATTTTTTGTAGGAAACATAGCTGCACCACCTACCATTACCGTTTTATCCATTTGAGCCGAAGCCGTTGTTGTTGCTAATGCTACGATAGCAAGCATACATAAATTCTTTATTTTTTTCATGATGATTTTTTTAATAATTTTTAAATGAAAATATTTTTTAAGCTTGCGATCGCATAAACACATACGACATGTATTGAAAAATAGATTTAGCAAGTTTTTAAAAACCAATAAAAAGAATTGTTAAGAAAATGATAGGCATAAAAAAAGCAACTTTTCAGTTGCCTTAAAAAATATTAAAAATCATTATTGATAGGATCTTTAGGTTTGGGTTTTACCTCTTTTGGTTTAGTGCTAGTTTTTTTATCATCCAAAATTGCAGGAGATGTTGCTTTCTTTTCTTCTTTTTTTGGTTCTTCCTTTTTTTGAGGGCTTACACTTTTATTCGTATCTATTATTTCTGTAGGATTATTATCCACAGTTGGATTATCGCCAATTGTTTCAGATGGGTTTTCTTCTCCAAAATAATCTTCACCATTGTTACTGGTTTCTTTTGGGTAAACCCTTCCTTTATCATCGGTTCTTGGATCGCCCTGTTCTAAAATTCTATCAAAATATTGTGCATCGCCAGATATTGGATTGTTCTTCATTTCTACTGGTATTGTAAATTCTTTAGGCTCAGTATAATTTTTAAATTTTTTATCTGCATATACCCTTGCCATAAATTTACCCCAAGCTGGTGCAGCCATTTCGGCACCGCCACCATTAGCATAAATAGGAATAAAAGGATCTTCGCAACCCACCCATGTACCTGCAAGCAATGTAGGAGTGTAGCCAATAAACCAACCATCAGTATTATCATTCGTTGTTCCAGTTTTACCAGCTTTTTCTGCAGGAATATTATAACTGTTTAATCTTTTTGCCGTTCCTTCTTTTATTACACCTTGCATCATTTTCACCATCGTATATGCATCAGCTTCTCCAATTACTTGTTTGCTTTGAGCCATCGGAAATTCAAAAATTAAATTCCCGTTTTTATCTTCTACTCTGGTTATCAATACTGGCTCGGTGTTGTATCCTTTATTAGGAAACATGGTGTATGCCTGCAACATTTCCAAAATCGGTATTTCGGCAGACCCAAGCGCAATAGAGGGGAATGGTGGAATTTTTGTTTTTATACCACACTGTTTTGCAAATTCAATCGTGCGTTTTACGCCTACTGCTGCCATCAAATGCCATGCACAACCATTTATTGATTGGGCTAAACAATATGCACATGTACCACCACCCGTACTTATTGTTTTTCCACTCAAAGTAAGCGGACCACCAGGTATATATGTTTCTGGTGTATAACCAGCATCTTGCACGGCAAGTGTATAAAGCAGCGGCTTAAAGGTAGATCCTACTTGCCTGCTACTTTCAGATACGTGATCAAACTTAAACCATTTATAGTTTATTCCACCAACCCATGCTTTTACTTCTCCGCTACGTGGATCCATAGCTACAAAAGAAGTTTGCAATAATTTTTTATGGTATTTAATAGAATCCAAAGGTGTAAGCACTGTATCCATTTCATGCTTATCTCCTCCCTTTTTCCATGAAAATATTTTCATAGATACTGGCACTAAAAAAGATTTTCTAATGATAGCTTCATCAATATTATCCTCCTTCATGTTTTTCCAACGTTCAGATTGTTTCATGGCAATATCAATGGTATTTTCACGCCCCTTCCAAAGCCTATCGCCCCTATATTTAAGTGCAGCGTTTAATTTGCTTTGCTCTCCAGGCATGTGCGATTCCATAGCTTCTTCTGCATAAGCTTGCATACGAGAATCTATGGTAGTATATATTTTCAATCCATCTCTAAACAAATTATATGGCTCGCCAGTTTTAGGGTTTTTATTTTTCTTACACCAATCTTTCATTACATCTACCAATGCATGTCTATAATGTGGTGCTATCCCAATTTCTTCATCTATCGTTTTATAATTTGTTATAAGCGGCTTAGCTTTTAGCTTAGCCGCTTCGGCTTCTGTTAAATAATGTTGTTGCGCAGCTACCATTTGGCCAAGCACAGTATTTCTTCTGTTTACTGCTGCATCTGCATGTCGTATTGGTTCATATATAGATGGCCCTTTCAACATTCCAACTAAAACTGCGGCTTCTTCTTGCTTTAAATCTTTAGGCTCTTTTTGAAAATAAGTACGGCTAGCATTTCTAATTCCAAATACATATCCCCATGATGCCCTGTTTAAATATAATGTTATAATTTCTTCTTTGGTAAAATTCCTTTCCAATTTTACAGCAATAATCCATTCTTTTATTTTTTGTGTGCCTCTCTTTATTAAGCCCCCACTGCCTTGCCCCAAAATCATTTTTGCCAATTGCTGGGTAATGGTACTACCTCCACCATCTCTTCCAAATGAGTACACTGCTCTAGCTACAGCTTTTGCATCTATACCAGAGTGTTCGTCAAAACGCTCATCTTCCGTTGCTACTAATGCATGAATAACATTTGGAGAAATTTGCTGGTAAACAACTTCACTCCTATTCTCTGCATAATATTTTCCCATCAGCAATCCATCGGAGCTTATTACTTCGCTAGCCAAGTCAGCCTCGGGGTTTTCGAGTTCACGTAAAGAAGGCATTTTGCCAAAAATGCCAAAATTGGCAGCAGCAAATATTAGAACAACAGAAATTAGGCCTCCCAAGAAAAGCCACCAAATAATTTTTACAGAACGTTTCATGAATGTGTATGGGGTTATTAAAAAAGTTATTGTGCAAAAAGCATGCTAAAATTTATTTCCAAAATTTGCATTCAACAATTGCTTGTAAGATGTTACATCTTTATTTGTTTTTAGCAATTGCAAATTCTCCTCAGAAATAATGATGAATGAGTATTTTGTAGGCTGTAACCAAGATACTTCACTTGGTGCTGCTCGTTTTATTTTATCGAAATATTTTATAGCTGATGCCGCATTTTCAAAAGGTGTAAATATAATCAAGGCTTTTGTTGCATCAAGCGTGTCTCTTTTTATGGTTGTATTTATTGTTTCCATACTACCTTTATTATAACGCACAAAAGCATTTTTTGCTTCGTTAATATACACCCCATCCACTTTGTCTAAAATCATTACCACATAATGCGGGCTTTCAGGTTTTAATTCGAAGTTTTTATTTTTATATACCGTTGGCACTTTTATAGAGTCCGATACTATTTTTTTAGCAACAACTGGCTGTGTCAATTTTATTTCCGTAGGCTTAGGAGTAGCTGGTATTACCGTTTTTATTACAGGATTATTATCTACAAAAATTATTTGTTCCTCTTCTACCCTTGTTACTTGCAGCTGTGTAAGGTATCGCTCAATACTATCTCTTCTACTAAGCACATCTATCAAAGTAGCAGCTTTTTCTTTTAAGGCAGATGTAGGATACAATGCTATTATATTTTGCAAAGCCGCAATAGCTGCACTATCTTTTCTAGCTTTAATGTAATACACAGATTCTATATAAAGCAATTGTGGACTCCAATAATTTGTACCATTGGTGCTATCCGCTTTTTTCTTTTCTGCAATAGCTTGGTCAAATTTTCCTTCTAAAAACATGTTGTATATGCCTTCGTACTTTGCCGTTACCTCTGCATTTTTCCCATTCGGGTTTAATAAAGATGGATTAGAAATAATTTTAGCAGCTTTGCTCCCAGCAAAATTAGTTTTCACTAAATTTTTATACAATTCTGCTTTTGCTGTATTACCCAATTTCCCAAAACAAAATGATAACCCCAAATACACATCTGGCAACATAGCATTTGATGAAAATCTTTTTACAAAATCTTCATACATCACAATTGCTTGCACATAATCTTGCAATTCGTTTTGAAAAATTTGTGCAGCGTCGTATAAGTTTTTTGCTATAATATTATTGCTTGAATCTATCAACTCTTGCGTTAGTGGCAATCCACCCATCAATCCATCAAAAGAATAATCTGTTGCTTTTGCTTCCTGTTCTTTTTCTTCTTTAGATAATGGTGCATCCGGATCGGCATTTCCATCCAATCCCCCTCCATTTCTGGTTATTGTAGTCGATTGCGATACCGCTTTTCTTCTCCAATTGTCCACGTTGCTTCTTTTGCCCCATTTATTTTTAAAATCATTAAAACCTTTTGCTTTAAGGCTTGTGTTGTAAAAATACCATTGCCCACTACTGTTGCTTGATGGAAAAAGGTCAACAGGTTCATTGTTTTTACTAGCAAAAGTTATTGGAGCATTGCCAGAAAAATCTTCTTCTTCTTTTAATCCATTTTCTTTACGATATTTTTTAGCCAGTTTTTTTACAAACACTGTTCTTTCTGTAGGCGATAATGCAGCTATCATTTGCAAACTATCTTGTCTTTCTATTTCAATTATTTTGGGTGCCAATCTTCCCAATATTTCTTTTCTATCTGCAATAGTAGCCGAGTCTATATCTTTATCTTTTACAATTACATTTATACTATCGTAAAAAGAATGTGCATCTCTATAATTTTTTTGATTGTAAGCAATATTGGCCAATTGTAAAAAAGACTTATCTCTGTATATAGATGCGGTAAGGTTTTTCTCTATACTTTTTTTATATAGACTTATCCCTTGTATTGTATCTGTTTTTTGAATACTTAATTGTGCTGCCGAGTAATAAATAATATCTCTAAAAGCTTCATATTTATCTTTGCGAGCCATATGCAACAATGTAGCAATACTCTTATCCAATTCTTTTGTATTATCGGTATTGCGCATCATTTTTGCGCTGTTCAGTCTGGCATAAATATCCATTACAACATCTGTAGTGCTTTTAGATGCTTGCTCATAAAAATCTTCCGCTTTTTTATAATCACCTGTTAGTTCATACATCTGTGCAAGCAAAAATTTCCACCTGCTTTTATCTTCTTTGGTATCGGCATTGCTCAATGCTTTTTCTAAATGTATGGCAGAGCTATCGTAAATATTTTGTGCAAAAAACCAATAAGCAGTTACTTCATGCAAGTCGTTTTGCAAGCGCTTAGGCAAATTAATATCATTTTGCAAAATACTTATCAACCCAGCAGCATCGCCCATTTCTTTTTGCTCTATAAAAGTGCGTATTTGCCAAATCAATGCTTCGTTTCTACTCGGTGGTCTAGTCAATATTTTTTGAATTGTATTTCTATTCTCTTTATTGGCTATAGAAACAGAACCCGTTCCTACTCCAGTACCAGTTTCGTTAGACCCCACAATTTTATCATCATCATCATTTTTCTTTTTTCTTGGAAAAAGATTGTAATTAATAAATTGAAAAGTAAGTGCCGCCGAATCAAAATCTTTTCTTAAGAAATAAGATTTGCCGATTAGCAAATAAAAATTATCCACCCATTCGCTTCGCAAATCATGCAACAATACGCCAGCAGTAGCTTTATAAATTACAGAATCCAATTCTGTTTTTTGAGATGCGGTATTATCTAAAGAATACCCATAAAAAGACAATAAAGAAGCAAAATCATCTTTATTAGAAATTTTTGCTCGCTCTATAACCGAATTTATTTTATTGTTTGCATTAAAAAAGAAATTGTAATGCGAAGTAGTGTTTTGAATAAAACGCCTTACCGCACCAAATTTTTTTGTACCCGTTTTTTCAGATGCCAAAAGCTTTTCTTCATACTTCTCTGGCTTTTTTTGTTTGCCAAAAAGATCAAAGGTCCAGGCAGGCTGCGCCATTGCCGAAAACGACATCGTAAATAGGCAAGAAAATACTATCGCAACAATGAACTTTTGTCTCAGCATGAAAAAGGTTATTTGATATATTTAAAGTTCGGTTTTATTATTGAATATTGCCCAAAAATAACGGGAAGATGCCTATTTTAGAAACATTATTTCATTTATTTCTGTTAAAAATATCCGTTTCTTAGTTTAATGGCTAATTTAGCATAGTTCTGTAACTGGATGCATTTAAAATTGTCGTTAGAGCTGTTACCATTTTTTAGAGACTTTTAACTAGAAAACTCTTCCGGAAAGCTGACACCTCTCATATCAAGCAGCAATTTTAAATGCATTCCTTTAATTTTATAACACAAAAGTTGTAATATGTCAATGCCTGATGTAAATAATACACTCAAACGCCTTAGAAATCATTATCGGCTGGTAATAATGAACGAAGATACTTTTGAAGAAATACTAAAATTTAAGCTTACAAGGCTAAGTGTTTATGTGGTTTTAAGCTCCATTTTTATTTTATTAGTGGGCTTAACAGCTGCTTTAATTGTATTTACACCATTAAAATATTACTTGCCTGGCACAGGCATGGGCACCGCAAATGAAGTAAGGCAATATCGAGAGCTTAAAATGAGAACCGATTCTATGGAAGAAGCATTGAAAGATCAAGATGCATATTTAAAAAATATTCAAAAAGTATTGGAAGGTAAAACCATACCATTGGATACCAACAAACTTGCTTTACCAAAAGAAACAATCAACAATAATTGAGTACCATTTCTCCCATGAAAAAAAGCGACAATAGTCTTTTACTAAAATATGCAGGGCTAGCTACACAATTATTTGTTGCGCTGGGGTTAGCAGTTTATTTGGGTTTAAAATTAGATAGTTGGTTGGCCTTAAAAAATCCAATCTTTGTATGGGTGCTACCACTTGTTGTTATTGCTACCATTATTTATAAAGTAATAAAAGACACGTCGCCAAAAAAATAGTAATAAAATACTTATGAAACTTTTCGGAAAAATGCTAATGCCAGTGCTTGTAATATTTGTTGCGCTCACCATATTTATTTTTGCTGCAAATGCGCTTTGGGAAAAATACAATGTAGATAAAAACGTATTGCTTGCTGCCAATGTGCTTTTTCTTGTAATAAGTATTTTTGTTTTTTTTATACAAAAAAAAGCGCTTACCAATACAAACCCAAATGTGTTTATTAGAAGCGTAATAGCAGGCATGATGATAAAAATGTTTAGCACTGCTATTGCAGTATTGGCGTATGTTTTAGTAGTTGGCAATACATACAATACAAGCGCCGTTTTTATTTCACTCATTATGTATTTAATATATTTAGCAGCCGAAGTAATGGCCATATCTAAAGAGAATAAAAATAAACATGCCTAAAGAAAAAGTAGATTTTAGTGCGCTGGCAAGTTATGTACCCGATGGGAGTTTTGAGCCCGTGTTACAATACATTATCGACTACAAAGTACAACTTACAGTTACACGCAGACGTACAACTGTGCTTGGCGATTATAGGCATGCACATGCAGGAAAAAACCATCGCATAAGTGTAAATGGCGACCTCAATAAATATGCTTTTCTTATAACTCTTTTACACGAAATAGCACATCTTATTACTTTCGAAAAACACGGTAATCGGGTGCAACCACATGGGCAAGAGTGGAAAATGTTGTTTGGCAATTTATTAGTGGTGTTTACTCAAAAAAATATTTTTCCAGATGATGTGCAACAAACTTTAATACACTCTATAAGCAACCCTGCTGCGAGTAGTTGTGGAGATGAAAAACTGCTACGAGTTTTAAAAAAATATGATGAACGCAAAGAAGGAATATTTTTTGTGGAACAAATAAAGCAGGGCGAAAAATTTAAAATAAAGGGAAATAGAATTTTTGAAAAAGGAGAAAGAATAAGAAAACGTTTTAAATGCAAAGAAATAGCAACTGGCAAATGGTATTTATTTAGTCCAGTATCGGAAGTGATGAAAGTAGCATAACAGTTTTTCTTTTCTCTTAAAACAAAAACTCGTAACTTGCGCATTAAATTAAACTTACGTATTCGCATTTGCCATCAATCGTAAAACATAATGAAGAAGATTTAGTAGCTCTACTGCAAAGAAGGGATGAAACGGCGTTTGCTTATTTATACGATAATTATTCTGCTGCTTTAAATGGCGTTATTGCCAGAATAGTTGATGATACACAACTGGCTGAAGATATTTTACAAGAAACTTTCGTGAAAATTTGGAACAACTTTGGGCAATACGATGCCACAAAGGGTCGTTTGTTTACGTGGATGATAAACATTACGAGGAATTTAACAATAGACACCTTACGCAGCAAGGGTTACAAGAAGCAACAAAAAATCTCTCAGGACGAAAATTTCGTAAGTAGTACACAAGATAAAAATTATAGCACATCAAAATTTGATACAATAGGCATACGCAAACAAGTACAAAATTTAAAACCAGATCAAAAAATTATCATTGATTTGGCATATTTTGGAGGTTATACACAAGAGGAAATTTCAAAGGAAATGAGTATCCCCTTGGGAACTGTAAAAACAAGAATGCGAACGGCTATTATTGAATTAAGAAAATTATTGCAATTTTAAGTGAACAAAGAAGACATCATATCATCTGGACTATTAGAAGCGTACGTTATGGGCGACACTACGCCTAATGAGAATGCGCAAGTAGAGCAGTGGCGTATGCAATACACTGAGGTGAATGATGAAATTATTAGTATAGAAAAAAACTTAGAAGCCTACGCATTTGCTAATGCAATAACACCATCTATTAAAGTAAAAGAAAAAGTTTTGGCGGCCATAAAAGTGCCCTCACAAACAAACAGTCAAAATATCAATACCGCAAAAGTAGTATCTATTTCTCCTTGGCGAAACATAGCAGCAGCGGCTGTAGCCCTATTAATTGGTAGTACAATTTTTAATGTAATTTATTTTAGCAAATACAAAGATGCTACTGCAAAATATAATGAAAGCGAAAAAACAATTGCTTCTTTAAATGAAAACTTAGCCGATGCATCTAACGACATGAATGTAATTAGAAGCAAATATAGTTTGCCATTAAAACTAAAACCGGATATAGCCCCAAAAGATGCAGATGCAAAAATATTTTGGATGACAAATACTGGCGAAGTTTATATAGACCCTAGTAATTTGCCAGCCACACCTAAAGGCATGCAATACCAATTATGGGCCATTGTAGATGGAAAAGCTATAGATGGAGGTTTAATAGTTGCTAAAGATGGCAAACTCCGCATGCAAAAGATGAAAACTTTTGGTAAGGCACAAGCATTTGCAGTAACTTTAGAAAAAGAAGGAGGCGTGGTTACATCTAAGGAAAAGCCTTATGTTATTGTGAGTTTGTAAGACTTTTAATATCCCCCTACGAAATATACACCCTATTTTAATTTAAAAACAAACCTTGTACAAATACTGCTATCTGCGTAAAGTTAAGTTTTGTAATTATCGCATCAAAGTCAATAAGAGTAACCCTTTACTAAGCTGACGGGGGATAACCACGCCATCAGGGATTGGCTAAATCTTTTAAATTATTGAGATGATTGAGTTACCCCAACGGCGGCTTTCAGCCCTGTTGGCGGTTGTGTAGAAAGTCAACCTTTTGTGTAAATGATAAAAAATTCGAGTAAAAACGCTTTTACCTATAAGCCTATGGGCGAATACGTGGATTGACAAAATAATAATGTAGAAACTTTGTTAACCTTTATGAATCTATGTGAAACTATGTGTTATGTGGTAAAATCTAATCACTTCTTCAACACAATCCTAAACGTAGTACCTTTCCCTATTTCGCTTTGCTTTACAAACAACTCCCCCCTATGGTAAATATTTATAATTCGCTTGCTAAGCGATAAGCCAAGCCCCCAGCCACGCTGTTTTGTTGTAAACCCAGGTTTAAACACATTGGCAATATTTTTTTTGCTTATACCCTTGCCGCTGTCTTTTACATCTATAATAATTTGTGCAATTTCGTTTTTAATGTCAATATTTATAACACCCTTACCATCCATAGCATCAAGCGCATTTTTTAATAAATTTTCTATTACCCAATCAAATAGTGGTGGATTAATTAATGCTGTGATATCATTGTCGCCATTATTGTTTATGTTAAACGATACTTTATCTGGCGAGCGTTTTTTAATATAATTTACCATGTTTTCTATTTGCACATTCAAATCTGTTTCTTCCAGCTTTGGTGTACTACCAATTTTTCCAAAGCGATCACTCACCAATTTTAAACGCTCCACATCTTTATTCATTTCCAATGCTATTTTTTCTGTGCCCGTGTTATCTTTTAGCATTTCCATCCAACCTTGTAGCGATGATATTGGTGTACCCAATTGATGTGCCGCTTCCTTTGCTAAGCCCGCCCACACTTGGTTTTGTGTGCTCTTGCTTTTTGTAGAAACAGCTATAAAAATAATAATGATAAACAATAATGCCACCAATAATTGTACAATAGGAAAATATCGTATCTGCACCAGCAAATCAGATTCACCATAATAAGTAAAACTTTTTTCAGCAGCGTTCAAAGGATTTTTCCACTCAATAGGCGGGTTTATATTTTTAAGTTCTGCCAATTGCGCTTTTAGATACGATGGATTTTTTGCAATTTTTGCAGAGTCAAAATTGGAAGAAATGATACTATCCTTTTCATTGGTTTGTATCAATGGAATATCATCACTGTTTTCTTTTATAATTTTTGAAGCCAATTTAGTATCTGTATTATTGATATTGTACAAATCATTTACGGCTGCCACATACTGTTCTACTTTTCGTTTTTCGTCGTCAGCTATTTTTTTGGCCAAGTAATTACTAAAGAAAATACTAGCCAGTACAAAAGCAATGGCAATAACTCCCAAGAGTGTTCTTACATTAAAAAAACGTTCAAGCATATTTAAAAATAATAAATAAAGAAATGAAATGGCATATAAATTTTACAAAAGAAGTAAGTTTGTAACCAATGACCGATTTTCAACCCACAAATAGCAGCAATATTGTACCATCGGTAGCCGTGGTCATATTAAACTGGAATGGAAAAACTTTCTTAGAAAAATTTCTTCCATCTGTACTCGCATCTACATATAAAAACATACAAATAATAGTAGCCGACAATGCATCTACCGACGATTCCATTGCGTTTTTACAACAATATTTTCCTACATTAAAAATTATTATAAACGATACCAACGGAGGCTTTGCCAAAGGCTACAACACTGCTCTTAAAAAAGTAAAAGCCGATTATTTTGTACTCCTCAATAGCGATGTAGAAGTTACACCCACTTGGATAGAACCCATCGTCCATTTAATGGAAAACGATACAAGTATTGCCGCCTGCCAACCAAAAATATTGGATTTTAAAAACAAAACCCATTTCGAATATGCAGGTGCTTGTGGCGGTTATATAGACGCATTCGGTTATCCATTTGCAAGAGGCCGGGTTTTAGAAAATATAGAAGAAGACAAAGGGCAATACAACAATGCTATTCCATGTTTTTGGGCCACAGGAGCAGCCCTGTTTGTACGAGCAAGCGTGTACAACTCACTCGGCGGACTTGATGAATATTTTTTTGCACACCAAGAAGAAATAGATCTTTGCTGGCGCATGCAACTCAGCGGGCATAAAGTGTACGTGCAACCTTCATCTGTTGTGTATCATGTAGGCGGAGGCACACTACCAAAAGGCAATAGCAAAAAAACATATTTAAATTTTAGAAACAATTTAATCATGCTTTGGAAAAACACACCAGGCAGAAATTTAATTTTGAAACTACCACTTCGTTTTTCGTTAGATGCAGTGGCCGCATACAAAGCATTATTTAGCGGAGATATAGGCTATTTTTTTGCGGTAGCAAAAGCACATTTTCATTTTGGTAAATGGATTTTATTCTATAGGAAAAAATCACTATTTGCACAACAAATAAATAAAAATCTAGAAGGATATTATCCTAAAAGTATGCTCTGGCAGTATTATTTTAAAAAGAAAAGAACCTTTTCAGAAATTGTTGAACCCAAATAATTTTTTTTACCAATAAGCCCGTATTTTTGCAACTGAAAATTTTTATAAATGCAACAAGAAATAATCGAAAATAAAGACAAAGATTTTGCACACAATTGGGTATCATCATCTAAGTTTATATGGTTTTGCCAAATATTGGTGGTAGTAGCTATTATTTTATCGGCATGTGTAGCACAATACAACCACCGTTACAAGGGCAAACCTGTGGTAAATGTGCCTGCAAACACAGAGTACAACCCCACTTACAAATAAAATTTTGTTGTAAGCTTACAATCCTTATTTTTGCAATCCGAAAAACAAATCCTAGCAAAATTTGAAATCTGGCAGAGTTCTTTATAAATACAAGCGGAAGTAGCTTCCCTACATAAGTGTAGGGAGTAGAGTACGACCAAAAATATACGGATTTATAATTTTTAAAAAAAATGAAATCCAGCAGAGTTCTTTATTATAACAAGCGGAAGTAGCTT
>JAYTLA010000099.1:0-10589 GCA_043729825.1 Ferruginibacter sp.
AAGAATAATGGCAAATCACGCAGCAACCAAGAAAGACGTAAGACAAAGTGCAAAACGCAATGAGCGTAACCGTTACTACGGTAAAACTACTCGTAATGCAATACGTGATATTAAAGCAATAGGTGTAAAAACTGAAGCTACTACAAAACAACCTTCTGTAGAAGCGATGATAGATAAATTAGCTCAACGTGGTACTATACACAAAAACAAAGCGGCAAATTTGAAAAGCAAAATGGCTAAAAGAATCAACGCTTTAGCAAAGTAATTTCGTATAAGATATTTCAAAGATATAAAAGCCCGTCAACTCAATATTGACGGGCTTTTTGTTGATATAAATTTAAGCCATTTATAAATAAAAACAATAGTTTTGTACCTATAACATTCATGTATGAAAAAAATCTACTTTCTTTTTTTATTTTCCTTAATTTCTTTTCTTTCTTTATCACAAGGCACAGAAACATTTACCAATATTCCTACACTCACACCTGCTAGTTATTTGGCAAGAACATGGGTAGGTGATAATGGTTTGACCTGGACTGCTACTGATGCACGTACAGATCAACTTATTACAGGAAAAGCCATTACGGTGAGGGTAGGAAATACTAAATGCCTAGGTATCCCAAATGGAATTGGAAATTTATCGTTTAAACACCAACAAGTTTTTACTGGCTCTAGTCCTATATTACAGATTTACATAAACAATGTACTTATTGGTACTGCAAATCCTACCACAACTATTGCTACTGCAACTTTTTCTAATATAGATGTAAGTGGAAATTTCGATTTAGAAATTCGTCAGATTACTGCTGGTTTAAGAATTTCTATAGATGATGTAACTTGGACATCTTATAATGCAATAAGCTGTGCAGAACCAACAGCACAACCAACTAATTTGTTATTGAGTGCTACTGCAAATGCTATATCTGGTGCTTTCGATCTTATACCACCAACTACAACTGTACAAAATTATTTAGTAGTAAGAAGTTTAACTTCTCCATTAACACAACTACCAGTAGATGGCACTTCGTATACAAGTGGACAAATAATTGGTGGTGGAAATGGTACGTCTATTGGGATTTCTGCTGATGGTACTTTTACAGATAATGCTTTGAGCCCTTCTACACAATATTATTATTTCATTTTTGCAATGGAAGATCAATTATGTGGTGGTCCAAATTACAATCAATTATTACCATTAACGGCTGACATTATCACCCCAGCATTAGCGTCATGCACAACACCAATTACTCCTACTGCTCTTGCGCTTACTCCAGCAAATACTAGTGTTTCGGGTTCGTTCACAGGAAGTGGTGCCAGTAAATATTTAGTAGTAAAAAGTGCTACAGTACCTCCGCTTGGCGCATCCGCAATAGATGGTATAAGTTATACTGTTGGGCAAGTTTTTGGTAATGGCACTGTTGTAAGTATTGGTACAAGTACAACTTTTGTTGCTACTGGTTTAACAGTAGCTACAACATATTATTTTTATGTATTTGCATTAAACGATGCATGCACTGGGGCTCCATTTTATAGTACTACTTCTTTAGATGGCACTGCTACTACAACCAATGCAGCTACAGGAATTCCTGCAGGATATTATAATGCCGCTGCAAGTTTATCTTGTCAGCCTTTAAAAACAGCATTAAAAAATATCATTACTACTGGTTCACAAGTTTTAGGATATACCCCTGGCGTTTGGAATATTTATCAATTTTCGGACATGCATAGAAATGATGCCAATACAGCAGATATTATGTGGGATATGTATAGTGATAATCCTACAGGGCCGGAGCCATATGTATTTAGGTATGGGCCTACCTCTTCTGGCGGAAACCAATGTGGTACTTATGTAAACGAAGGTGATTGTTATAATAGAGAACACAGTACCCCACAATCTTGGTTTGGAAGTATAAACCCAATGGTATCTGATGTGCATCATATTTTTGCTACAGATGGAAAAGTAAATGGCTTAAGAAGTAATTTCCCTTATGGCGAAGTTACAACTGCAAGTACAACTTCATTGAATGGAAGCAAGCTTGGTACAGGAAATAATTTTGGTTATACAGGAACTGTATTTGAGCCCATAAATGCCTACAAAGGAGATTTCGCACGTGCTGGTTTGTATATGATTACACGCTATGAAGATGAAGTAATTTCACAAAATTGGAGTGGGCAAGGCACAGGCAATACGGTTTTTTTAAGTACCACAGATGAGCCCAATGCTGCTAATAGAAGATTACAAATGTATGATGCCTATTATTTAAAAACTTTAATAAAATGGCATAACCAAGATGCCGTAAGCCAAAAAGAAATAGATAGAAACAATGCTATTTATTACACTGCGGTAAACACCCCAGCTGTAGCGCAAGCTAATAGAAATCCTTATGTAGACCATCCTGAATATGTGGCACTTATTTTTCAATGTACTGGCCTTGTACCAGTTACTTTGATAGATTTTAATGCGCAAAAAAATAAAGAAACCGTTTTGCTTAGATGGTATGCCACACAAGAAACTTTGTTTAAAAAATATGAAATAGAAAGCAGTATTGATGGAAATATTTTTAATACTATTGGCGAAGTAGAAGGAAAAAATCTTGCTAACTATAATTTTACTGATAATAATTTACCAAGAGGCTCAGTAGTTTATTACAGATTGAAAATGATAGATATTGATGGAAGATTCACAAATAGTAAAATCGTTTCAGTAAAATTGAATAGCAATTTATCCAATGCATTGGTTTATCCAAACCCAACAATAGAAAGCCTTAACATAAAATTGTATGAGGCATTACACACTAATAGTACATTACAAGTAACAGATATAGTTGGCAAATTGGTAATGCAACAAACTGTATATTCAAATGAAGTAAATATAAAACTTGATGTGAAAAGCTTATCGGCAGGAAGGTATTTTATTAAAATTGCTAACAACACGCAAATCATTAATCAATCTTTTGTAGTAATGAAATAAAGAACTATTTCTCTTTTAAAAAGCCTCCTCTTTCGACGAGGCTTTTTTTATGCTTCAAAAATTATAGCTTTAATCTTACATTTGAAAAATGAAGAGCACCATTACCATAATCTTATTTCTTATTTCTACTATTGCCTTTGCTCAAATAACAACATTTGAAAAAAGCAATGGCACAGCATCTGCTGCTTATTTTGATATTATACATTTTTACAAAAATTTAGATACTCAATCAGATATTATTTCTGTAAAAGAAATAGGACAAACCGATGCTGGTTATCCTTTGCATTTGATATTAGTAAGCAGCGATAAAAAATTTAATCCTGCCCAATGGCATGCAGAAGGTAAAGTAGTAATAATGATAAACAATGGCATACACCCAGGTGAGCCCGATGGCATAGATGCAAGTATGATGCTTGTAAGAGATATAAAAAATAAAAAAATCATTCTTCCAAACAATGTAGTGCTAGCTATTATTCCTGTGTATAATATTGGTGGTTGTTTAAATAGAAATACACATAGCCGTGTAAACCAAAATGGCCCTATAGAATATGGCTTTAGAGGTAACGCACAAAACTTAGATTTGAATAGAGACTTTACAAAAAACGATAGCAAAGAATCAAAATCATTTGCACAAATATTTCATTGGCTTAACCCAGATATTTTTATAGATAACCACGTGAGTGATGGTGCGGATTACCAACACACGATGACGCTTATTACAACTCAATATGAAAAGTTGGGGGCCGTTGCTGGCAAATGGCTTAGAGAGGTTTTTGAGCCACAGCTATATGCAGGCATGAAAGAAAAAAAATGGGATCTTATTCCCTATATAGAATTTGAAGTAGCCGATTTTACAAAAGGCGTAAATATGTTTTATGAGACACCACGCTATAGCTCAGGCTATGCTGCCTTGTTTGGTACATTTTCTTTTATACCCGAAACACATATGCTAAAACCATATAAAGAAAGGGTACAATCAACTTACGACCTTATGGTTACATTCATTAGCAAGGCTTCTATAAATGCAAAAGATATTATTGATAAAAGAAAAGAAGCTGCGGAGCAAATAAAAAATCAAACACAATTTCCATTGCGCTGGGTTATAGATAAAACAAAAAACAGTTCATTTACTTTTAAAGGATATGAACAAGATACCGCCATTAGTGAAGCTACAGGTTTGCAAAAAATGTTTTATAATCATACAAAACCATACACAAAAGGAATTACTTTTTATAATTATTACATGGCAGATAATATTATTGAGAAACCTCGTGCATACATTATTCCTGCAGGATGGTACAATGTGATAGAAAGATTAGAACTGAACCGCATTGCTATTAAACAAATAAAAAAAGATACAACCATTTTTGTTGGAATTTATAAAATAGAAGAATATAAAAGCAGAACCTACCCTTACGAAAAACATCATCCAAACTATGCAGTAAAAGTTTCAGAAAAAATGGACAGTATGCATTTTTTAAAAGGGGATTATATTATCGAAATGAATCAAATTGCAAATAGATATATTATTGAAATGCTAGAACCTACTGGCGATGATAGTTTTTTTGCTTGGAATTTTTTTGATGCAATACTCCAACAAAAAGAAGGTTATAGTGATTATAGATGGGAAGATGTGGCTGCGGAATATTTAAAAAAAAATCCGGATTTAAAAAAGAAAGTAGAGGAAAAGAAATTAACAGATACAAAATTTGCCAGAAATAGTTACGCAATATTAGATTTTATTTACAAAAATTCTCCTTATTATGAGCCAGTACATAACAGATATCCAGTGTATAAAATTTTGCAATAAAATTAAACTTTTGCCGGGGCATACATAGATAATTTTCTATGCAAATCTTCTGGTCTAAATGGCTTTTGAATATAATCTGTAAAACCTTTGGAAACTAAGTCTGCATGCATATTATCATAAACTGCTGCTGTAAATGCTATTACTGGAATGTCTTTATTAATTGCTCTAATTGCTGCCACAGTCTCGTAGCCATCTTTTTCAGGCATTTCTAAATCTATCAATAAAATATCAAAGTTGTCTTTATGAAAAATTTCTAATGCTTCCTCTCCGTTTAATGCTTCTGCGGGTTTTATGTTCCACTTTTGCAAAAACTTTCTAGCTATAAGCATATTCACCTGATTATCTTCTGCTATTAAAACTTTTACATTGGCTAAACTAACCAGTGTGCTTACAATATGTTCGTTTACAAAATTTTTATTATTAAGCTGCAGGTCCAATTTTATGGTAAAATAAAAATTGCTTCCTTCCCCTTTTTTACTTTCTACTTTTAGTTCTCCTTTATACAGTTCAATTATATTTTTACTAATAGAAAGGCCTAAACCAGTACCACCAAATTTTCGAGTAGTAGTAGTATCTGCTTGTGTAAAACTATTAAAAATTATTTTTTGCTGCTGCTCTGTTATACCCATGCCCGAATCTTTTACAGAAAAATAAATGGATGCTTGTTTGCTATTTGCATTAATTAAATTTGCAGAAACTATTACATTACCATTATCGGTAAATTTTAGAGCATTAGATATTAAGTTACTCATCACTTGACTTAATCTAGTTTCATCTCCTAAAAAATAACGATCCAATCTTTCATCAATTTCAAATAACAATTGTATTTTTTTTGCAACAAACTGATTAGAGTATAAGCTTTGTATTTTATCAAAAAAAGTTTTAAGGTTAAAACTACTTTTTTCAAGATGCATCATCTCTGCTTCAATTTTACTAATATCTAATACATCGTTTATTAGGTTAAGCATATGCTCCGATGAATATTTTAACAAAGTAAAATGTTCTTTTTGTTCTGGCATGCTTGCTTCATCTAACAATAAATTTGCAGTACCAATTATTCCGTTTAAGGGTGTACGCAATTCATGACTCATGTTAGATAAAAACTTAGACTTTGCATTCATTGCAAATTCAGCTTTGTCTTTTGCAACTACTAATTCGGCTTGGGCTTTTTTAATATCTGAAATATCTAATACACTTATTTTTTTAAGTATTTGGTCGCCATTTTCGAATGGCACAATACTAACATACCCTGGAAACTCAGAGCCTGAAGCAGTAAGGCAAGTAAGTTCACCTTTCCAAGCTTGTTCTTGATTAGCAAATATATTTACCACTTCTAATTGCTCATCAAAATTTTTAATATAATTGGCGATAGATTTATTTAATAAAACAGTATTATCTTTTACATCAAACAAATGAACGCTTTGCAAATTGCTATCTGTTATTATTTTTGTATTGGTATCTACAATAAAAACGGCATCCAAAGATGTATTGTAAACGGCATCTAGAAACTCTTGTTTTTCACCTAGTTTTTTGGTGTTTCTAAAATTTTGCCTAAGAGATACAAATGCTAATAAACAAGTAACAATTGATGATAAAAAAACATTTCCAATAAAAGTTACACGCTCCTCGTGATCGCCAAGGCGCTGCATTACACTATGTAGAGGCGCTTGTGTAAAAATAAAGAGTAAGCAAAAAAGTATGGCCGCATATGAAAAAAACAAAAACTTTCTCTCTTTAAAATCAAAAATAAAAATGCTAATAATAAGCAATACGAATAAGTAAAGATAATCGCCAGAAACCAACCCCTCTATAAAAGTAAGCGAACATATGGTTGTGCAAAAAACAAAAAGATAGATAAATCTCAATAATTTGAAATGACTATCATTAATAAAAATAAGTGTGGCTATTAAAATAAGTGACGCACTACTTGTTACAAAAAAGCTGTAGGTGTAATTAAAATAGTAATTCACTAAAGCAATGGCTACTAAAATAATAATGCCATACACTCGTACCGCTTTTATATTGTTTAAAAGTTTCGGTAGTGTATCACTATACACATCTTCAGCAAATTGCTCATTTTCCGACAATAATTTTAATCTAGATAAAAAACTAGTCGATATTTGTGTTTGCATAGCTTTTTAAAATCACAAAATTAAAGTATAGATTTGGGGAAATAAGTAATTCAAATGTATTCCCAATATTTATAAACAAAATATTGAGTGGTTTATTGCCTAAAACTTATTTATTTTTACCTTAAAAACAAAACCTAAGTATCTAATTTTATAATAAATGTATAATAAAGGCGTTTAGGTTTATCAAAATCACCTGTTTTCTTTTGAAAAAACAAATTTTACTCATTTTTGTATCTGTAGTGTTAATCTTCCTTGGCTTTGACCTTTATAAAAGGAATATTGCAAATCGTACGTTCGATATAGGCTGTGCGCCAACGTCATATGGCCTTGCCCAGCATTTTGATCCAGAAAAAGGACCTTTTTTTGGAAAGCTTAGAGGAGATAATGATAGAGATATTATCTTAGATAGTGTTGTATTTTCCAAATCGGAAAATATGGCAGGCGTAAAAGACAATGATGCTTTTCCAAGGATAAATAAAAATGAAGTAATTAATAAAAACTCGGAGCCAGATTTTGCACCAGAAATCATAGCAGAAAAACAATCTTATAGCATCACTATCCCAATTAACGCTGCAGAAGCAGGCGATCCTGTAAGAGGTTGGATAGATTTTAATGGTAATGGAGTATTTGAAGATGATGAAAAAGCTGCTGGTGAATTTATTTCGGGAACAACTGTAAATTTAACTTGGCGATTACCATTAATTTTAAACCCAAGTTTAACCTATTTAAGAATAAGAACTTGCGAGCGAACTTTTGTTGAAAATATTGAATCTCCAAGCAGGTCTGTAAAAACTGGCGAGGTAGAGGATTATGTTGTACGAATTACAAAAACAATTACACCACAAGCCGATTTAAAAGAATCGATAGATTTTTTACCCTTTACAGGTAAAAGTGGTATAAAGGATGTGTTACCAATAATTAACAATTTGAGTATAGGAAAAAACAATATCTCCATAAAAATATCTGGCACAAATCCAGAAATAATTGGTATAAATAATTTACAAGAAGCTTCTTTAACAGGGTTACTTATTGGGCACAATGGCAGTACTGCAGTTACCAATAAAAATCCAATTGTATTAACCCTAAAAGCCAGTGCGCTTCTGGAAAATGTAAATTTTCAGTTATTGGATATTGATGGTGGAGATAAAATAAAAATTGAAGGTTATAGAAAAGGAGTTGTCGTAGCACCATCCATAAATAATTTGATTGATAATTTCTACTATCAGTATAATAATATTGCCAACGAAGTTTATTCTAATATACACACAAATGCGGGAGCAGATTCTATTATGTCCTATTCTTTAAGTATGGCAGTAAATGTATATTTTAATGGCTTTATAGATAGCATAAAATTAACTTACGCAGATATTTCCCTATCGAGCACTGGGACATTTACACTCGGTAATTTTAGCGCTAGAAAATATAATATTCCTGAAACAAACATTGAGCAATTTACTTCTTACGAAATTGAAGAAACCCAAATACTTTATTGGAAAATAAGCAAGAATAATCGCTTGTTATCTTACTTTGTAGAGCGTAGTTACGATAATGTTACTTATGAAACAATTGGTTCAAAGTCTATAAAAAATGTAAGGGATAGTTTATTTTCATTCGTAGATAAAGATATTTCTCCAGCCATCAACTATTGCTTTTATCGTATTAAGACAATGACAGATGATAACCATGTATCTTATTCTCAAACATATAGAATAAAAAGAAATGAATCTACCACTACATCTGGCTTTATTACCGAAAAATTTGATTTCAATTCGGAAATAAAAGTGATACTGCTCAAAGAGATGACTGGTCAAATAAAAGTAAATCTATATGATTATAAGGGCGGAAACTATGGCAATTGGAATTTTGAAAACAAAAAGGCGAAAGACGTTTTGCTATTGAACAACTTATCCAATATTCCAGAAAACATGTATTATATTCAAATAATAAACAATACGAATAAATACAATTTGGAAGTCAATAAAGTCATCAATTCAAACAATTCTAATTAAAATTGCCTTTAAAGTGTAATTTCCTACATTAAAATCTCTGCAAAAAAGCATATTTGAACCAAAAAAGCGTACATTTGCACCCCGTTCAGAAAAAACGGGAATAACAATTTTATTTACAAACAAAAAACAGGGAAATGAGCAATTACGAATTGATGGTGATTTTTACCCCTGTGCTATCTGAAGAGGAATTTAAAGCCGCTCAGAAAAAATACGAAACACTCGTTACAGAAAACGGTGGAACCGTAACGCACAGCAACCCATGGGGACTAAAATCACTGGCGTATCCAATTGCCAAAAAGACTACTGGTCTTTATTGGGTAATGGAATACAGTGCGCCAACCAGCTTCAATGAAAAGTTGAAAATTCAACTTTTACGTGACGAATCTACGATGCGTCACATGTACACAGTACTCGATAAATACGCCGTGGAGTACAATGGTAGAAAGAGAAGTGGTGTAAGACATTTTGAACCATCACAAAAATCGGAAGCATAAACCATGGCAAAAGCAAACGAGATTAAATATCTAACAGCT
The DNA here is from genome assembly GCA_043729825.1 of Ferruginibacter sp. Lineage (GTDB taxonomy): Bacteria > Bacteroidota > Bacteroidia > Chitinophagales > Chitinophagaceae > Ferruginibacter. Next base: position 9,456 of record JAYTLA010000099.1, read on the forward strand.
ATAAAAGCTGAAAAGCGTCCAAAGAAATATTGCCGCTTTAAGAAAATGGGCATCCGTTATATTGATTATAAGGATGGTGATTTCTTGAAAAAATTCTTAAACGAACAAGGTAAATTATTGCCACGTCGCCTTACAGGAAACTCTCTAAAGTTTCAACGTAAAGTGAGCGAAGCAGTAAAGAAAGCCCGTCAAATGGCCATTCTTCCTTACGTTACAGATTTAATGAAGTAGAACAAGTAGTATTGAGTACTTAGTGCTTAGTATTAAGAAATACAATTTTTTAACCACCCTAACCCGCCATTGGTGGGGAAAGTTCCTTAAAAAAGAAATTGGGTAAAAATGCAAAACGATGCAGGTAATATTAATACAAGATGTAAACAACCTTGGTGGAGCAAATGAATTGGTAACGGTAAAAAATGGCTACGGTCGTAATTACCTAATTCCACAAAAATTTGCTGTAGAAGCTAGCCCTAGCAATATGAAACAAATGCAGGAAAAAGTAAAGCACCAAGCTAAAAAAGAAGCTAAGTTATTGGCCGAATTAAACAGTGTTATAGCTGTATTAAAAGAAGGTGCAGTAAAAATTGGTGCTAAAACTGGTACTAGTGGCAAAATATTTGGTAGCGTAACTACTGTTCAAATAGCTCGTGCTATTAAAGAGCAAAAAGGCTATGAAATAGATCGCCGTCGTATTAGCATTACAGACGATATTAAAGAATTAGGTACTTACAAAGCAAACATTGATTTTGGTAACGGAACAGAAACTGAAGTTGAATTTGAAGTTGTAGGAGAATAAGATTCTAAACTTTACGAAAATCCGCTTGCTTAATTGTAAGCGGATTTTTTTTATCTTATACCTATTTTGCTTAATTATCATGAATTTCAAGAATAAACGCATTTCAAAAAAAAGCGCTGCTATTGATTTTTAGATTGATAATACACTTACATTTGTATTGTCTGTTGGAATCTTAGTTTTAATGTTGGCTGATTTTATCTTTTCGTAAGTAACTTTTCAGTTCATTGTAGCACTAATAACCCGGGCATTATTTATTATTTTTAAAAAGTTTATTACAATGAACATTTACGTAGGTAATCTTAGCTGGTCTATGACTGACGAAGATCTAAGCACACTCT
>JAYTLA010000100.1:0-16462 GCA_043729825.1 Ferruginibacter sp.
CAATTCCATGCACCTGTCTTTTCAGGTAAAATCATCAAAAACAAACGAATTTGGCAAAGCACCCATTTATGCAAGGCTTACCATTAATGAAGTAAGAACAGAGTTTTCAATAAAGCGATTTATTGAACCAGAAAAATGGATAAACAAAGCAAGTATTGCCAAAGGCAACACCGAAGAAATAAAAAATCTAAACGCAACTATCGTTGCTATTCGTACAAAAATATTTCAGCATTACAACAGGCTTTTAGAAAATGACAAACACATATCTGTAGAAACAGTAAAAAATTCTTATTTCGGTATTACCGAAAAAAGCAAAACAATTGTAGAAGTTTTTGAATACCACAATGCACAAATGAAATCTTTAATAGATAAAGATTTTGCCAGCGGCACTTACGATAGATATTGCACCGCATTAAGGCATATTGTAGAATTTTTGCAATTCAAATACAAAGTATCTGATTATGCAATAAAAGATATAAACCACGAGTTTATTACCGAGTACGAATATTTTTTAAAAACCGTTCGTAAGTGTGCCCACAACACCGCCATAAAATACTTAACCAATTTCAAAAAAATTGTACGCATTTGTTTTGGCAATGGGTGGATAGCTAAAGACCCTTTTTACAATTACCACTTTAATTTGATAGAAGTAGAAAGAGAAATCTTAATGGCCCACGAAATACAAGCCATTGCAGATAAAGAATTTTGCACTACTCGTTTGGCACAGGTAAGAGATATATTTTTGTTTTGCTGTTTTACAGGGCTAGCTTACAGCGATGTAAAAAAACTTTCAAAAAACCATGTAATTATTGGTATAGATGGCGATAAGTGGATAAAGATAAACAGAACCAAAACAGATACAAGAAGCAGCATACCTATTTTACCAATGGCACAAGATATTTTAAACAGGTACGCCAACAATCCAAAGTGTGTAACAGAAAATACTTTATTGCCAGTAGCATCTAATCAAAAAATGAATGGTTACTTAAAAGAAATAGCCGCAGTATGTGGCATTGAAAAAACAATAACTTTTCATATTGCCCGTCATTCATTTGCTACAACTATTACTTTACAAAATGATGTACCTATAGAAAGTGTTTCAAAAATGCTAGGGCATAAATCTATAAAAACTACACAGCATTATGCAAAGGTTTTAGATAAAAAAGTAAGTGCAGATATGCAATTATTAAAGCAGAAATTAAGCGTTAATATTTCGGCTGCAAAAGTAAAGATTGCCTAAATACTATATCAAACTAAATATCCACAAAAGCCAATAAATGTTAATGAAATCAATACTTTATGCACACAATTTGTACAAATTTGTGTAAAACATATTAAATATTACTCAAATAGTTAGTTTAAATTTGCTAAATATTTTACTTAAAGTAAAAGTTAAACGGCAGGCCGTAAATAACATTTAATTTCGTATTTAAAACAACAACAATGGAAATAGAATTTATTACAAAAGCCGACTTTCATTTATTGAAAAATGACATAGTCGATGAAATTAGAAAAGTGTTACAAACCTCCCCTACCGAACAAAAGGAATGGTTAAAAACTTCCGATGTGCTAAGCATGTTAAGTTGCTCTCCAGGCACTCTACAAAACTTAAGGGTAAATGGTTCTTTGCCGTTCTCAAAAATGGGTGGCACTATTTACTACCTAAGGGCTGATGTTTTAAAAATGCTGTCCACTAATAAGAAGAATGCTGCATAAAGTTAGCCTACCACCTAACGCATTCCGACCTTAATTAATCAACAACTAACCAAAAAATCATGAAACAAAAAAAGTGCTTAAAAAAGCACATAGGCATTGCCATGCTTACACCTAGCGGTTAATCGTTGCAATGCTTCAAAAATATTTTTAAACAATAAACAACGAAGCAATGAAACTGTATTTACCAGCAAATCTAGATGTATCAACTCTTTTAAAGGAACACCCACCTACTTCTATTGAGAATTTTAAAACCGATAGACTTATTTACATCATAAGTTTGGTTATATCAATACCAGCCATCAACAAAGACCTTATTATTAAAAACGGCTTTACACCTATAAATGCCACTATGCTCCAAAAAAAGTTTAGAAATTATGATAAATACATAAATTACCTGCTCTCACACAATATCTTCATTACAGATAATCATTGTATCAATGGCAAAAAGTCCAGAGGCTACAAGTTTTCGCCTATGTATGAAGCAGCAGGCATAAAGCAAGCAACTATACATGATAGCCATCTTATAAAATCCATAAATAAACATAGTGATATAGCAGCCGCCAAGGCAAAAAAATACAAACATCTTTTAAAATGGTATAACCACAACCTTATAATAGATTACGATACCGCTGTGGCTTTTTTAGAGGCAGATTTAAACCGTAAACTACTTAACCCCTCACTACGTGACCTAGATAAAGAAGACAAGCCTAAAGACCCTCATTTGCAGCATAAATGTGCTTTGCACAATTTGGAAATGATAAAAGAGGGCAATTTTAATTTGTCAATAGATGATAATGTAAAGCGATTGCATTCCACAATTTCAAATTTTCGCAGTATGATGAGGAATTGTATTTCTTTTGGCGGCCGCAAATTGCTGTCTATTGATGTTAAGAATAGTCAACCATATTTAAGTACTGTTTTGTTAAACATTTTATTTTGGAGAGAGGATAAATTGGGTGATAATTGCACAATTTTAGACATAAATAAGTTTTATGATAACAAGTTTAAGAATATATTTAATAACACAGATAATAAACTAACTTCTTTCGTTACCCTAGTAAATTCCTATATAAGCCAAGCAGGTAGCGATTTACAGCGGTATAAAACCTTAGTGCAACAAGGCAAATTTTATGCCTATTTAGGAGATGAATTTACAAATATATTAGGACTAGATTATACAGATAAAAAGCATTTAAAACCTATCGTTTTTCAAGTGTTCTTTTCAGCTAGCTCATACTTACACCAAGCAAAGGCAAAACATAAAAGAATATTTAAAAACCTGTTCCCACATTTGTACGAAATATTTAGTCTTATAAAAAAGTCAGATAAAGCAAATCTCCCCCGCCTGCTGCAACGCATAGAAAGCCATTTAATACTAAATGTAATAACCAAGCGTATAGCAAAAGAAAGAAAAAACCTGCCCATTTTTACCATACATGATAGCATTGTAACTACTGCCGAAGGAGACAACGCAGCATACATACAGCAGGTAATGGAAGAAGAGTTTACAAAAGCAATTGGCTTTCCGCCAAAGTTTGAGGTAGAACATTGGGATATTGCCAACCTAGCATTTAATGATAAAACACCATTTAATAAAGAAGTAAGAATTGCGGTATAAGTATTAATCTTCGCAGTTTATTAGTATTTTGCCACATTATCACAATATAACGAGGCTTACTAAAAAACTTGATTTTTTTAATGAAGAAGATATACGACAACATACAGCATGTTTTATATAAACATTGAATAAAAATTAATTAAACACAACTATTTAGGAGAATCAAGAATTAGACAAACTTTTTAAAATATACTTTTGTAGGATATGGCTTCAAATTTTTTTACAAACCTAGGTGAGAATACATTATTTAATAAACTTAACGGTGTATTTGACAATATGACAAATATTGAATTCTTTAAAGTAGTAAGCGGCTACTTTAGAGCTTCAGGCTATTTTAAAGTCCGTGAATTGTATAAATCAGAATTTAAAGTAAAAATTATAGCAGGTATTAATGTTGACCCTTTTATAGCCTTAGCTCAAAAACAAGGTTTACTTTTTAATTCAAATGCAAAAGATACAAAGCAAAGCTTTATTGAGAGTATCCAAGAAGATATTATAAATTCTAAGTATGGTAAAAATATTGAGGTAGGTATTCTGCAATTAATAGATGATATTATTTCGGGTAAAATTGAAATAAGGGCACACAATTCTAAAAAATTACACTCAAAATTCTATATTTTTCTTTCTCCCAATTTCAACGAACACAATCCCAATGGTATGGTAATTATGGGTTCTTCTAACCTTTCAGCACAAGGTTTAGGTTTAGAAGATGTAGAGCATAATTACGAAATGAATGTAGAACTAAGAGATTTTGATAATGTGAAATTTGCAGATGATGAATTTGAAAAGCTATGGGAGCAGAGTACACCAATATTGCCAGTTGATGCACCAGCATTAATAAAGAAGACCTATTTAGATGTTACTCCTACTCCATTTGAATTATACATAAAATTTCTAATTGAATTTTTTGGGAAAAATATAGAATATGACCCAGATAGTATAAGCGATATTCCTTTAAAGAAATTCAAAAAATTAAGCTACCAAATAGACGCTGTTAACCAAGGTTATGAACTGCTATTAAAACACAATGGATTTTTTCTTGCTGATGTTGTGGGTACAGGCAAAACAGTAATGGCAGCATTGCTAGCTAAAAAATTCATTATAAAAAATGGCCCTAAAACAAGAATTTTAGTAGTTTACCCCCCTGCATTAGAAAAGAATTGGACAAGTACTTTCAAAGATTTTGAAATTCAAAATTATTGTGACTTTATAACAAATGGTAGTTTAGATAAAATCATTGATGGAAAATTTAAAAATGATAAAGAACGGTATGATTTAATATTAGTGGATGAAGCCCACAAATTTAGAAATCATAAAAGCCAGCAATTTCAAAACTTACAAATAATATGCAAATCGGGTAGAGAAAATATTGCAGGGGTTGAAGGTTTTGAAAAAAAGGTAGTTCTTATTTCTGCTACCCCTCTAAACAATAAGCCTGATGACATATATAGGTTACTTACATTGTTTCAAGATGAAAGGAACTGTAATTTACCTTCTGTTCCTGAAAATAATTTACAAAAATATTTCTACCCACTAACCCAAAAATATAAAGAGGAGATTAATCAAAACCCTATCAATCTTTCAAAGATTCAAGAGATATTTAATGACATTAGAGATAAAGTAATAAAAGATATTACCATTCGTAGAACAAGAACAGATTTAAACAAAAACGAACGCTATAAAAAAGATTTAGATGAACAAAAAATTTATTTTCCAAAGGTAGCAGAACCATTTACCAATGAATATCTATTACCGCCAGACTTTGCAGACCTTTTTTTAGAAACTTTTAATACTCTTGTAGATAAGAAAAAAATTGATTTTTATAGATACCAAGCAATAGCATATCTAACTGATGAAGCAAATGCAGGTACTTACCAAAACGCAGAAACTATTTCAAAGTCGTTAGCAAGTATTATGCATAACCAATTAATTAAGCGTTTGGAGAGTAGTTTTTATGCTTTTAAAAAATCTCTAAATAAAATTACAACTTCTACAATGTACATGATACAGATGTATGAAAACAACAAGGTTTATATTGCCCCAGACACTTCTATTTCTGTAACTGATATGATGGATAAAGGTTTTACGGATGAAGAAATTGAATTTGAAATGCTCAAAAAAAATGATGAGTTTAATCCACGAAACAGGACCTTTGAGCAAAAAGATTTTGAAAAAGAATTAAAAGATAAAGATGGTAATGTTCGTATTAAATTTATTGATGGGTTAAAAAAAGACTATGAATATTTATTAGCATTAAATAAAAGATGGCAAGCCATAGAAGATAATGTAGACCCAAAATGGGATGTTTTTATTGAATTATTAAAAACAGAATATTTTAATTCAAACAAAAATGAATTGGGTAAGCTAGTAATATTTACTGAAAGTGTAGATACGCTTACTTACTTAAAAGATAGGCTTGATAATGAAACAAGTTATAAAGTTCTAAGTATTACTGCCGAAAATCGTAACCGAGATTTTGAAATAATTAGAGAAAATTTTGATGCTAACTATGAAAAGCAATTTAAATATGATTTTGATATTATTTTAACTACCGATGTATTAGCAGAAGGTATCAATCTGCACAGAGCCAATGTAATTGTAAACTATGATACACCTTGGAATCCAACTAAATTAATACAGCGTTTAGGGCGTATAAACCGTATAGGCTCTGAAGCTAATTTTATTTATAATTATAATTTTTATCCTTCGGAGCAAGGAGATGATAGAATAAATTTAAAAAACCGCTCTTTAGGTAAACTGCAAAGTAGCCATAGTGCTTATGGGGAAGACAATAAAATTTATTCACTTTTGGAAATTATAGAACAATGGGAAATGTTTGACCCTGAAAAAAAAGAAGATGATGCAGATATTAGAAGTGTGTACCTAGAATTTTTAAGAAACTTTAAAGCACAGCATAGAGAACATTTTGATACCATCGAAGAAATGCCTTTAAAAATTCGTTGTATTCGCAAATCAACAACTCAAGAAAATAGTATAGCATTTATAAAAAATGGTGATTATAAGAATATTTATATACATAGCCAAGGCAATTCTTATGCAATACCATTTGAAAAAGCAGTTAAAATATTTGAGGCTTCTAAAAACGAAGAAGGTGTTTTACCAATACCCGAAGTACACTACAAGCATATAAACCATTTATTAGAGCAATTTGAAAAAGATATTACAACACCCGAAATGGTAGGTGGTAAGGAAGATACAGACGATATAAGAGCAAATTCTGCTATTAAGCATGTAAACAATTGGTTGGCAGATACAATAATTACAGAGGATGGTAAAGAAAGTGCTATTAACTTATTACCCTTACTTAAAAATGGTACTTATGCCAATTTAACCAACGAAGTATATAAAATGCGAAACGAACAAGATGCAAATAAAATAGAACGAGAATTAATAAAATTAGCACAGAAATATACAACCAAAATTAGGCGTAAACTCAAAAAAGATATTTCTCCCTTAGAACCAAAAATTATTATTTCGGAGACATTTGTATAAAACAATAGATAAATAATGACAGTAACTGACATACGAGATATATTAGAAGCACCATACAACCGTACTGTATGGAAATCATTTATAAAAACTGCTTTTAGTAGCAATGAAATACTAGCAAATGAGGTTAATTTAAATCTTGGTAAAAGTGATTTTTATGAAAGTTGTTTTAGCTTAGGTAATTATAAAATAGATGACTACAATAAAATTGGCATTTACGAAGTAAATTTAAAAAGCAAAGTAAATCTTACAAGAAACCGTGTAGGACTTCGAGATTTAGTAAAAATACTTGTAGGACAGCAGCCAGCAATAATGGTAGTATTTGTTCAAGGCGATAAATGGAGGTTTAGTTATATCAGTAAACGAAAAGTTCGTAATAAAGAAAACAATAAAGTAGAAGATAAAGAAACAGCACCAAAGCGTTACACTTATTTGTTTGGAAAAGGCGAAAAAGCCTTAACAGCTTCTATTCGTTTTGATAGATTGATACAAAAGCAACAAGGCAATTTATACCAATATTTAACCTTACACGATTTTGAAGAAGCATTTAGTGTAGAAAGATTAAGCAAAGAATTTTTCCAAAAATATAAAGATGCTTACGAAGATTTTGTAGAGTTTCTTACAGGAAAAAGATACAATAGGCAAGGTGCAAAATATGTTGAATTAATAAATCACTCACCAAATTTTCAATTACGCAACTATTTCAATAATGATGAAAAACAAGCCCGTGATTTTTGTAAGAGAATGATGGGGCGTATTGTGTTTTTATATTTCATACAAAAGAAAGGTTGGATGGCTGTAGCCAAAGATAAAAAATGGGGCGAAGGCAATCCTGATTATTTATACGACCTATTCAAAAATTCTAAAAATACAGAAGATTTTTATTCTCAAGAGTTAGTGCCATTGTTTTTTAAAACTTTAAATAATGTAAGTTCCGAAAGTACTAAAAACGAGTTTCGTTTTCCTTACCTCAATGGTGGTTTGTTTGATGACAGCCAAGACAGTCGCTACCATAAATTGGTATTACCACAAGAAATATTTGCCAGTTTATTTGAAACTTTTAACAACTTCAATTTTACAATATATGAAGATGCACCAGATGAACATACAGTAGCAGTTGACCCGGAAATGCTTGGGCATATTTTTGAAAACTTATTGGAAGACAACAAAGAAAAAGGAGCATTTTATACCCCTAAAGAAATTGTACATTATATGTGCAGGGAAAGTTTGAAAGATTATTTAATAGCCAATGATGACTTAAATATTTTAGATAATGATTTAGCGAAAAACACCATCTATAAAATAATTCAACAGCAAGAACTCAATAAAGATGAAATACAATTTGCTGAAAAAAATGCCTACAAAATTATTGATGCCTTAGAACAAGTAAAAGTTTGCGACCCTGCCATTGGTTCGGGTGCATTTCCTATGGGTTTATTGCAAGAAATTTTTAATGCTCAAATTTATTTACAAGAATTAAAAGGGTTTAAAAAAGGTATAACCGATGCTCAAATTAAAAAACACATAATAGAAGAAAGTATTTACGGTGTAGATATTGATGCAGGTGCTGTGGACATTGCTAGGCTTCGTTTTTGGTTAAGTTTGGTGGTAGATGAAACTGAACCGCAACCATTACCAAACCTTAGTTTTAAAATTGTATGTGCAAATACGTTAATCCCCTTAGGTAAACTAAAAGGCGACTTTACAGGCACTCACGAAATAGCAATGGATTTAGAAAGTGTACGCCACGATTATTTTAATGCCAGCAAAGAGGAAAAAGCAGCATTGGAAAACAAGTTTACCAAACTACAAAAAAAACTATTAGTTACTGCAAAAGATTGGGTTACTAAAGAAGATGCAGTAATTTATGAACGCCTATTAGAATTTAGCCCATTTGAAGATAAAAGCTGTACTTGGTTTGATGCTTGGTGGATGTTTGGTGTAAAAGATGGTTTTGATATTGTAATAGGCAACCCACCCTATGTACAACTGCAAAAAGATGGTGGCAAATTAGCAAAATTATACCAAAGCTTTAAGTACGATACTTTTGAAAGAACAGGCGATATATATAGCCTGTTTTACGAAAAGGGAGTTGAATTATTAAAACCAAAAGGCATACTCTGTTACATAACCAGCAATAAGTGGATGAGGGCAAATTATGGTGCAAGTACCAGGCAGTTTTTTGTTGAAAAAACACACCCATTATTACTTATAGATTTTGGTAGTGTGCAAGTATTTGAAACTGCTACAGTAGATACTAATATTTTGTTTTTACAAAACAAACCGAAAGCAAAAAGACACGAAACTAAACACACTTTTGCAGTACGTTTTACCAAAGATTTTGACCTTGCCAACCAAAGTATAAATGATTTTATAATAGAAAATGGCTACCATCTTACTGCACTCAACCAAAACTCTTGGGTAGTAGGCGAAAGAGATATTTATAATATTAAAGAGTTTGTTGAAGAGCAAGGAATCCCATTAGAAAAATGGGATGTTGTAATTAATTATGGTGTAAAAACAGGGTTAAATGAAGCATTTATAATTCCACAAGTAACGAAAGATTATTTAATTTTACAAGACCCCAAAAGCATAGAAATACTTCGACCAATTTTAAGAGGTAAAGATATTTCTGCTTGGTATCCAGATTATGAAAACTATTGGCTAATTGCTACTTTCCCAAGTTTGAAAATCAATATTGAAAGTTATAAGGCAGTCAAAGAATTTCTTTTAAATATTGGACGAGACCGCTTAGAGCAAGATGGTAATGGCAGAAAGAAAACAGGAAATAAATGGTTTGAAACTCAAGACCAAATTTCATATTGGAATAATTTTGAGAATCCAAAAATTATTTACCCTAATATGACAAAATATCTACCTTTTATGTATGATGAAGGAGAACACTTTTACTCAAATGACAAAAGTTTTATTTTGTCAGGTATGAGCCTTAAATATTTAACCTGCTTTTTAAATTCAAAACTATTCAAATATTGTTTTTCTGATAATTTTCCAGAGTTACAAGGTGGCACAAGAGAATTGAGAAAAGTATTTTTTGATAAAATACCTATAAAGCAAATAAATGATAAACAGGAAATACCATTTGCCTTGATTTTAGATTATTTAGTAGCACTCAAAAAAGAAAACAGTCAAGAGCCTAGTGACCAGTTTATGTCTATCTACTTCGAGCAAATAGCCAATGCTTTAGTGTATGAGTTGTATTTTAAAGAAGAATTTGAAAAGGTAGGTTTGGCAGTTGCAAAATATGTTTCAGAATTGCCAGAGTTAGATGCAAAAGAAAAACCATTGCACCAGCTTCGTAAAATATATGTAATGCTCAATCAACAGCAACATCCAGTTCGCCAAGCCATATTTAGTATGTTATCTATTCCACAAATCGAACTTATAAACAATACGTCTATTTAATGAAAAGTATTACCAATATTAATTTTGTAAACTATAAAGCATTTTATCAAGATACACCAGATAATAACATTGATATTCCCTTCGGCAAAAATGTATTAATGTACGGCGAAAATGGAAGTGGCAAATCTTCAATTTATGAAGGTATCAAACAATTCTTTAATAGTGTAAATAGTACCGTTGATGAAGTGCCTGCAAGGCATATTAGAGTGCCAAAATCTTACACAGATAATACAGACCCCGAATTACCAAAAGAAATTTTAAATGAAGTTGCAGTAAAAATAACTTTTACCGATACCGACTACTCAAGTGAACAAAAAATATTTGGCATACCCAATGACAATGTAAAAGGTACAGCATACATAAGCAATGCTAATTTACTCAATGCTTTTCTTTCTTATAGAGAGTTATTGAAAACCTATCTAATGGATAATTTAAAAGATAGAGAAGAATTTCGTAAAAAATTTGCTTTCCTTTTGTTTGAAGTGATATTGGCTAAAAATATAAACAGTGCTACTCAAAAAACATATTTTCAATCTTGGGATGATTTGTTTTTACCAAAAGTTTGGTACAAAGAAGAAAATTTAGAAAAATTCATAACAGGAACAAAGTATGACATTGAAAAAATCAATTTAATATTAGGAGAAATATTGCACTATTTCGACCCTGCATTAAATGTAAAACTTATTGTAACAGATGCGGAAATAGAATTTTACCATTCAGAAAGAGAAGGTAGATTGGGTAAATACCCTATAGTAGGCGTTGATTTAAGTGTTACCTTATTTGGCGAAAATGTAGAAAATGATGAAGAAAATCATTTAACTGTTTTAAATGAAGCAAGGTTATCTTCCTTGGCTATATCAATATATTTAGCAACATTGATAAATACACCACAACAACATTTTGAATACAAAATTCTGTTTTTAGATGATATATTTATTGGTTTAGATATGGGTAATAGAAAACCCTTATTAGAAATTCTATCTCAATTTAAAAAACCAGTTGTTAAAACTATACAAGATGAAGTAACAGGTAAAATTGTAGAAGTGCTATCAGAAATAGATGGAGCAATCCAATATGAACAAGAACCATTTTTTAAAGATTATCAAATATTTGTAACTACTTATGATAGGTATTGGTTTGGTATGGCTAAATCATATTTTCAATCTCATACAAATGACAAATGGCACTTTATAGAAGTTTTTGCGAATACAAAAGTTGAAAATAATTTTAATACACCAATCGTATATACAGCATTAGATTATATACAAAAGGCAGAGTTATTATTTCAAAAACACGACTATCCTTCTTGTGCAAACCACATAAGAAAAGCAGTTGAAAGTAGAGTGAAATATTTATTACCTATAAACTTACATTATGGTGAATACATAGATACTGAAACAGGTTTAAAGGAAATAAAAAAACTGAAGTCACTAAGTCAGTATTTAGATGCTTTCATTAAATATTGTGATGAAAACAATATCTCAGTTCAAGAATTAATTGAGCTTAAAAATTTAAAAGAATGGTATTTCAATCCTTTTTCACACGATAACATTGGCACACCGATTTATCGTAAAGAATTAGAAAGGGCATTATTATTAGGTCAAAAATTAGAACAATTTAATTTCCCAATAATTGCAGAAGCAGGTTTGAAATTGTATTTTAATTTTGATGATGGAAAAGGTGAAACAAGGCAATATAAAATTGAAATACAAGAGCAACTAAGAAGTATAACAACCAAAGGCAGTACAATTTTATCTAACCCTAAAATTAATTGTTTTGAATGGACAAAAAATGGCACACCAGAAGTTGTAGAATGGAGTGATAAACAACTATTTAGCTTTTACCATAATAAATTACAAGGATTCATAAAGAGGCATGATATAGATGAAACACCACTAATTGAATTTTGGGATAAACTATTTTTAATAGAAAATGACCTAACATTAAAAACATTAAAAATTTAAAAAATTATTAAACCTTTATTAAACAGTAATGCCCCAACAAACAAATAATCTTACAGGAGCAACAGGCGAATACTTTGTATGTGCAGAGCTTGGCAAGCAAGGTGTATTAGCATTGCTTACGCCAAAAAACAACCCTTTATTTGATGTAATTGCCACAAATGCTACAGCTACCAAAATGGTATCTATACAAGTAAAAACAATGAGTTTGCGTAACAAGCAAGGTTGGCGTATGGGTATAGATATTTGCACACCTAAAAACAACAAAAACTTATTTATAGTATTGGTTAACCTTACCGGCACTACAGTAGATTATTATGTGTTTAAGTATGATGTACTATCCAATAAAATTGCAGAACTATATATCACCTATCTAAATACCTTAAAACGTAATGGAGAAAAAAGAAAAGATACTGCCTTTAGGTGGTTAGATTTAAAACACTTTACCGAAAAAGAAAAGCAAAGCAAAAACAATTGGAGCATACTAGGTTTTTAAATAAGAAATATAAAACAATCAAATGGCATTATATAAAAACATATCAAACAACCTCAAAGAAGTAAAAGAAAAGTCTTTTAAATTAGAAAAAGATATACAAAAACTATTTGAGGTAAATTTAGAAACATTAATGAATTTAACTTTTGTAAAAAGTGAGTTTACCATAAAAAGTAAGCGTATAGATACATTGGCTTACGATAAACAAAACAATGCCTTTATTATTATAGAATACAAGAGAGATAAAAATATTAGTGTAGTTGACCAGGGTTTTACATACCTAAGTTTAATGCTAGAAAACAAAGCAGATTTTATTGTAGAGTACAACGAAAGTTTAAAACAAACATTAAAAAGAGAAGATGTAGATTGGAGCCAAACAAGGGTAGCCTTTGTATCTCCATCATTTACGGAAAACCAAATATTAGCCACCAATTTTAAAGATATAGCAATTGAGTTATGGGAAGTAAAGCAATACGAAAATGATACCATTGCAATAACACATATAAAAAAATCAAACAGTGCAGAAAGTATAAAGCCCATAACCCAAAAAGATAAAACTCTAAAGAAAGTTACAGATGAAATAATTGTTTATACCGAAGCCGACCATTTAGCAAAAGGTTCTGAAGCTATTATAGAGTTATATGAAAAGTATAAAAATGCAGTATTAAACCTAGGTGATGGTATAGAGTTACTTCCAAAGAAATACTACATAGCTTTTAAAAAGGATAATAACATTACTGACTTTATTATTCAAAAAAATGCTTTAAAGATTTTCATAAATCTAAAAAAAGGAAAACTAGACGACCCAAAGAAAATTGCAAAAGATATTTCAAATATTGGGCATTGGGGCAACGGCGATTATCAAATACAAACCGATAACAGTAAGGATATGGAGTATATTATGAGTTTAGTAAAACAAGCAATTAGTATAGAAATATAAGCTTTTGAATAAAAATAAAATTAAGACCAATGCCAACATATAATTTTTACTGTGATGAGAGTTGCCATTTAGAAAATGACAATATGCCTTATATGCTATTAGGGTATGTAAGTGTTGCCTATAACCAATTAAAAAGGCACTCCCAGCGTATAAAAGAACTTAAAAAGAAACATAATTTTTATGGTGAAATAAAATGGAGCAAAGTGGCAAACTCACAGCATAAATTTTATAACGATTTAATTGACTATTTTTTTGATAGTGACTTATCTTTTAGAGCAATTGTAATAAATAAAAGCCAAATTAATAACGGCAATTTTGAGCAAGACTTTAATACTTTTTATTATAAAATGTATTATCAGCTTATAAACCACAAGTTAGATACCTTAAGCAATTACAATATTTATTTAGATATAAAAGATACCTTGAGTGCAAGTAAAATGAATGAGCTTAAATCCATTTTGCAAACTAAATTTGGCGTTATTCGTAATTTGCAAAACATACATTCACATGAAAGTATTTTTCTACAATTAACCGACCTTATCATGGGTGCAATAAGTTACCATTTAAGGGGTATTGGAAAGGTTAAGGCAAAAACAGACCTTATAAACCGTATTCAAAGGCATTCTAACCACCAATTACAAAAATCGACTCCAAAAACAGAAGGAAAGCTAAACTTATTTTTCATTGAACTACAGTAATATCAATGCCATTTAATTCATTAAAATCATACAACGAGTTATTAGAATTTGCCCACCTTTCAGAAATGGACAGGCGTAAATCTTTACAAGGTATTTTTAAAAGAGATATTGAGGACAATCCTAATTTTTGTTTTCGTACAAAAAAGGTAAACCCAGTAAAAGGCGAGCCGATACCTATGCAAACGTTATTTACCCATCTTACAACAGTAATAACAGACGAAGCCACAAGAAAAAGAGAGTTTGAATTGCAGCGTAGCCTAAGGCTTCATTGGGTAAAACACCACATTGATGAAAAGAAAAAAGAAGATATGTTGGTTTTTTCTTCAAACGATGGAATTGGTATAAGAACGTATATTTTAGATGTAATAGAAAAGTATGTAATTGTACTTGCACCCTATAGAAATGAGCAAGAATACTATCTTTTAACTGCCTACTATTTAGAGGGGAGAAACTTTGAAAAGCTGAAAAATAAATACAAAAGAAGATTACCAGAAACCCTGTAAAAGCAAAAAACGCCATACATCAAGGTAAAGCGTTCTTCAATCTCCTTCTTCCGAGCGGAAAGATGAGCAAGTGCAAATATAGAAAGGTTTTGTGGTATTTTGTAGTATTTAGTAGCATTTTGTGATATTTTTTAGTATTTAGTTGCATCTGTGCCTATTAGGAAATCATAATTCCACTCTTTTTCTACATAATTTACTAGTAAAAATACTCCACAGCCCACCGCACAGAATACGGCTTGTGCTATGCCAAAATACAAGGGCATAGCACTCTATGGTATTGCCGCCATTTTTAACTGTTATACTTTTTTGTGGTAGTGCAGCCAAGCTATTTGGCACATTGCCTATCTCACTTCGTTTCATAGCCAAAGAGCCAAAGCCAAACTACAAGCACCGCCACCAAAAAAGGCAGGCTGCCCCAAAGCACCTTCGCAGCCTTTATAACAGTATAAAAAGTGGACGGAAGCTAAATAACATAATGTGTGTTATAGTATTTTTTAGCCCTGCTCATACCTTTGGTATGCTCTGAAAAAAATCCTATAACAACATTATATTAAATAGCCAATGCCATAGCAATAAAAAAATAATCCTACGCCAACATTGCCTTGCTAATTATTTTTTTTATTGAGCCGTATTAAAAACAGCCAACGCTTCACCCACGCCACACCTAACACCCCACCCACCCATTTCAATAGTGCAGAAAAAAGCATACCTAAAGGCAGCAAATGCAAGTAGTAGCCTCATTGCATTTCAGCCACTACATCGCACAACACAGCAATAGCTCTGCATTCCCTTGCATTCCTGCATTGCACTTGCTAAAACCCACGCCGTAGCCTTTTAGGCATACTTTTTTTTCTGCCTATCGTTTATCCCAACCTTGCCACACATTTCGTTTATTTATTTATAATCAAAATCATTTTAAAGCTATAAAAAGAAAACTGTACATTTGCTAAAACATTTAGCATTGCCATACTATCGTATTTTAATACATTTAAACAATAAAAACAAGCCAATACAGGGTATTAGGTTAATAGAGCATCACAATATTGATGTGGTGTACAACATGGTTCAAAACAAGGCAAAAGCACATTACAATGAGAGTGTAATAAAAGATATTGAGGTAGCTATGCTACCAAAAAGAAGTAAGGCCGTTACAAATTATTTAAACACCATTCACAAAAGGAATATCGGAGGTGGAAAATAAACCAAATAGCTTAATGTCATTTACTTTTAAGGCAAAGTAATTTCAAGCCATTTAATTCTATGGTCAGAAATATAATAACGCAGATAATTTTTTAGAATATTTGGTTTGTCTTTATCCCATAGTTCCGAAAATAAAGCACCATCAAAATCAAATACGCCAGAGTTAGAAATCAAAGATTTTAAACCAGGCAAAAACACAATTTGGTCGTACTGCATATCATTGTTTATGTTAGAATATATTTTGGTAGAATGTTCAGGCATTTCAAATCCTTTTGCCAGCAATGCTTTATAAACTAAGTCGCCTTGCTCCACTTTCGGTAAATTAAAATCACCCAATGCTATTATGTTTTGGGTGTAGCAGTTTTTACTATTTCTTCTCAAATCTGCCCATCGGGCTATG
>JAYTLA010000101.1:0-52957 GCA_043729825.1 Ferruginibacter sp.
CAAAGATTTGAACATACATACCTTTCATGATTTGCTCAATCATTTTCCATTTAGGCATGTGGACAAAACACAAGTAGATGCTATTGCTTCGCTCAATCAAAACGATGAGTATGCGTATGTAGCTGGAAAATTACTTAGCCTCGATTTGATGGGCGAGGGAAGAGGAAAAAGATTGGTAGGAAAATTAAAAGATGGTTCGGGTATTATTGATTTGGTTTGGTTTCAAGGAATAAATTATGTAGAAAAAATAATGCATGTGGGGCAACAGTATTTGGTGTTTGGAAAGCTTGGTTTTTTTATAGGTTCGCCACAAATTGCACACCCCGAAATTGAAAATTTTTCGCCACAAAAAATGGCAGGCAAGCCAAGTTTAGAGCCTATTTATCCATGTACAGAAAAATTAAAAGCCCGTGGTATTAATGGTAGTAATCTTGGAAAATTTACAGCAGAATTATTTACAAAAATTTTTGAAAAAGATCTTCCAGAAAATCTTCCGGCAGATATTATTGAACAGTATAAATTGATGAATCGTTTTGATGCCTATAAACAAATTCATTTTCCTGCATCAGAAAAACATTATCAACATGCCTTACGCAGATTAAAATTTGATGAATTCTTTTTTGCGCAATTACGCATGCAACTCATAAGATTGCAGCGTCATCGGTTTAGCAAAGGAAATGTGTTTGATAAAGTTGGCGATTACTTCAACAATTTTTACAATAATTATTTACCTTTTACACTTACCAATGCACAAAAGCGAGTGCTAAAAGAAATACGCCACGATACTGGTACAGGCAGACAAATGAACCGATTGTTGCAAGGCGATGTAGGCAGCGGAAAAACAATGGTGGCCTTGCTTTGCATGCTTATAGCTGCTGATAACGGTTTTCAAAGTGTATTGATGGCACCAACAGAAATTTTAGCCAACCAACATTTACTTAGCATTACAGAAATGCTAAAAGATATGCCAGTAAATGTGCAATTGCTTACTGGCTCTGTAAAAGCAAAAGCACGAAAAAAAATATTGGCAGACGCAGAAGATGGTACGATAAATATTTTGATAGGTACACATGCAGTGATAGAAGATAAAGTAAAATTTAAAAATCTTGGGTTGGCAGTTATTGATGAGCAACACAAATTTGGCGTAGCACAACGAGCACAGTTAAGGAATAAAAATACCATTCCGCCACACATACTCGTAATGACTGCAACGCCCATACCACGTACACTTGCGCTTACTGCCTATGGCGATTTGGATTATAGTGTAATGGACGAATTGCCGCCTGGCAGAAAGCCAATAGAAACCATTCATAGAAACGAAAGTGCCAGACCACAAGTAATGGATTTTATAAAAACAGAAATTGCACAGGGCAGGCAAGTGTATATCGTTTACCCATTAATAGAAGAAAGTAGTACGCTCGATTATGAAAATTTGATGAAGGGTTATGAAGAAATAAAATCATTTTTTCCCGAGCCAAAATATTGGATAAGCATGGTACATGGCAAACAATTGCCAGAGGTAAAAGAAAACAACATGCAACGTTTTGTAAGTGGCGAAACAAATATTATGGTAAGTACAACGGTAATAGAAGTTGGGGTGAATGTGCCCAACGCTTCTGTAATGGTAATAGAGAGCGCAGAAAAATTTGGCTTATCACAATTGCACCAGCTTCGTGGGCGTGTGGGGCGTGGTGCAGATAAAAGTTATTGCATTTTACTAACTGGAAGAAAAGTATCAAACGATGGTAGAGAGCGTATGAAAATAATGGTAGCCACCAATGATGGATTTGCCATAGCCGAAAAAGATTTAGAAATACGTGGCCCAGGAGAAATAGAAGGTACAAAACAAAGTGGGGTGCTCAATTTTAAACTAGCAAGTATAGTAAATGACAAAGCCATGCTAGAAGTGGCAAGAGATACAGTGGAACAATTGCTCGAAAAAGATCCCGATATAGAATTACCTGAAAATGTACCAGTAAAAAACTTTTTGGTATCACAAAAAGGAAAAACAAAATGGAGTAAGATTGCTTAGCATCAGTTGGCAGAAAGCAGTTTGCAAAGACCAATTGGCAAAGAGCAAATAACCGTTAAAATATCAACTTTTTATAATACAAAACACAATAGCAGCTTTGTTTTCGTTTATTTCCGTAAATTGTAAACAAAAATTCATCCTTGTACGCTATTTCTACAATAATTTATAGGTTTCTATTTTTAGTTACGGCTTTTCTTTTAGGAACAAATGCTTTTGCACAAATGGAATTTGTACAAAACAAAGGGCAGTGGGATAAGCGAGTAAATTATAAAGGTGATTTTAATACCGGTTCATTTTTCTTAGAAGAAAATGGGTTTACTGTTTTGCTAAATAAACCAGATGATGTAAAAACACTCTCGCAAATTACACATGGCATCCATTCTTCAAATTCACCAAAGCCACCTTCTTTAAAAGAGTTTATTTTTCATTCGTTTGCTTACAATGTTTCTTTTTTGGGAGCAGCATTAAATGCAGAGCGTATTCCAGACAAACCATTGCCTACTTACAATAATTATTTTATAGGCAATGATAAAAGCAAATGGGCTGGCGACTGTAAAATTTATACAGCTGTAACCTATAAAAATGTATATCCAAATATTGATGTACGATATTACAGTACACAAAATAAATTGAAATACGACTTTATTGTACACCCAGGTGGAAACCCTGCTGCTATTGCATTGCGTTATGATGGCGGAGTAAAATTATTTATAAAAAACAATGCATTAATTATTGGGACTGCTATTGGTGATGTAACAGAGTTAGAGCCATACTCTTACCAAACAAACTCCACAAACAAATTAGATGTAGTTACAAAATATATAATTAAAGACAATGTTGTAAGCTTTAGTATTGCAAAATACGATCAAAATGCTACTTTAATAATTGATCCACAATTAATATTCTCTTCATTTACTCGTAGTACAGCAGATAACTGGGGCTATGCTGCTACACCAGGTGCCGATGGTAGTTTTTTTGCTGGTGGCGTTGCTTTTTCCAATGGTTATCCGGCATCGCTTGGTGCTTTTCAAACTACATATCAGGGCAGCGCACCTGGTACTTATACAACGTATGATATTTCTATTTTTAAATTTTCGGCAGATGGAAGATTTAGATTATATGCTACTTATTTAGGCGGAAATGGAGAAGAGCAGCCTCATAGTATGATAGCAGATGCTGCAGGAAATTTAATAATAGCAGGTAGAAGCAACTCGGCTAATTATCCAGTGCTATCGCCTATAAACGCTAGTGGTACAGGATACGATATTGTTTTAACAAAATTAAATAACACAGGCTCAGCATTAATTGGCTCAATAAAAATTGGGGGCTCTGAAGATGATGCAGTAAACATTGCAGATAAAATTGCATTTAGTGGCGATACAAGTTTGAGAAGAAATTATGGTGATGATGCAAGGAGCGAAGTTATTTTAGATGCTTCCAACAATATAGTAATTGCTTCGTGTACAAAGTCAAATAATTTTCCTGTTGTAAATGCTGTGCAAGCAGTGTTTGGAGGCGGCTTGCAAGATGGAGTAATTATGAAATTAACCCCTAATTTAAATGCCATTATTTTTTCTACTTACTTTGGAGGGGCTTTAAATGATGTTTGTTATGTGGCAGCTATAAATCCACTTACCAATAATTTGTATATAGCAGGCGCTACAGAAAGTAACAATATACCTGGTAACAAAGTAGGGGTTATTCATCCCAATTTATTGGGAACAATAGATGGATTTGTAACCATGCTACAACCAAATGGTACGTCTATTATTAAAACAACTTATATTGGTACGCCTAGTATTGATGCAGTGTATGGTTTAAAATTTGACAAGTACGGATATCCATACGTTATGGGTACAACTACAGGTGTATGGCCAGTTACATCGAATGTTGTTTATAGTGTACCCAATTCAAAACAATTCATAGCAAAGTTGCAACCAGATTTATCGGCTTATGTTTACTCTACTAATTTTGGTACTACTACAAACGACCCTACACCAAATATTTCGCCAATAGCTTTTTTAGTAGATAGATGCGAAAATGTGTATGTATCTGGCTGGGGTGGGCTAGTAAATAGCGGATATTCTAACAGTGGCACTACTGGTTTACCAGAAGTAGATCAAATACCAGGCTTGCCTGCAGCAGATGGGTCTGATTTTTACTTTTTTGTTTTGAAAAAAAATGCACAGGCGCAATTATTCGGCTCCCATTTTGGGCAAAATGGAGCTGCGGGAGATCATGTGGATGGAGGCACTAGCCGGTTTGATGCCAATGGTGTAATTTATCAAGCTATCTGTGCAAACTGTTTGGCGTTTGGAGCTGCAAGTTTTCCTACATACCCAACAGGTCCTACATTTCCTTGGTCATCTACAAACCCAAGTTCTAATTGTAATCTTGCCGCAGTAAAAATAGATATGAATTTTGCAGGTGTAGCCACAACGATACAGTCTTCAATAGCTGGTGTTTTTAACGACACTTTGGGATGCTTGCCAGTATTGGTAAGTTTTAGAGATACATTGCAAAAAGGGGTGAAATATTTTTGGAATTTTGACGTAGTAGCATTTCCAAACAATACCGATACAATTACATTAGCAGCAAATTCATCTCATTATTATACCACACTCGGCATAAAAAGAGTGCGTCTTATTTCTGAAGATTCCAGCACTTGTAATATTAGAGATACATCATACATCAATATTGATATTACAGATAGAGTGGCAACACCAAAATTTACTTATCAAAAAATTGGTTTATGCACGAGTACAACATATGAGTTTACCAATCTTTCTTTTCCTAGCGATGCTACTACGTTTAGACCAAAATCTTTTGAGTGGGATTATGATGATGGATCACCAAAGGATACGGCAAATAAAACGCCTGTACGCATACACACATTTCCTGGGCCAGGTACTTATTTTGTAAAACTGAAAATTATAGATGATCGTTTTTGTAATACACCAAAAACAGATACTCAAAAAGTGGTTATTGCATCCAATGTAAAAGCCATACCAGTTCAACTTCCTGGTGGCTGTTCTCCTTACGTTCCAACTTTTCAAAATTATTCTTTAAATGGCATAACATATTTGTGGGAATTTTTAAACGCCGCTACAGGCAATGTTATTGGTACCTCTACCAATTTTCAACCAAACTTTACTTTTGCCAATGAAGGTATTTATAAGTATAGATTAATAGCGACCAACCTTACTACTTGTAATTTGCATGATACATCTGCATATTTTACTTTTTCGGTATTAAAATCACCTATAGCAAATTTTGACTGGAAACCCAAGCCAATCGAATTAGAAGAACCTGTGCAGTTTATAAATTTATCAAGCTTTGCTACAAGTTATCTTTGGAACTTTGGAGATTCCGAAACATCTTCTTTATTTGAGCCCAAGCATATTTATGCAAAAATTGGCACCTACAACGTCACACTTACTGCCAATAATACAGCTGCTTGTGCAAAAATTATTACTTTGCCTGTATCAGTAGTAGCAAGTACCGTTTTAGATGTACCCAATGCATTTACGCCAGGAAAATTTGGTACGAATAGTGTAGTGTATGTACGTGGGTTTGGTATTGGAAAAATGGATTGGCGTATTTATAATAGGTGGGGCGAATTGGTGTTTAAATCTGTAAATAAAAAAGAAGGTTGGGATGGTTTTTACAAAGGGAAATTGCAACCAACAGATGTATATACTTATACATTGGATGTAGAATTTGTAGATGGTCAAACGTTAAGAAAAACTGGAGATATTTCTTTGTTGAGGTAAACGATTTGTACAAAAGAAAGTAAACATAGTATTGAAAAAAATAATAATGCTGCATTAAAGAAGAAAAAGGAATCATTAATAGAGTAACAGTATTAAAAATTAAGTTAAATAATTTCCTAATTGTTAAAACAGAAATCGAATTTGAACTAGTTTTCGTTTATTTAATTAAATTGTACAAAATAAATCAGATATACGTTGTCATATAAAATTTTCTCATTGGCATTATTTATTTCTGCTATGCTCTTTCTTAACGAAAATGCATTGGCACAAATGGAGTTTGTACAAAACAAAGGGCAATGGGATAATAAAATAAATTATAAAGGAGATTTTAGCACAGGTTCTTTCTTTTTAGAAAACAGAGGTTTTACTGTAGTGCTTAATAAAGTAGAAGATTTAATTAAGAGAAAAGAATTTACACATGGGCATGATAATAAATTTTCAAAAGATGAAGATTTAATTTTACATTCATTTGCTTACAACGTAACTTTTCTAGGCGCAGCCACAAATGCTGAAAGAGTGCCAGACAAACCATTGAGTATTTACAAAAATTATTTTATTGGTAACAATGAAAAAAAATGGGCAAGCAATTGTAAAGTATATAATGCAGTAACGTATAAAAATGTTTATCCAAATATTGATATAAGATATTATAGTACTCAAGATAAATTGAAATACGATTTCATTGTGCACCCAGGTGGCAATCCTGCAGCAATAGCTATGCGGTACGATGGGGTTTCTTCTTTGAATATTAAGAAAGGGGAATTAATAATTGGCACAACCGTAGGCAATGTAAAAGAGTTGGAGCCTTACACATATCAAACCAATGTTAATAAAAGAACTGATGTGGTTACAAAATATGTTGTGAAAGATAACGTGGTAACATTTGATGTGAGCCAATATGATGCAAGTGCAACTTTGGTAATAGATCCACAAATTATTTTTTGTTCGTTTACTGGTAGCAGTGCAGATAATTGGGGCTATACAGCTACACCAGGTATTGATGGAAGTTTTTTTGCAGGAGGCACAGTTGACGGTAATGGCTATCCATTTTCTTTAGGGGCATATCAAACAAATATGCGTGGGGGGAAAAGAGATATCGGTATTATGAAATTTTCGCCAAATGGAAGTGCAGCTATTTATGCAACTTATCTTGGCGGCGGTGGAAATGATTATCCGCATAGTATGATTGCAGACGCAGCTGGCAATTTGACCATTGCAGGTAAAAGTAGTTCTTCAGATTATCCTACAACAAATGCTATTGGTGCCCGGGGGGGATTTGATATTATTATCACAAAATTAAATCCTACTGGTACCGCTTTAATTGGCTCTGTTAAAATAGGTGGTACAGGTAATGATGGTGTGAATATTAGAGAAAAAGATGATGACCTAACTGGTAGTATTGGCACCGATAGATTGCGTAGAAACTATGGTGATGATGCAAGAAGTGAGGTAATATTAGATGGAAGTAATAATATTTATGTGGCATCTTGTACTCAATCAAACGATTTTCCAGTGTTAGCAGGTGCGCTGCAAGCCAATAATGCTGGTAAACAAGATGGTGTTATTTTAAAATTTAATAGTAACCTTTCTTCATTATTGGTTTCTACATATTTTGGAGGGGCAGATGAAGATGCATGTTTTGTTACAGCCATAAATCCTGTTACAAATAATTTGTATATAGGAGGAGCAACCATGAGTGGAAATTTACCTGGTGATAAAACTGGGGTTATTTATGCAGCACCACAAGGCAATATTGATGGTTTTGTAACTGAACTTTCGCCCAATGGTGTTTCTATCAGAACTACTTTTTTGGGTACAACAGGAATTGATTTAGTGTATGGATTAAAATTTGATAAACTTGGATTTCCTTATGTAACTGGTACTACTACTGGAAGCTGGCCAAGAAGAAATGCGAATTATTTTTCAGCTGGAGGCAAACAATTTATTGCAAAATTAAAACCAGATTTATCCGATTATATTTATTCTACAGTATTTGGAAAGGATGCTCCTGTGCCAGATATATCTCCGGTTGCTTTTTTGGTAGATAGATGCGAGAATGTTTATGTATCTGGCTGGGGAGGTGGTGTAAATACTGGCATAAGATATACCAATGGTAATACTACAGGCTTACCAGAAGTAAATCCGTTATCGCCAATACCAGCTGCCGATGGTAAAGATTTTTATTTTTTTGTATTAGCAAAAGATGCACAATCACAATTTTTTGGTTCGCATTTTGGGCAAAACGGAGGCTTTGGAGATCATGTAGATGGTGGTACAAGTAGGTTTGACGCAAATGGTATAATTTATCAAGCAGTATGTGCCAATTGTAATGGTAGATCTTCTGAACCTGCTACTTTTCCTACTACTCCGGGCGTGTATGCAGAAGTAAATGGAAGTCTAATTTGTAACGAAGCAGCCGTAAAAATAGAAATGAATTTTTCGGGGGTAGCTGCACAAATTCAATCCGAAATTGATGGAGAAATAAATGACTCACTAGGTTGTATTCCTTTGCTAGTAAACTTTAGAGATTTGAGGGCCAAAGGGGTTACCTATTACTGGAATTTTAATAGTGCAGTTTTTCCAAATGCGGTTGATTTAACTACTACTACTCCTACCGCTAATTTTACATTTAACAATGTGGGTGTTTTTAGGGTAAGATTAATTGCAGAAGATTTATCCACCTGTAATCTAAGAGATACATCTTACATAACTATAAAAACTGGTAGAGATAGAGTATTGCCTAATTTTACCAATGCAAAAGTAGGACCATGTACTAGTAAGGCTTATGCATTTACCAATACTTCAACATCACTTTCGTTACCTGCTATTTCATTTCTTCCACAAACTTTTGTGTGGGATTTTGGAGACGGCTCACCATTAGATACAGCAAATTTTACTGAAGTTATACCACACACTTATGCATCTACAGGTACGTACAATGTAAAACTCACTATAATAGATAATCGTTTTTGTAACTCGCCAAAAGATACTATTATACCGCTTCGTATAAATGATAATGTTACGGCAAAACCAACCTCGAACGCATTGGGCTGTGCGCCTTATGTGCCAGTTTTTAAAAATGAATCGGATGCAGGTTTGTCTTGGCTTTGGGAATTATTTGATGCTACCACAAATGCACTTATTGCCACTTCTACAGACTTTGTACCTACCTTTTCTGCTTTACCAGTTGGAAATTACAAATATCGTTTAACAGCTTTTGACTCTACTACTTGCAATAAGATTGATGTGTCGGCATTTAAAAATATAAAAGTTGTACAAAAACCACAAGCAAAGTTCGATTGGGCTCCAAATCCGCCAGAGCCAAATGTACCAGTAAGGTTTACAAATTTGTCTAGTTTTGCCGATAGTTATTTGTGGAACTTTGGTGATAGTGAAAGTTCAACTGAATTTGCACCAGTGCATGAATATAATGCTACAAAAATTTATGATGCAGAGTTGATAGCATATAGTGTTGCAGGTTGTACAGATACATTTAGGTTGCCAGTAAATGTAATTGTAAACCCATTATTGGATGTGCCCAATGCATTTACACCAGGAAGGTTTGGTGTAAACAGTGTGGTAAATGTGCGTGGCTTTGGTATTGATAAAATGGATTGGAGAATCTATAACCGTTGGGGACAAGTAATATTTAAATCGGATAATAAAAGACAAGGATGGGATGGTACGTATAAAGGTAAATTACAACCAATAGATGTATATAGTTACACCTTAGATGTAGAGCTTACCGATGGTAAAAAAATTAGAAAGACCGGGGATATAACTTTGTTGAGATAGGGAATTGTTGAATTGTTGAATTATTGAATAAAGTTGTAATTTTAAAGGTACTTAAAATAAAAAATATTTTTCTTGACAAAAGAAGTTAAATAAACAGTTTAACCATAAAAAAATTACATTGAATTTCATAAGGCACATATTATTTTTATCATTTTTGCTTTTCTTAGGCTTGCCATCTCATGCCCAAGATTTACATTTCTCTCAATTTTTCAATTCGCCGCTTACTACAAACCCTGCAAATACTGGCTTTATACCCGATGCAGATTTTCGAATTGGTGTAAATTATAGAAACCAATGGAGTAGCATTTTATCAACACCATATAAAACAATGAGCGCTTTTGCAGATGCACAATTATTTAAAAATAAATTAGAGAATGGATGGGTAGGCATTGGCGGTGTTTTATTGAGCGACAAAGCTGGTAGCGGAGGTTTGCGTTCCGATAAATTTTATGGCTCAGTAGCGTACCATCAAATGCTTGGCTTGAGTAGTTTGCTTAGTGCTGGGTTTAATTTGGGGTATGTTTCTAAAAGAATAGATCCTACAAATCTTAAATTTCCAGACCAGTTTAATGGTAAATTTTTTGATGCAACCATTTCTCCAGGTGTGCAATTTACTAATATTAATATTGATTATTACGATATGCAAGTGGGATTAAATTATGCATACTTCCCACAAGAAAATGTGTACATAAATGCTGGTTATTCTATTCATCATGTAAACAAACCTAAAGAAACTTTTTTTGGCGATAATACAGAAGTAGGTAAAATACCTGTTCGTCATATCGGTTTTGTGAATGCAATATTAAAAGTACATCCTCGTGTAATTATAAATCCAAATATTTATTTTACAACACAAACAAATGCAATAGAATTAAACGGTGGTATGAATGCTAATTACAATCTTAGTGAGTATGGAGAAAGTCAATTAATATTTGGATTGTATTACAGACATAACGATGCTATAATACCTGTAATTGGTTTTGAAACAAAAAATACTGCTTTTACTTTTAGTTACGATGCTACAATTTCTAATTTGAGTAAGTTCAATAATTTTAGAGGAGCTGCAGAGTTTAGCATTGTAAAAAAAGGATTTTATCCAAGTAATACAGATAGGCAAACAATATGCCCGAAGTTTTAATAGCCCCCTAAATCCCCCGAAGGGGGACTTTTGCAGCCTAAAAAAATTTGTGCCAATATTCTTTACTCAATCTTCGAGAGAAACAATTTATCAATTCAACAATTCAACAATGCCCCTTTTTTCCGAACTTTGCAAAAATTATAAGACTGAATATGGTTGCTGAAAACAAAACAATTTTTCTAGAACATCTTAATGCTTTTAAAAATATTGTAGGCGAAAAAAATATTTTTACAGATGAAGAAACGCTAGATATTTGTGCCAAAGATGAAACAGAAAATCTTTATTTTTTACCAGATATTGTAATTAAACCACGCACTGCCGAAGAAATAAGTGAGGTAATGAAAATTTGTAACGTCAATAAAATCCCTGTTACGCCACGTGGTGCAGGTACTGGTTTAAGCGGTGGTGCACTTCCACAATTTGGTGGCGTAGTTATTTCTTTCGAACGCATGAATAGCATTTTGGAAATAGATGAAAAAAATTTGCAAGTAACAACAGAGCCAGGTGTTATTACAGAAGTATTGCAAAATGCTGTAAAAGAAAAAGGATTGTTTTATCCGCCAGATCCAAGTAGTAGAGGCAGTTGTTTTATTGGTGGCAATATTGCAGAAAATAGTGGTGGGCCTAAAGCGGTAAAATATGGGGTGGTAAAAGATTATGTGCTCAACCTACAAGTAGTATTGCCAACTGGCCAAATTATTTGGACGGGTGCAAATGTGTTAAAAAATTCTACAGGATATAATCTTACACAACTTATTGTGGGCAGCGAAGGAACACTTGGCTTGGTTACAAAAATTGTATTAAAATTAATACCACACCCAAAGCACGATTTATTGATGCTTGTGCCTTTTAATGATTTGGAAAAAGCTGGCGCTGCGGTGAGTGCCATATTTCGTGCAGGGTTTACTCCAAGTGCTATGGAGCTAGTAGAAGTAGATGCCTTAAAAATTGTAAGCAAGTTTTTAGATAGCAATACCATTCCTATTGGCGATGGTGTAGCTGCACATTTAATTATAGAAGTAGATGGAAACGATGTAGAAGTATTGATGAAAGATATGGAAGCCATTGCAGCATTGCTTACCGATTTTGATTGCGGCGAAATATATTTTGCAGATGATGCACAACAAAAAAATGAATTGTGGAAACTGCGTAGAAGAGTAGCCGAAGCTGTAAAAATAGACGGCTACAGTATTGAAGAAGATACCGTAGTGCCAAGAGCTGCTTTGCCTGCCTTGATAAAAGGCGTAAAACAATTAAGTGTAGAATATAATTTTAAAGTGGTGTGTTATGGCCATGCAGGCGATGGTAATTTACATATTAGAATAAAAAAAGAAGGTAGTATTTATAGCCTCAATAATCCTGCGGTAATACCAGCACTTAATGCATTATTTACATTGGTAAAAACATTGGGTGGTACTATAAGTGGAGAGCATGGTATTGGATTAATACAAAAAGAATATATCCCCATTATGTTTGATGAAATAACTTTGAACATAATGAGAGGTATTAAAAAAACATTTGACCCTAATAATATTTTGAATACAGGAAAAATTTTCGACTAAAAATACAATCAATGAAAAAAATAATTATTGCAATGTTTTGCTTAGCAGTTTTTGTAAACAAAGTAAAGGCGCAAGCAAGCGAAGATGACGAAGAAAAAAAGCATGGCTTTAAGAAAGAGAATTTATTTACTGGAGGCAGTGTGGGAGGAGGGCTTGCGCAAGGTACTTTTTCTGTTGGGCTTGGGCCACATTTTGGGTATAGTATAAATAAGTATATAGATGTGGCATTGGCATTAAATTATAATTATGTTTCCCAAAGAGATTATCAAGAATATGGAGATAAAGTGCGCCAATCTATTATTGGGCCAAGCGCATTTGTACGACTTTTTCCAGTTAATTTTTTATATGCACATGCGCAGATAGAAAGAAATTTTGTAACATTAAAATATTTTCCAGCAAATAATAGTTATCTGCAAAAACAAAAATTAAGTTTTGCAGCCACCAGCTACCTTGTGGGCGCAGGTTATGCAAGAGGAAGGGAAGAAGGAAATACTTTCTATTATATTTCCATATTATTTGATATAGGCAAAGATATAAACTCTCCATACATTGATGAGCTTGGAAGAATAGACCCAATTATTCGTGCAGGGTTTAATATTGCACTTTTTCAAGGAGGTAGTAGTGGGGGTTATAGAAAAAGAAGAAATGATTACTAAAGGTATTGCCTAATTTCTGTAGGTTCTTTAATTACGGTCAATTGCTCAAAGGGGTGTGAGTATAAAAAATTTTCGGAATGCATTTTTGAAATATGTGCAATAAGGTGATCATAAAATCCATCACTATTTAAAAAAAATATTTTCTTGCTGTGTATTTTCAGGGCATTCCAAGTTAGCATTTCAAACAATTCATCTAATGTGCCATAACCCCCTGGGAGAATAATAGCCGCATCGCATTTTTCGTACAACATTTTTTTTCTTATATGCATATCTGCAACCACATGAGTTTCGGTAAGAGTGTTGTGCATGTGCTCTTGCTCTTGTAGTAAAGCAGGAATGATGCCTATTACTGCTCCTCCGTTTTGCAAAGAACCATTTGCTACAGCGCCCATTAAGCCTTTATTGCCTGCACCATAAATAATGGTAATTTTTTTTTCTGCAAATATTTCTCCAAGTTGTGTTGTATGCTCCTCAAATATGGGATTGTTGCCAGCCTTGCTGCCACAAAAAACGGCTATTGCTTTTATACTCATGCAATAAAAATATAAAAAAAATACCATTGGTGCCTGAAATATTTTTATAATGGGATTCTTTGTTAAAAAGCTTTTATAACTTAGGTTTAAAGTTAAAGAATAATTTATTTTTTCTTATCTTACCTGCTTTATGTAAACGAGTATAAATTGTAGGACTACAATAATTTGAATTATGATGCATTGAATTAATAATGCTAAATAGATATTCTTAGCTGACGAGCTGCCCGATAGAAGCGGAAAGCCCGGAGTGAGTGAGCGATTCCGCATTTGGCGGGAGAGCGAAACGAATGAGGACTTATAACGAATAGCGGGAACAAAAATTGCCAAATGGTATAAAGCGCATAGCACAAAAAAAATATTAAATCTTAAATAATAAATCTTAAATCTTCCCAATGTCTCCACTCATTTTATTTTCTTTTGTAATTGGATATTTTGTATTGCTATTAGCCGTTGCTTATTTTACAAGCAGAGGTAGCAACAACGAATCTTTTTTTATTGGCAACCGAAATAGCAACTGGATGCTGGTGGCTTTTGGTATGATAGGTACAAGCCTTAGTGGTGTTACGTTTGTGAGTGTGCCAGGTGGTGTGGCTACAGGTAATTTTTATTATTTTCAAATAGTGTTGGGCTATTTGCTTGGGTATATGGTAATTGCTTTTGTGCTTATACCGTTGTACTATAAAATGAACCTTACCTCTATTTATACTTATTTAGAAAAAAGGTTTGGCATAAATGCACATAGAGCAGGGGCTTTCTTTTTTATACTATCTCGTACGGTTGGTGCTACGGCTAGGTTGTACTTGGTTATAAGTATTCTTCAAAAATTTATTTTTGAACCAATGCATATTCATTTTGCAGTAACGACTATCGTTATTTTAGCATTGATATTATTATACACTTTTGAAGGCGGTGTGCGTACCATTATTTATACCGATACTTTGCAAACCACTGGTATGTTGCTTGGGTTAGTAGTTTGTATTATTGTAATTACAAAAGCCATGGGTACCGATTTTAGTGGAGCATTATCTTTAATGAATGATAAAGGCTACACCAAAATTTTTAATACCGATGTAAAAGCCGGTTCGTTTTTTCTAAAACATATTATTGGCGGTATGTTTATTGCTATTGCTATGACGGGGCTCGATCAAGAAATGATGCAAAAAAATATTAGTGTAAAAAATATTAAAGATTCGCAAAAAAATATAATGACTTTTTCTGCCGTGCTGGTAGTGGTAAATTTATTGTTTTTGTTTTTGGGAGGAATACTTTATTTATATGCTAGTGCAAATGGTATTACCACAGCGCCCGATGATTTGTTTCCTACCATTGCATTGAGCGATACTTTTAGTGGGGTTATTGGGATCATTTTTATTATTGCATTAATATCTGCATTGTTTCCAAGTGTGGATGGTGCTATTACATCCCTCACATCTTGTTTTTGTATAGATATTTTGGGCATAAATAAAAATGCTGCAACAGAGAAAGAAAATAAAACTACAAGGCTTAAAGTACATTTTACTTTTGCCATTGTATTTTTTGTGATGGTACTTATTTTTAAAGCCATCAACGATAAATTGATTATCGATTTTATTTTAAAATTTGCTGGTATAACTTATGGCCCGTTGCTTGGGTTATTTTCGTTTGGTATTTTAACCAAAAAGCATTTAAACGAAAAATTGATATGGACAGTTTGTATTATAGCTCCACTTATGGCATTGGGTTTAGATATGCTTAGCAGCCCAGAGTGGTACGAAAAGAAATTGCATGTAAGTTTGGGTACACTAAAAGATATATCAACAAATATTTTTGGCGGATACAAAATTGGCAACGAATTAATTTTAATAAATGGCATATTTACCTTTCTTGGTTTGTTAATTATTTCCAAAAAATCTAGTAATAAAATAGCACTATAATGGACATTGTTATTCCACTTGCAGAAAAATATGCCGAGCAATTTACTAGTGCACACGATGCTTTATTGCAACAGATTTTAAAAGAAACTTATG
Source organism: Ferruginibacter sp. (assembly GCA_043729825.1). Taxonomy (GTDB): domain Bacteria; phylum Bacteroidota; class Bacteroidia; order Chitinophagales; family Chitinophagaceae; genus Ferruginibacter. The sequence continues at coordinate 15,496 of JAYTLA010000101.1, forward strand.
CTACACATGCACAGTCGCATATGCTTAGTGGGAATGTGCAAGGCATGTTTTTGCAAATGATAAGCCATATGCTAAAACCCCTGAAAGTATTGGAAATAGGCACTTTTACTGGCTTTAGTGCTTTGTGTTTGGTAGCAGGCTTACAAAAAGAGGGTATGCTGCATACCATAGAGTTGAGGGAAGAAGATGCTACTGTTTCGCAAAACAATTTTAATAAAAGCGAATATGCTCAGCAAATAAAATTGCATATTGGCAATGCAAAAGATATTATACCAACACTAAATGAGGAATGGGATTTTATTTTTATTGATGCAGATAAACCTAGTTATATTGATTATTACGAATTAACTTTGCCCACATTAAAAACAGGCGGCTTTATTTTGGCAGACAATGTGTTGTTTCATGGGCAAGTATTGGAAGAAAATATTACTGGAAAAAATGCCATTGCCATACATGCATTTAATGAGCATGTAGCTAAAGATAATAGAACCGAACAAGTAATGCTTTCCATAAGAGACGGTATATCTTTAATAAGAAAAATATAATATGAGGAAACTGATTATTACAACAACATTAATTTTATTTGCAAGCTTTTTAAAAGCCCAAGATATTTCTGTGGAGGAATATGTAAATACATATCGTAGTATTGCCATTGCCGAAATGCAACGCTCGGGTATACCTGCATCTGTAACGCTTGCGCAAGGCATTTTAGAAACAGAACATGGCAATAGCGACTTAGTAAAAAAATCGAATAATCATTTTGGTATAAAGTGCAAAAGTACATGGACAGGCGAAAGTGTACGCCATACAGATGATGCGCCAAACGAATGTTTTAGAAAATACCCTAACGCAGCAGATAGTTATAAAGATCATAGCGACTATTTAAAAACATCGCCAAGATATGCATCGTTATTTGAATTAAACCCTTCGGATTATAAAGGGTGGGCATATGGATTAAAACGTGCAGGCTATGCCACTAATCCTCGGTATCCGCAAATTGTAATTTCTAATATTGAAAAATATAATTTGCAACAATACGATACCGTTACTGGAATGGTAAATTATGAGATTGTAATTTCAAAAAATGTAGAAGATGAAAGCGTGATAAAAAATGCCACATTGGTTTCGGACAATGAAGAAATAAAAAATGCGTTAAAAGCAAATTCTACATTTAATAAACTAAAAGCTTTGTATGCGAGCAAAGGTACATCTTTGCTCGCTATTGCTATGGCTGCAAATATTGATTTGGCAAAACTGTTAGATTATAACGACCTTAAAATTGATGGGCTTTTAAAAGAAGACGAATTAATTTATTTAGAGAAAAAAAATAAACAAGGCAGTAGAGATTTTTCAACTTCTTTGCAAAATGAAACACTAAGAGATGTGGCACAAAATAATGGTGTACAATTAAAATCATTGATGCTTCTAAATAATATGGGTGAAAATGAGTTTCTAAAAAAAGGAACGAAAATTAAACTTCGTTAATGCTCACAATCGAATAATTTATAACTAATAACTTTCTTCATGGAGACAATTCAACTAAACGATAAAAAATTTACGCCATACTTAACGGCTGAGCAAATAGACGAACAAATAAAAAGATTGGGCAGTGAATTGAACAAAGATTATGAAGGTAAACGACCATTATTTATTGCTATACTCAATGGCTCATTTATGTTTGCCTCCGATTTATTTAAAGCGCTAACTATAGAGTGCGAAATATGTTTTATAAAATTGGCTTCGTACAAAGGCACAAAAAGTACTGGGCAAGTAATCACTTCTATTGGGTTAGATGCAACACTTACAGATAGACATGTAATAATAATAGAGGATATTGTGGATACTGGTAAAACATTGCATGAGTTTTTGCCACAATTGGTAAACCAGCAACCATTATCTTTAAAAATTGCGGCATTGCTTCATAAGCCCGATGCACTTACTTATCCTATAAAAATCGATTATCTTGGTTTTAATGTACCTAATAAGTTTTTATTGGGTTATGGTTTAGATTATGATGGCTATGGTAGAAATTTGAAAGAAATTTATAAACTTATTGAAGACTAATAAAACAATTTTTAATTAAATTTTTCGTTTACAAATAATAATTATCATTTAATTTAGCTTTTACAAAACCTAGCTACACCAGTTTTTTATAGTGAAAAAACTTGTTGCATATACACTTTTTTTTTGTGCGGCACTTAGCACGCAGGCGCAGTATTTTCTGCGTGGTAATATTCGTGACGAAAAAAAAGTAGCAATACCTAATGCAAAAATATTTTTGCATTCTTCAAAAATTGGTTATGTTTCAGATGTAGATGGTAGTTTTGGTATTACCACATCTTTGCAATATGATTCTATTACTGTTTCATTAGATGGTTACGAAAAACAAATACTTCGTGTAAAAACAGATGTATGGCAAGATATAGTTTTAAAAATATCTGCCGCTACGCTTTTAAAAAATAAACCCAAGCTTATTTCCTTTACCAAAGATGCTAACAGAAGAGCAAGGTTTAATCCGTTTGTGAGCGATGAAACATATTTTAAATTAATAGAAAATGAGTTTGTAAGTGCATCATCATTTCCCAATACTGGTTTTTCGTTAAATGTAAATAAAGCATCATATAGTAATGTTCGTAGGTTTATAAATTCAAACAGCAAAGTGCCACCCGATGCTGTACGTGTAGAAGAAATGATTAATTATTTTAACCTAGCTTATGAACAACCTAAAGGGAAAGATATTTTTAATATTAACAGTGCTATTACTACTTGCCCTTGGAATAAAAAAAACGAATTGCTCTTTATAAAACTGAGTGCAAAAAGAATTGAATTAGACAAAATACCACCTGGTAATTTTGTTTTTTTAATAGATGTATCTGGCAGTATGGATATGCCCAATCGTTTGCCATTAATAAAAGAAGCTTTTCATTTATTTGTAAAAAACTTAAGACCTATAGACAAAGTTTCTATCATAACATATGGGGGAATGGTAGGTACATGGCTTGCTCCAACAGCTGGAGATGAAAAACAAAAAATTAATGATAGATTAGAATTATTAGAAGCTGCTGGTGATACGCCAGGACAATCTGCTATAGAAGCAGCCTATAAAATGGCAAGATTTACTTTTATTCCTGGAGGAAACAACCGTGTAATTCTGGCAACAGATGGAGATTTTAATGTGGGCCAAACATCAGAAAAAGCATTGGATGATTTAATAACAAGGCAAAGAGAAACTGGTGTTTTTCTTACTTGCTTAGGTGTAGGCATGGGCAATTATAAAGATTCAAAATTGCAAACCCTAGCCAAACGTGGCAATGGTAATTATGCATACTTAGATGATCTTCAAGAAGCAGAAAAAGTGCTAGTGCATGAGCTTACCGAAACCTTGTATGCAGTAGCCGATAATGCTTTTATAAATATTCAATTTAATCCAGCAAGAGTAAGTAATTATAGGCTTATTGGTTTCGATAATAAAAGAGAAGCTATACAAGATGGTACTAGCGATTTGGATGGTGGAGAAATAGGAAGTGGTAGCAGCAATATGGCCATTTTTGAAATAGTGCCTGTGCAAATTAATAATATAATAGAAACAGTAGAAATTGGAAAATTGCAATTAAAATTTCATGATGTAAAAGATAAAACACAAAAGCTACAGCAAATTGATTTTACCATACAAGGAGAAATAAAAGATAGTGCAGATAATGCTTTAAAATTTGCGGCGGCGGTAGCCATGTATGGCTTAAAATTAAAAGAATCTCCTTATTTAAACAAAGCCTCGTGGGCAGATGTAAAAACTGTAGCCCAAGCTGCTACTGAAAAACAGGTTTTTTTACAAACGGAGTTTTTAAAACTTTTAGATAAAACGGTGGATATTTATCAACCAGGCAAGAAAAAGAAAAAGAAGAAAAAAAGAGGTGGTGTTGAATTTGAATAAAACCGATTACTCCAAAATATCTGGTCTTCTCAAAGTTGTTCTCTCCAAAGCTTGCTCATGCCTCCATGTTTCTATCAATTTATGATTACCACTTTTTAAGACATCGGGTATTGCCCATCCTCTAAAAACTTCGGGTCTTGTGTAAACCGGTGGCGCTAACAAATTATCTTGAAAAGAATCGGTAAGTGCAGATGTTTCGTCGTTTAACACGCCAGGCAATAAGCGACCAATGGCATCAGTAAGTACGGCTGCCGCTAGCTCTCCGCCACTCAATACATAATCTCCAATAGATATTTCTTTGGTTACAAAATGATCTCTAAATCGTTGGTCTATGCCTTTGTAATGCCCACAAATAAGCAATAAATTATTTTTTAAAGAAAGGGTATTCGCCATTTTTTGGTTAAACGTTTCTCCATCTGGTGTAAGAAAAATAATTTCATCGTAGTTTTTTTCTTTTTGTAAACTTTCTACTGCATTTACCAGAGGCTCTATCATCATCACCATGCCTGCACCACCGCCAAATTGGTAGTCGTCCACTTGCGCACGAGCATATGTAGTGTAATCACGAAGGTTGATAACATTTACTTTTAGCAAATTTTTATCTGCCGCACGTTTCATAATAGAATGTGCAAATGGAGAAGTAAGGAGGTCTGGTACTACACTTATAATATCTATGGTCATGTATTATTTTTAAAACTGCAAATTATATCAAATAGATATAAATTTGTAACTTAAATTATTATAAAAAAATAAAATGCAAAAACCAGATAAGCCATTTTACAATAAACGCATTTTTTGGGATGTAGATTCCGATAAAATGGACTATGCCACAAAAGCCTCTTTTATAATAGAGCGGGTTTTTGAGCGGGGAGATGTGGAGGATATTAGGTATTGTAGAAGGTTTTATGGAGATGAGAAAATAGAAAATACACTTGTAAATGCAAAATGGTTAAGTTTATCTACCATTTATTTAGCAACTGCATTGTTTAATAATAAACTAACAAATTATAAATGCTATACACAAGCACTGTTGAACCCAACACACTTTCAATATTAAAACAATTAATGAGTATTAAAGAACTAAATAATTTTTATTTGGTTGGTGGAACATGTTTATCATTGAGATATGGACATCGTAAATCTATAGACTTCGATTTATTTTCTTTAAAAGAATTTACCAACGAATGGTTAATTGAGATATTGGAAAAAGAAAAAATTCCATTTGAATACAGAAGCACAAATAACCCAATTGGTCAGTTCGGATATATTGGAGATGTAAAAATTGATTTTGTAAAACATCATTATTTTAAGCAAATTGGAGAAGCAATAATAGAAGATGGAATTAGAATGTTTAGCAGCGAAGATATAATGGCAATGAAAGTATTCGCCATTTTAAAACGAGCACATAAAAAAGATTTTTGGGATGTGGCAGAGTTATTAAGGCATTATACATTTAATGATTTTGTAAAAGCTTATACTGCGAAATATCCCAATATGCAATTGCTTGTATCATTGCCTTACGCCATGTCTTACTTTGCCGATGCCGACGAAAGCGAAGACCCCATTAGCTTAAAAGGACAAACATGGGAATCTGTTCAAAAAATAATACAGGGTTATGTAAACGAATATTTAAAGTAAATTTCCTGTCTAATATCTTATCTCTAAAATCTAACATCTATTTTCTACCCTTCCATAAATCCATCCAAATCTCTTTTTTCTTTTTTGGTAGGGCGCCCCACCTTGCTTAATCTTTTTCCAGTATGAAAAGCCGCACCCTGGTATTGTAATTTATCCTCTGTATCTTCTGGCGTAATATCAAGATAGAAATTAATGGCTTCTGAATATTGTACTCGGTTATGCAATAAGCCTGTAACTTTTATGAGCCATTTTTTGGCTTCAGTTTTCACCTCGTATTCTTCGTCTATATGCACTTGCTTAGAGGGCTTTACAGATGCAGCATTGTATTTTACTTTTCCTTTGTCGCAGGCTTCGGCCGCAAGACTACGTGTTTTAAATAGGCGTATGCTCCATAAATATTTATCTAAACGTAATTTTTCTTTTTCCATTTTTAGAGTTAACTGAACGATAATAAAGTGTTTTATATAAGACACAAAATCATTAATTGACTTAGCAAAAATATTGTAAATAGTTGGGAAGAAACCCACGATTTGAATATGTATACTTTATTGCCTATTTTTATAAAAATTATACCCCTTATGTGTTTAAAAAATGTACTTTCATTTTTCATTTTATTTATTGTTTTTAAAATTTGCCCTGCTCAAGATCATGGTACCAATTGGACACCCGATGGGCTTGCTTATTATGAATTTAGAGAAGACGGTATTGTAAGAATAGACCCTAAAACAGAAGCAGAAACTGTTGTAATAAAAAAAGAATTATTAACGCCAACTGGAGCCAGCAATGCTTTAAAAGTACAATCATTCGATTATAGTAATGATAAAGCCAAAGTGTTGTTATTTGCCAATACAGCAAAAGTATGGCGTTACAAAACTCGTGGCGATTATTGGGTAATGAATACTGCTACCAATAAATTGACACAACTCGGTAAAACCTTGCCATCGCAATCATTAATGTTTGCAAAATTTTCGCCGGATAGTAAAATGGTAGCATATGTATGCGAAAGAAATATTTATTCGGAAGATATTGTTACTGGTAAAATAAAAAAATTGACACTTGATGGTACAAGGAAAATGATAAACGGAACTTTTGATTGGGTGTATGAAGAAGAATTTAATTGTAGAGATGGTTTTCGGTGGAGCCCCGATAGTAAGCAAATTGCATTTTGGAAAATTGATGCCACAAAAATTAGAGATTATTACATGATTAATAATACGGATTCGGTTTATTCTAGAGTTATACCAGTAGAATATCCAAAAGTTGGAGAGAGCCCATCGCCTGCATATATACATGTAGTAAGCGTAACTAGCGGGCAAATACGAAAAATGAATATAGATGGAGACCCACAGCAGCACTACATTACACGTATGGAGTGGAGTGGCGATAATGAAATTATTTTGCAACAGCTAGATCGTAAACAACAAGAAAGCAAATTGATTTATTGTAAAGTATCAGATGGAAGCACTAATACATTTTGGGCAGAAAACGATGATGCTTGGGTGGACTTAAATACGGATAATCCTAAGGGTTGGAAATGGGTAAACCAAGGAAAAGATTTTCTTTGGATAAGTGAAAAAGATGGATGGAGACATATTTATAAAATAAGTAGAGATGGGAAAACAACAACATTACTTACAAAAGGTAATTATGATATTGGTACAATGAAAGCTATAGACGAAGCCAATAATTATATTTATTTTACTGCATCGCCAAATAATGCAACACAATTGTACTTGTATAGGGTACGCATAAATAATAGTAAAGATGATCCAGAACTTGTAAGCAACAGTAAACTAAAAGGTACACATGAATACGATATGTCGCCTAATGGAAAAATAGCATTTCATTCTTTTAGCAATAATAATACAGCTTCGGTAGGTGAGTGGATAACGCTGCCAGAAAACAAATCGATGGTATCTGCAAAGTGCATCGAAAAAAATATTAAAATTGATGCAAGAAAGAATATTGAATACATACAAGTAACTACAGAAGATAATGTAGTGCTAGATGCTTGGATAAACAAACCTAAAAATTTTGACCCTTCAAAAAAATACCCTGTAGTATTTTATGTATATGGCGAGCCAGCTGCTTCTACTGTAAATGATACATATGGGGCGCATAATAATTTTTTATACATGGGCGATATAAGCGGAGATGGTTATGTACAGGTATCAATCGATAATAGGGGTACACCATCACTTAAAGGAGCGAAATGGCGCAAATCGATTTACAGGAAAATTGGGAATATAAATATTAAAGATGTAGCATCGGGTGCAAAAAAGATTTTGGAGAATAGTTATATGGATAAAAGCCGTGTGGCAGTGTGGGGTTGGAGTGGAGGTGGTTCATCTACGCTTAATTTAATGTTTAATTATCCCGAAATTTTTAAAACAGGAATTGCGATAGCAGCTGTTGCCAACCAATTAAACTACGACAATATTTATCAAGAAAGATACATGGGCTTGCCCCAAGAAAATAGAGAAGATTTTGTAAAAGGCTCTCCAATAAATAATGCAAAAGGCTTGCAAGGAAAACTATTGTACATACATGGTACTGGCGATGATAATGTGCATTACGATAATGCAGAAATGTTATTGAACGAATTAATAAAATACAATAAACAATTTGAGTTTATGGCTTACCCAAATCGTACACATAGCATTAGCGAGGGAGTAGGTACAAGTTTGCATTTGGCTACGCTTTATACAAATTTTTTGAGGAAGAATTGTGAGCCAGGGGGGAGGTAGATAATTGTTAAATTAATTTTGATTCTATTGCAATCTTTGTTAACCCAACTGTATTCTTTACGCCAAGTTTATTTAATAAATTTTGTCGATGAGAGTCAACTGTACGTTTTGCAATGCAAAGGAGGATAGAAATTTCATCGTTTGTTTTTTCTTGTGTTATCAGTTTTAAAATTTCTAATTCTCTTTTTGTAAGCGAATATTTTTCGATGTTAGATACAATCTTTTTTTTGCTTTCTATCAATTTTATGGCTATCTCATTGGAGTAAAAAACTTTGTCGTGTAAAATTGTTTTTATGGCGGCTATTAACTCTAAAGGCTCCACATTTTTTAAAATATATCCGCTAACACCAGCTTTTAGCATGTTGTTAATGTAGGTAAGTTCATCATAATTAGATAATGCAAGAATTTTTGTGTTTGGTTTGTAAAGCAAAATTCTCTCCACCGTTTCCATACCGGTCATTTTTGGAAGTTGGTAGTCTATCAAAATAATATCGTAATCATTTTTTAAAATATTTTGTATAGCATCTTCTCCATTTTCGGCTTCGGTTATTATAAACTTATATGTTTTGGTTTGCGACTCTAACATTACACGTATGCCATCTCTTACCATCTGATGATCATCTACAATTAAAAGGCGTACTTTTTGTATATTGCTATTTAACATTATTAATATTAGTTTGTGTAAGCGGAATCGTAATTTTATATTGTGTGCCCTTACCTAAATTGCTAGCCACATTTATTTCGCCATTATAAGGCAGTAATCTCGATTTTACATTTCTTAAGCCCATCCCATTTTTTTTGCTTGCATTAGTCATATCAAAACCTTTGCCGTTGTCTTTCAAATTTATTTTTATTTCATTATTTTTTTGAAGTAATTCTATTTTAATTACATTGGCATTGCTATGTTTTAGAGCGTTATTAATAAATTCTTGCACTACTCTAAAAACTGAGATTTCTAGTTGCTTATTTAAAAATGGAAAATTTTGCTGGATGTTTAATTCAAAAGTTAAAGCTTCATTCACTTCTGTTTGTTTGCAGAGTTCTTGTAAGGATTCTGCAAGCCCAAAGTTTTCTAATGTTTTTGGCATTAGGTCAAAACAAATATTACGTATTTCGGCTAATGCGCTTACTAGGCCATCGTTTGCTTTTATTAATAATTTTTTTTGTTTTTCATCTTTTGTAATAGAAACGGAGGTTCCTATATAAAATTTTATGGCAGATAATTGTTGGCCTATACTGTCATGAATATCTTTTGCAAACCTTTTTCGCTCTGCTTCCTGCGTATTTACAATGGCTTTAAAAACCAAATTTTCTGTTTCTTTTTGTTTACTTATATCTTTTATAATTCCTCTATATCCAATGGTTTTTTGTTGGTAATTTTCAATAATACTTGCAGATACCAAACAATCTAGCACAGATTCATCTAGGCTTTTTATTTGAATAGCAAAATTAGCAATGTTCTTCTTTTGCTTTATTTCTTTTATAAAGTTTTTTTTCTCGGTGTCTTTATCTATCAGGCTAAATAAGTTAAAACTTGCCAATGGGGATTTTGCTGATTTAAAAAGTTTGTACCCTGCAATATTTAGGTCTAAAAAATTTCCCGTTTCATCTGTTATAAAAATACAATCGCTCGATTCTTCAAATAATTTCTGAAATTTATTCTCAGATTCTTTTAGGGATAGCTCATATTCTTTTAAGTTAGTTAAATCTTTGGCAGTTACCAGATACCCTGTTTTTATATTTTTTTTGTTGTGTAAAGAAATGGCAGAGCACAATACAGGGATTTTTGTTCCATCACTATTTTTAAAAGTAATTTCTATTTCTACTGCTTGCCTATTTGTTTTTATATTTTTTTTAATGAAATTGAATAAAGAATAATCTTTTTTAATTTCTAAAATATCTATTGATTTATTTTTTAAGGTTACACTAGTTCTGTTTAAAGTTTCATGAACCGATTCACTCGTTGTTAACATTTTTCCATTCAAATCCAATACAAATATCATATCGGATACAGAGCTAAAAATATTATCGAAATGATTTTTAGATATGGTTGATTCCCTCAACTCTTCGCCAAGCATATTGATGCAAGAAATAAATGAATCTATCTCATCTAATTGATTAGAGAGCTTAATTTTTTTTCCGAAATTACCAAGTGCGTACTCAGTAAGTAACTTATTTATTTTTTTGAAACGAGCATCCAAGAGCGGTTGTTTTAATCAATATAATTTGAAAGCCAAGTTAATGCTTCTTTTTTATCTATGAAAGTTTTCACCAATAATTTTGGCTTAGTAATTTTTAAAAAGAAGGTAACAGTAAGTGAAGTAAAATTAGAATTTACCAATATGGCAGCACATTTTATTCCTGCTATACCAGCTTCCGATGATAAATAATCTCTTGCATCTTTATCCATTTTAATAATGCCTTGGTTCAAAACCAATGTAGGCATGGCTTTATTGTTTATAAATAAAAGTCTTTGTGCTACTATTTCTTTTGCTTGCTTAAGTGCAATGCGTACATGAGGATGATATGTAGCAATTAAAATGCCATTCTCCATTTCAAAAAGCACAGAAGCTGTTTCAAGGGTTTTGATCATTACTTTTTATAGTTTGTCATATAAACTACGTATTTATACCTAGGTAAAAGTAGCAGTTTATTCTTTAAGAAATCAGTATTTAATGGGTTGTTAAGATAAGCATTTTATGGAAGTTTTGCATTAGAATATTTTAAACCTCGAAAACTTAATTCTTATGAGCAAAACACAATCGTTTATTGATACACTACAACAAATAGCCAAATACGGTATCAATAAAAAAATATTTCATTTATATACTGACAGTAAAAAAAGAATTAAAGGTAACTCTATTTCTTTGGAAGGGAAAGAAGTAATAAATTTTGGCTCGTGTAGTTACCTTGGGTTAGAGTTTGACGAAAGGTTAAAAACGGCTAGCAAACAAGCTATCGATGATTTTGGAACACAGTTTTCAGAATCGAGGGCATACGTTTCTATATCCTTATATAAAGAATTGGAAGATTTATTCGAAAAAATATTTGAATTGCCTGTTGTAATTACACAAACAACCACACTAGGGCATATAGCTGCAATACCAGTGCTCGTAGGCAGCGATGATTGTATTATTATGGATCATCAAGTGCACAATTCGGTACAAATAGCGGTAAACTTGGTGAAGAGTCAAGGCGTTACTGTAGAGTTATTGCGACACAACAGAATAGATTTATTAGAAGAGCGGGTAAAATTTTTGCGCAGCAAGTATAAAAAAATATGGTACATGGCCGATGGTATTTATAGTATGTATGGCGATGTAAGTCCTGTAAAAGAAATTTATGCATTGATGGATAAATACCCTGAGTTAAATTATTATGTGGACGATGCGCATGGTATGAGCATTTATGGAAAGCACGGTAGGGGTTATGTGCTAAACGAAGCGCCCATACACGAAAGAGCTATTATTGCTACATCTTTGGTAAAAGCATTTCCAACTGGTGGTGCGGTATTTGTTTTTCCTAACAAAGAAAAAGCACAATTGGTGAGAAATTGCGGCTCTACTTTAATTACATCTGGACCACTACAACCATCGCAATTGGGTGCTGCTATTGCCGCTGCCAAAATACATTTGACAGATGAAATTAATGAAATGCAAAATGACCTGCACGATAATATTAGATTTGCCAATTTGATGCTTAAAAAGTATAAACTGCCTGTGGTAGCGCCTTCCGATGCGGCAGTTTTTTTTGTAGGAGTAAGTTTGCCGAAATTGGGTTATAATATGGTACACCGAATGATGAATGAAGGTTATTATGTAAACCTTGGTATTTTTCCTGCAGTGCCAATGAAAAACACTGGCATACGGTTTACCATTACGAAGCTGCATACTTATACGCAAATAGAAAATATGATTGCTAGCATTGCAAAAGAATTGCCGATAGCAATGGAAGAAGAAGGGCTTACCCTAAAAGATATTTACAAAGCATTTAAATTGCAAATGCCAGAAGATGTAACATTGGATGCAGCGGTTTCTAATGTTATCACCCAAAGTCTATCGTTAAAACTCAATCATTATTCTTCAATAAGCAAAGTAGATAAAGTAGAATGGGATAATATTTTTGCTGGGAAAGGAACTTTTGATTGGGAGGGACTTCAATTATTAGAAAAATCATTTTCCGAAAATGAATTAAAAGAAAACAATTGGAACTTTGATTATGTAATTATAAAAGACAATAACAATAAACCCGTTGTAGCTACATTTTTAACCACGGCTTTGTGGAAAGACGATATGCAATCACCTGCTTCTATTTCTGCAAAGGTAGAAGAGCAAAGGCTTATAGAACCTTACCACCTTACTTCAACTGTAGTATCTACAGGGTCGTTACTTACCGAAGGCGAACATGTGTATATTGATAAATCTTCTCCATATTGGAAAGAAGCGATGAAATTATTATTTGAAAAAATGTATGTATTGCAAGAAGATAATAAAGCCAATAATATTGTATTGAGAGATTTTAGTAATATTGATTTGGAGCTCGATACTTTTTTGGTGGACAACGGGTTCTTTAAAATAGCTATGCCAGATAATAATATGGTGCTTGATATGAATTGGGAAACAAGAGAAGAATTTTATCATAGCTTATCTCAAAGATCGAGACAGCATTTTAGAGAAGATATAAAAAAACATGAAGATAAATTTGATATAAAAATTGAAACGGAATATTCTGCTGAAAATGTAGATTATTGGTATAGCCTTTATGAAAATGTAAAAAATAATAGTTTAGATTTAAACACATTTATACTCCCTAAAAAAGCTTTTGAACAAATGCTTACAAGTAATAAATGGGAGGTAATAAGCTTATCTGTAAAAATGCAATTTGATTTTATTGGAGTTGAAAAACCTATTGCAGTAGTGTTTTGTTATAAAACAGATGATGTTTATATGCCTGTAATTATGGGATTAGATTATCGTTATCAAAAAGAATATAAAATATACAGGCAAATGTTATTTCAATTAGTTTTGCGTGGCAAAGCATTGGGATGTAAACAAGTGAATTTAGGGTTTTCGGCTAATACAGAAAAGAAAAAAGTAGGCGCTTGCCCCATACCAACATATGGTTACATGCAAGCTAAAGACAGTTACAATTTTCAAGTGTTGGCCAATATGGAAATGAATAAAAATTATTAGTACAAATAATTTACGTAAAAATAATAACAATATAATCACTAATAGCTATTTACCCATCACCCTATGATTATTAAAAAGCTAATAGATGCATTTATCAAAAGGAGAATATACACAATTTAGCCTAAAAGGCAGACTAAATTTATTGAATGAATTTGGTACATTATTAACACAAAAAAAGTTAAATGAAACAGAAATAAAAATATTTTACATTTATGATTTTTACGTAGAAGTTTTTTTTATTGAAAAACTTGTTGCTAAGGTCGAGCCTGTTGTTTTTAATGCACTAATAAAGTATTATATGTAAGTCATTTTTTAATATTATTTCTGTTTTCTCTGGGTGCATTTAAAAATGTCGCAATTGTTGTCAACCTTAATTGGTAATTCTAAAATAAATCTACGATCTAAAGGTTGACAACCCTATTTGCAAACTGCATCTTTTTTAACTGCACCCTTTTTTCTTGCTTTAAAATAATTTTTTAAAAATTTATTGTATATTATGCACGCCACTTCTCAAATAGTTACCATTGCCCTTGTAGATGATAGTGATCCATATCGTGGAGCTTTATCCTATTATTTTTCTCAGTTAGATGATATTGAAATATTGTTTGAAGCCGCTGATGGGTTAGAATTAATTGAAAACTTAAAAACAAAACAACCACAAGTTATTTTACTCGATATGGATATGCCCAATATGAATGGGCTAGAAACGTTGAATGAACTTAGAGATAAGTATCCGCATATAAAGTTTATTATTCTTACTATGTATAACGAAAAATCTGTGATATGGTCTTTTTTGGCAAATGGTGCAAATTCATATTTAAACAAATCTGCAGATGCAGAAGAAATATATACAGCAATAATGAAATGCTGCGAAACCGACTTTTATATGAATGATTGGATAAATGATGCTTTGGTAACCAGAGTTAAAAAACTAATTTAGCTAAAAATATTTTCTGAGAATGGAAGCGAAATGGTAACTGTAGTTCCAATATGTTCGCCACTTTTTATGTCAAAACCTCCTTGTATGCTTTGAAGCAATTCTTTTATTAATCCCCAGCCAAGCCCATTGCCTCGCATATTTTCTGTATCTGCTTGCGGGGTTATTTGTACACCTTGTTTAATATTTTTTATATCTTCTAAAGTCATTCCTTTTCCGGTATCGGATATATTAAGATGTATCAAATAATTGTCTATAGAAATATTTACTTCTATTTCTCCTTCTGCTGTAAATTTTATTGCATTATTAAGTAAGTTTTGAATAATAACACCAAAAGCAATTTTATCGGTATGTATAAAAATATCTGTAGGGATATTGTTTATCAAAAAAATATTTTTGCTGGCTGCTATAAAACGAAAAAATTCCATTTTGTCAGATACAAGTTGATGAAGATTTTCTGATTTAAAGTGAGGGGTGTAATTTCCTTTTTGAAATTCTATCCATTGTAATATATTGGATATAAGCAATAGCATTCTAATACTCGTTTTGTTTATATCTTCTAGCGCATCAGTTATTTCTTCTTTATTTAAACTGTCTTTTTTTGTTAAAACTGCTTTGCCTACCATTGTGCTAAACCTCAATGGGGAGTGTACGTCGTGAGATAATATGTAGAGCAATTTTTCTCTTAATTTGTTTGTTTCATTAATGCTTTCTGCTTGTATAGTTAAAGTGGTAATTTTATTTTTCAGTGCTTCGTTTTCTGCTTTTAGCGCTAAAATTTCTCCCATAGTAGTTTCTTATATTGAATTATTTAAAATCATATACCCTTGCAAGGTTGGTAAGGTCTATAACATTGCGCACAGCAAGTTTGTCAAATACTCTATGTTTATACGTTACTATTGTATTAGAATGTAAGTCCATACTTTCACAAATTTTTTTCAAATCCATACCAGCTAATAAATTGCGGGTAACTTCTATCTCCCTATTACTTAAAGCAGCAAAAGGGTTTTCATTTATTTTTCCACCGCTGCCCCTCAAATCATTTACCATTAAATCGTTTAGCGTTTGGCTAATATAATTTTGGCCCGATAAAAATATTTGTAATGCCCTAACTACTTCTTCTTCATCGGCATTTTTATTTAAAAATCCTGAAGCACCCATTTGTAAAACTCTTTTTGCATATATTTCTTCGCTGCTCATGCTAAATATTAAAATGTCTAATTTGGGATAAAGTGCAATAATACTTGGCAAGTTTTCAATCATGTTCCCATCACTCAATTGCAAATCGAAAATGGCAAAATGGGGTTTATGTGTTTTTAAGTATGTTCTTGTTTCTTTTATAGAGTGCATTTCTACGATTTCGTATTCGCTAAAATGATTTGACAATAAAAATTTTAATCCTCTTCTTATAATAGAGTGATCGTCGCAGATTAATATTTTCTTCATAAGATAATTTTGATAGCGATATGCAGCCTTTTAAAAATTTGAATAATTGTATGTTTTGTTTTTATGGTTTTGCTTAAAAACGATCTGAGCAAAGTTGCTGCTTTTTTTATTAAAAAATTTGTAGTATTTAACCTACACGTTTTTTTTAAAAAACTACAAAAACTGTCCTAATTGCCTACAAGCCATTACAAAACTTATTTTAATCTTTGCTTTGTTATTATGTTATACTTTTTTGTTTTACCTAATTTTTAAAATAAAAAAAATATTTAGTAGTAAAAAAGATTATCCAAAATTTTTAAAAACCAACTGTATGTTATACATATTCGAGTTATCCGCATGCTATTTAAAAAGCGCTACGCTTTTATTTTACAAATTTTCTTTTATAGCTAAACTATTTTTTCATAAAACGATTATTATAACCTTTTTTAAAAAATATTTATAATCCACTCAAAAAAAACAAAAACCCATCCAATGAAAATTCTATTAAAAAAACAATGCATTTGTGTGTGCTTAATTTTTCTTTTTAGCTTACTATCCATTAAGCAAAGCTTTGCACAAACCGAAACTTTTTCTACTGGCTCTTTCATTATAAACATGGGTGCTACAAACCCCAATACCATTGCCAATGGCTTAAAACCATATGGTATGATTTATGATTTGATGAAGAATAATAATGTACCCATTAAGTGGATTATTAGTCCTACAAAATTAAAAGATGGCGAAGATTTTAATTACAATGGGGTATCCTATAAAGGAGGTACTTTTATAATACCAGCTGGTAATAGAACTACAGCAGTTAATACTAAAATTACATCTTGGCAAACACAAGGTGTAGTTGGTGTTACTACCACATCGCCATTAACATTAAATGTAACCCGTACTTTAGTTGCTGTACCACGTTGGACATTAGATGCTACCAATGGTGCCATTGCACAAGGTTATTTAAACAATGCTGGCATACCAACTACTGCATATAATTGGAAAGCGGTTTCAGCATTAGATTGTTGCGACGATTTTTATGTAATGCCACACGCCGATCCTACATGGGCTACGCACAATAGATTATTTACTTGGAATAAAGATTGTCTTGGAAGTATATGGGCTGCTTGTCATGCGGTAAGTGCTTTAGAAAATTCAATCAATCCTGCAAATGCAACGCAGCAAATGAATTTTCTTAGTGCTCGTACAGCTGTAACTGCACCAACTCCCTGGCCAAATAATAGTTTAAAATTATGGTCAACACACTCTGGAGGTTCTGTAGCATATACACATCAATTACCAAGCGATCAAGTGGCACAATATATGGGTACTACTGATGCTGCACAATTAAACGGTAGCGAACAGATTTATATACCCAAACAAACAACAGATGTTGGCGGTGCTACTCGTTGGAGACCTGGAGCAACAATTATAGCTTACGATCCTACACAAGCCGATGTGCCTTTGCCAAATATAGCTGCAGGTAATGTGGCAGCGTTAATGGTTTATGGAAGAGGTTTTGATGATCCTACTCGTGGGTATGTAATGTACGAAGCTGGTCACTCACACAATAAATTAACTGCTGGCGATGTAGCAGCACAAAGAGCATTTTTAAATTTTAGTTTTTTTCAAGTGCAACCTAAAGCACCACAATTAACTTTTACAGGTATTACAGGCGGACAAACAATTGCTGGTAATACAACTATTACTGGTTTAAATGTTGCAGCAATTTCACCATTAACTGGAATTACATTTACATACCAATGGTCTTCAAGTTGTGGTGGTACTTTTTCCAATGCAACTGGTGCAACAACAAATTTTACTGCGCCAATAGTTGGCGCTACTACAAGCTGTGTTATATCTTGTGTAGTTTCTGATAATTGCGGTAGAACATCTTTTCAATCTTTTCCAATAACAATATTAGGTGCAACCCCACCAACGGCAAATGTCGATGCACAAAACATTGACCCAGGTTGTGGTGCGGCAACAGTTACAAAAAATGTTTTAGCAAATGATGTGGAGCCAGATGGTCAACCAATGACTTTAACACAAATAAATGGCAATACAACTTCGTTTACAACAGCAAATGGTGGTTTAGTAAGTTTTACTGCAAATGGCAATGTTACTTACACTTCTGCTTTGGGTTATGTAGGTGCAGAAGTTTTGTCTTATACTGTATGTGATAATTCTACTCCGGTTCCATTGTGTAGCATTGGTACTTACACAATCACCATTGGAAATATTGCCAACGTACCCAATGCAGTAAATGATGCAACAACAATTGCTGAAGATGCAATACTTGCTAACTATAATGTTTTGGCTAATGATTTACCATTAGTATCGGGGCCAATTACAGTTTCAGCAATTGCAATTCCACCTGCTAATGGAAAAGTTTCTATCAATACTGATAATACGATTACTTATGTACCTAATGCAGATTTTGCTGGTACAGATGTTATTACTTATAGAATTGTAAACTCCTTAGGATATTCAAAAACGGCAACATTAACAGTAAATGTTACGAATGATGCATGTGATGGGGGTACTTATCAGTCTGGCTCTTCTGGTGCACCTACACCTGTAAGTGGCAATGATTGGTCAAAAGTTTATACAAGGCCGATTAATACTGGAGGTGCTAACCTTACCAATACTGTGGCATATCCTATAAACGCTGGTACTAACAGGCTATTGGTAGTAGCCATTTCTGCCGGAGGACCAAATGGAACGCCTTTGCCAACACTCACTTGGGGAGGAATGTCGCTCACCTCCTTGATTGGGAATAGAATAGACAACAACAGATCTCATTCCTTTATTTTCTATTTAAAAGAAAGTGATATTGCTGCTGCAACTGGCAATAATTTAATAGTGAATATGGGAGCCTCGATTTATTTTGGTTATGTTGTTCATGCAGCCGTTTATAAGGATGTTGATCAAACCACAACAGTAAGAAACGCTGTGGCCCCACTCATATCTGGTACTGCTCTCCCATCGCCAATTACTGCTTCTGCCACTGCTAATTTCACGGCTGGTGATCAGGGGATTTTCGTTACCGGATATTCTGTAAATGGTGGTACTGGTACAGTAACTTATTCTTCTGTAAGTGCCGGCTGGCTAGGAAGTGCAACTCTTTTTGGTGGCCTTACTTCAGCTTCTGGTGGTGGTATCGGACCATATTATGGCGGTGTAGGTGTGAGGAGTATTACAACCGCAGCTACTGGAGAAACTGTTTCAATGACTGTAACAGCTACGGCTGCGATGAGACCAAGTATTACTGTTGTTAGTTTAATGCCAGGCAGTTCTTGTGCCAGCATCCCAGCTCGTGCTCCTTTGGCAATGCCAGATACGGCAACAACCAATTCAACAACTGTGGTTACTTTTCCTGTAACTGCAAACGATGCGTTATATGGTCAAGCTATTTCAAGTTTAACCATTACTACAGCTCCATCAAATGGTACTGCAATTGTTGTAGGTAATGCAATTCAATATACACCATCAGGTACATTTAACGGTGTAGCTACTTTACAATATACAGTTACAACGGCTAATGGAAATGATGTAGTAAAAGTTTATATCAATGTAACAGGCACACCTGTAAATGCCAATGATGATGCTCCAGCAGGTGCATTAAGTGGAGTTACACAAACCATAAATGTAAAAGCAAATGATATCGATCCTGAAGGTACTGCTACTTCTACAGTTGCTTTAACAACAACGCCTAAAAATGGTACAGTATCTGTAAATGGTGCTGGTGCAATTGTATATATTCCTAATGCAGGCTTTACAGGAAACGATACATTGTTTTATAGTATTTGTGAGCCAACACCAATTTGTGGCGTTGCATTTTGCGATACTGCAAGTGTAGTTATTGTTGTACAAAATAGAGCACCAGTTGCAACCAACGATAGTAAAATAGCAACAGCTTGTGTTGCCAATACTATTAATTTAACTGGCAATGATACCGATGCAGAAAATAATAATTTAACCATAAATATTGTTGCACCATTTTCTACTAATGGAACTGTGGTAGCAAATGCTGATGGCACCATTACTTATACGCCAAATGTAGGTTTTGTAGGATTAGATGTGGTAAATTATAATGTAACAGATAATGGCATTACACCGCTCGTATCTAACAATGCCACGGTTAGTATTACCATTCCAAATAATGTAAATAGTGCACCAGTAGCTTTAAACGATTATGCTGATACCACTGGCATGGATGAAATTGTATTTTATAATGTAAAAGATAATGACAGCGATCCTGATGGACATTTATTATCAATACCAACCCTAACTATACAACCATTACACGGTACTGCAACAGTACTTGCTAGTGGTGCAATACAATATAATCCAAACGCAGGTTTTGCTGGTGCCGATACTTTAACTTATAGCGTATGCGATAAACCAACAAGCCCACTTACCTGTGCTCCATTGCCACCAATATGTGTTACGGCAAAAATGTTTATTTACGTAAAAGCTCCTAATACTGTTGTTGCAACAAACGATGAAAACAGTACTTGGATTAATACTCCGGTAAGTGGAGGTGTAATGGCAAATGATTTTGACCCACAAGGCGATGCTAAAATATTTACAGGATTCTTGGATGGAATTGCTCCAGTTATATCTGGATCAATTACTGTTGGTGGCGTAGATGCTGCTGGTACTCCTGTTGCCAATGCAGGTACTTTATTAATAAATGCAGATGGTACTTATACATTTACTCCAGCTAATAACTTTGCTGGTGTTGTAACTGTACCTTATACCATTGCCGATGATCAAACTAATGCAGCAATAGATACTGCGTTATTAAAAATTACTGTTACACCGCATACTTCTATTGCTAATAGTGTAATTGCAAATAATGATGAAAATATTTCTTACGGAAATCCTGTTAGCAATAATGTATTAACAAATGATAGAGACCCACAAGGAAATGCATTTACACTTACCGCATTTAAATATGATACCAATGGCGATGGTACACCTGATGGAACAGGTACAGTAGGCTCTCCAGTTATTATTGGAGGTGTTACAACATCTGGCTTAGCTGTAAGCAATGCTGGTTCTTTAACTTTAAATGCAGATGGTTCTTATACATTTACTCCAGCAGCCGATTTTCATGGCAGTGTAGATATGCCTTATACCATTTGCGATAATGGAATACCTGTAGTTTGTACAAATGCAATATTACATATCGATGTATTATTGGATTTAAACGGACCAGCTAACGATGCACCAATTGCAGGCGATGATTTTAATTACACCAATATTAATACAGCAGTAAATGGTTCATTCATTAATAATGATAGCGACCCTAATGCTAACCCTGTTTCACTAAATGGAACAACAATTGTTCCGGGTGGTGCACACATTGCTATTGGCGCAGCAGTAGCTACAGCAAAAGGAGGAACGTTACAATATTATACCGATGGTACTTATTTATATACGCCGCCATCAAATTATACAGGTCCAGATAATGTGGCTTACACAATTTGCGATGTTACTGCTATAGCTCCACAGCCATTATGTACACAATCATTTATTCATTTATTAATAGGTACAAGTAATACTACCAATGCTATTAATGATGAAAACAGTACATGGCAAGATGTGAATGTTGGCGGAAATGTTTTGGTAAATGATTATGACAAAGAAAAAAATACACAAACATTTGGCAGCTTTATTTTGCAAGATATAAGTGGTGATTTGCCAAGTGGTGCTAGCATTAGTGGTAAAGATAAAACAGGCGCAACAATTGCAAATGCAGGCACACTTACTTTTGATGCAAATGGAAATTACACATTTGATCCAGAACCTAGTTTTACAGGTACAGTAACTATTCCATATAGAATTTGCGATAATGGATACCAAAGCAAATGCGATACTGCTTATTTATTAATAACGGTAGATCCATTACCAACTTCAGGTATCAACACTTTAATTGCAAACAACGATGAGAATATTTCTTATGGTACCCCTGTTAGTAATAATCTTTTTGTAAATGATAAAGATCCACAAGCCGATGTATTTACTGTAACTAGTATTACTGGTGGTACTGTAGGCACAGCAGGAATAGTTTCTGGTATTGATCAATATGGAAATATTGTAGCCAATGCAGGTACAGTAATTATAAATGCAAATGGTTCTTATACATACACACCTGCACCAGGTTTTACAGGCAGGATTAATGTGCCATATACTATTACTGATGCAAATGGAGCAACTGCAAATGCACTTTTACATATCGATGTAATTGGTGATCCCAATGGTCCATCAAACGACCCACCATTTGCAGGCGATGATTTTGGATATACGACCATTAACAAACCTGTTCTTGGAAATTTTATAGGAAATGATGTAGAGCTTAATAGTAATCCTGTAAGTATAGCTGGTACTACAATTGTAGTTGGCGGAGCACATACGGCAATAGGTACACCAATTGCAACTGCACAAGGAGGTACAATACAATTTTATGCCGATGGTACATATTTATACACACCACCACTTGGTTATGTTGGCCCAGATGTTGTAAACTATACAATTTGTGATGTTACCGCAGTAACCCCACAACCACTTTGTACAAATGCGCAAATTCATTTATTAATTGGCCCTGGTATTTCTATTGCAGGAAAAGTATGGAACGATGCCGATGGAAATGTACTTGATCCTGGAGCTACAGAACCAGAAACGAATGTTGGTGGAACACTTTATGTAAATTTATTGGATGGCACTGGTAATGTGGTAGCAACAACGGCAGTAGCTGCCGATGGTTCTTATAATTTTGCTAATGTAACACCAGGCGTAAATTATACTTTGCAATTGACAACTAACCAAGGAACAATTGGTAATACTGCACCTGCAACTGCCCTACCAACTAATTGGACAAACACAGGTGAAACAAGAAATGGTACAATAGATTTAGGAGGAGCAGGGATAATTGATGCAAGAGCTTATGGTTTTACAAATGTTGTAAATTATGATTTTGCTATTGAACAATTACCAGAATCTAATAATGTAACACAAACAATTTCGCAACCAGTAGTTGGGCAGTTCATTACTTTAAATGGGGGAGCTAATCCACCAATACCTGCCGGTAGCGATCCTGAAGATGGAGCATTAGGTGCAACAAATACTATTGTTATTACTTCAATTCCATCAAACAGTACACTGTTGTATAATGGTATTGCAGTTATATCTGGACAAGTGATAATTAATTTCAATCCATCTTTATTACAGGTTCAAATTACTGCTGCAACAAATGGATCTACTAGCACATCATTTCAATTTGCATATAGAGATGCTGCTTCAAAACAAGATCCAACACCCGCTGTTTATACAATACAATGGGCTGCTGTATTGCCTATTAAATTAGAAAGCTTTATTGCAGCACCACAGGGAAATAGTGTATTATTAAAATGGGTAGTGAGCGAAGAAATAAATGTTGCTAAATATGAAATTGAAACGAGCACAAATGCTGTAGATTTTAAATATGTAGGCAATGTATTTGCAAACAATGCGCAAAAATATAGTTTGCTTCACACAAGTCCAGTTTCTGGTATCAATTATTATCGATTAAAAACAACCGATAAAGATGGTAAATTTTATTACAGCGAAATACGCAAAGTAAACTTTGGTAAAGGAAGTGATGTAATTATTTATCCAAACCCAGTAGCAACTGGTGTAGTAAATATTATACTAACAGGTAGCATGATTGGAAAAGCAGCAACAGTAAATATTTTATCTATGGACGGAAAATTAATTAGCCAACAAAAGATAACAAACACAGGTCAAATAGAAACAATAGATGTGAGCAAATTGGCAAACGGAAGTTATGTTGTGCGTATTATTACTGACGATAAAGTAGTAAGTAAAAATTTGCTTGTTGTAAAATAAAAAACTAGGTATACTTATTTTAATAAAAAGGCTTTCTCAAAATGTTGAGAAAGCCTTTTCTATTTTGATACTCATCTAAAAATCATACAATTATCTTTTAAATTGCATAAAAAATGCTTGCTTTTTTATCCAAAATTATTTGGGCAAGTAATTATGGGTAAATCCTTAGTTTTAATTTGTCTGTATTAATATAATTCGGGCTAAATGTACCAACCCTGATGTGTAGTAAAAAATACCAAAAGGCTGTAGTTTTTATACTACAAGAAAATGTATTTAACTCTTTTTTTGTAGTATTTTAATCAGTATAAATTTTTTTTCTTGTGTAAATGCTTGATATTAAATATATAATGCGCTTTTTTGTTTATCTAAATTTCTTTATTTGCCTATGAGTTAAGTATAAAACCGATGGTGGTTATTCACATTTTCGCATAATTGTTAACATTTTAAGTTAATTTCTCACATGATGTATTGTATTTTCGCAGAATTGCGTTGTATTATTATTATAATAAATACTTTAAACGATTACCCTTGAAAACTTTACATCTATTTGCTAAAAAAGCCACATTAGTTTTAGCTTTAACTCTTTTAGTATTATACGGTTATTCCCAAACAGAAACCCTTCCCTCGGGGTCTTTCATTATTAATATGGGTACGCCTACTCAAACCTTTAATAATGGCTTAAGACCTTACGGTTTAATATGGGATATCATTAAAAATAATAAAGCGCAGGTAAAATGGGTAATAAGCCAAACCAAATTAAAAGATGGTGTTGACTTTACTTATAACGCTGTAAACTACAGTGGCGGGACATTTGTTATTCCACAAAAATTTATAACCCCATCTGTACAAGCAAAGATTAATGCACTTTTTCCTAGTGTAATAGCAGGTGTATATACTACTTCGCCCTTAACAGTAAATGTTACTTATACATTGAAATATACTCCCCGTTGGACATTTGATTTTGACAATGGTAGTATTGCACAAGCTTATTTAACCAACGCCGGCATTCCACTTACAGGTTTTCCGCTTAAGCTTCCAAGTCAATTAAATGGTTGCGATGATTTATTTATTATGCCGCATGCCGACCCTGTGTGGAGCACACACAATAATTTATTAACTTGGAACGCTAATAACAAAGGATGGATATGGGCGGCTTGTCATGCAACAAGTGCCATGGAAAATATTTACAACCCTGCAAACCCTGCACAGCAATTAAATTTTTTATCGCAAAACTTTGCAGGCTTTGGTGTAGATCAAGATGCTGGTAACACTTGGGCAGGTAATTCATTGGTATTATGGACAAAACATGCAGACCCCATAGTACCTTACACATACGCATATCCCAATGATCCCATTATGCAATTTATGGGTCTTGTAGATGGCAGTGTTGGTGGAAACGGATCTGAAAGAGCCTATATGCCATATAATGCTACAAGTGGCGGTGCTGCAGGTAGAAATGCAAGTTGGAGGCCAAGTACTAAAGTAGCAGTGTACGATAATTCTCCTGCTGCTACTAATCCAAATATTCCTGAATTTTCGAATGGCCTTGTAGCTGAAATTGCTTATGGTAGAGCATTTGGTAATGCAAACTACGGAAGTGTAATGTACGAAGCTGGGCATAATCATAATAGTGCTGGTACAGATGCTGAAAAAGTAGCTGCGCAAAGAGCATTTTTAAATTTTTCTTTTTTATCTACTTATGATAAAGATCCTGAACCTGTACCTGCTGGTGCTAGCAATATTTTTTCGGGAGTAGGAGGTAGTTATAGCATAAGCTTAGCTAAACCTGGTTTCAATTTAGCAGATTATAGCATTCAATGGTCATCAAATTGTGCTGGTACTTTTTCTAATCCTATTGGGGTTACAACTACTTATACGCCTTCCACTGTGGCAAGTTGTGTAACTTGTGTACTTACTGTAACAATAACTGATGCATGTGGTCGTCAATTTTATGAAACACTCGAAATATTGGTTTGCCCATCGCCACCAGTTGCTATTGATTTAGCAACAAATATTATTAATAACCCTCCAGGTACTGGGCAAATAAATTTAGGCTCTACTACACCTCTTGCAGGTACAGATCCTGATGGTACAATTGTAAGTTATATGGTTACCACTTTACCATTGGCTTCTCAAGGTGTTTTATATTACAACAATGGTACGAGTGTAGTGGTATTGCCTGTAAATACTGTTTTAACGGTAGCGCAAATGGCCACTTTGGCTTTTGATCCTGCGGACGGTTTTGGTGGTTATGCCACATTTAATTATACGGTTATAGATAATTCAGCCTTATCAGATTTAACACCTGCTACATATACTATTCCAGTAAATCCACCACCGGTTGCGCAAGATTTTATTACAGCACTCATAAATAGTAATGCAGCAATAACGCCTATTGGTGCTAGCTTGTTTGCAACAGATAATGGAAGCATTGTAAGTTATACTATTTCATCTTTGCCTTTAGCTTTGGAAGGTATTTTGTATTTGAATGGAATACCAGTAATGGTAGGTCAAATATTAACTCCTGCACAAGCATCACAACTAAGCTTTGACCCAACTGGTACTTTTGTTGGCTATGCACCCTTTACTTATACAGCCACAGATAATAATGGTCTTTCAGATCCTACCCCAGCTACAGTAACTATTCAAATTGTAAATCAAGCGCCCATAGCTCAAGATATTACAAGCCCTGTAATTGCAAATCCAAATGGTACTGGGCAAACGGCTATCCCTTCATTACAGGCAATAGATGCTGATGGAACCATCGCTTCATATACCGTAATGTTATTGCCTTTAAATACAGAAGGAATTTTATATTATTTTAATGGTACAACGTATGTGCCTGTTACAGGTGGTCAGGTATTAACACCTGCACAAGCAAGCTCATTAAGATTTGACCCTGTAGATGGTTTTATGGGCAACGCATCTTTTACTTATACAGCAACAGACAACAATGGTTTAGTAGATAACACACCAGCTACATATAATATTCCAGTAGGCATTACGCCACCATTAGCAGCAGATATTACCAATCCAGCTATTTATTCTGGTGCTGGGCAAACGGCTATTAATCCCCTAGTAGGAAATGACCCCGATGCTACAGATGTAATAGTTAATTATACCATAACAACATTGCCAGCCGCAGCAAAAGGAATTTTGTATTATAATAATGGTACTGGTTTTGTACCAGTAATTGCTGGTGTAGCTTTAACACCTGCACAAATGGCTACATTAAAATTTGACCCTACTGATGGTGCTACAGGAAATGCAATATTCAATTATACAGTTACAGATGATGAAGGATTGTCGGATTTATCTCCTGCTACTTATACTATACCATTGACAAATATTGCGCCTATTGCCAATATTGTAAATAGTGCAACTTTAAATAGTACTGATGGTCCTACAGCAATAGATCCATTAAGTGGATCGGATGTGGATGGCACCATTACAAATTATATTATTACCTCTTTGCCAAATGCAAGCCAAGGCATTTTACTTTTAACCGGGGTGCCAGTATTTGTTGGCCAAATATTAACCCCAGCGCAAGCTTCGCAATTAAGTTTTGATCCTGCACCTGGTTCTTCAGGTACTGCTATATTTTCATACACTGTAAAAGATGATCAAGGAGCAGTAGATGCAACTCCTGCTACTTTTTCTATTCCTATAAATACGATTCTTACACCGCCAGTTGCAAATGATATTACAAATACAGCTATTACCATAAATGCAGGTGCAACAAGTATTTTACCGCTAACAGCTACTGACGCTGATGGTACAATTGTTTCTTTTACAATTACAACAATACCACCAGCTGCACAAGGAATTTTATATTTAAATGGAGTAGCAGTTACAGCTGGGCAAATAATAACACTTGCACAAGCAACACAACTTAGCTTTGATCCAAGTGGAACCTATATAGGAAACGTTGTATTTAATTACACTGCTACTGATAATAGTGGATTAGTAGATGCTACTCCAGCAGTAGTTGCCATTCCCGTTGTAAATACGCCACCTGTAGCTCAAAATGTTTCTATCCCACAAATTAAAACGGGATCTACAGTAAAAATTGCACCACTGGTTGGAACAGATGTTGATGGCACTATTTCTACTTTCACTATTAGCACTTTGCCAACACTTGGTACATTGCAGGTGGATTTGACAGGTACAGGAGTTTTTACAGCCGTAACCGTAGGGCAGGTTTTAACCCCTGCACAAGCAGCAAGATTAAGAATATTATCTGGTGCTGTTATTGGTACATCTACATTTACTTATACAACCACCGATAATAATGGAGCAATAGACTTAACACCTGCTACATATACTATTCCTATTGGAGCAAATGCAGATCCATTGGGGCAACCTCCATTTGCCGATGATAAATTGAATACTGCAATAAATGCAAATGCAGGCGTGACTCCTACCTTGCCTTTAACTGCTACTGATCCTGACGGAAGTATTACTTCTTATACTATTTTAACTGTACCACCTCCATATACAGGTACACTATATTATTTGGCAGGCGGTACTGTGCTCACAGCTATTACTACTGGAGGGTTTAGTTTAACCCCTGCTGAGGCACTAACTGTTCGTTTTGACCCTAGTAGCACTTTTGTAGGAAATGCAAGCTTTACATATACCGCTATTGATAACAGTGGTAATATAGATCCTACACCAGCGACTTATATAATTCCAATTATAAATACGCCGCCAGTAGCTACTAATATTACCAATGCCTCTATAGCGAGTACTGCTGGTGCTACTACAATAAGCAGCCTTGCGGCTACTGATGCAGATGGTACTATTGCCACTTATACGGTTACAACTTTACCATTAGCTAGCCAAGGTGTTTTGTCTTTAAATGGAGTACCATTAACGCAAGGGCAAATTGTGTCTGTAGTTGATGCTGCAAAAATAAAATTTGACCCCAATCCATTATTTAGCGGTAATGCAACATTTACGTTTACGGCTACCGATAATTTAGGTGCTGTGGATGCAACACCTGCTATTTTTACTATACCAGTAGCTAATCAACCACCAGTAACAGATGATAAAATAAGTCAGGTTATTACCAATACTATTGGAACTGGGCAACAAGCTATTCCTGCTTTAAGTGGTACAGATGCCGATGGCTCGGTAGTGTCGTTTACAATAAATAGTTTGCCACCAAATGGGGTATTATATGTTAATGGAGTAGTTGCTACTATTGGTATGGTTGTTCCTATCGCAAATGCAGGGTTACTAACTTTTGATCCTGCAGATGGATTTGCAGGTACATCTAATTTTAATTATTCTGCAACAGACAATAATGGTAATACCGATGCAACGCCTGCTGTTTATCAAATTATTTCAAATACTCCACCAACAACAAATAATATTACTGCACCCGCAATGATAAGTGGTGGTGCTAATGCAGGCATTCCGCCTTTGGTTGCTACTGATAATGGATCAATTCAATCTTATACAATTATTACATTGCCACCAGCGAGTCAAGGGGTACTTTATTTAAACGGTGTTGCAGTTACAAGTTTATCGCAAGTAGCAACACTTACAGCTTTACAAATTACACAGTTGAGTTTTACACCCGCTGCTACATTTACAGGAACAGCATTTATTTATACCGCCACCGATAATTTGGGTATTGCAGATGTAACTCCAGCAAATTATTCTATACCACTAAGTATTGTTGTAAGCGGTACAGTTCATAACGATGTAAACGGTTTAACAGATGGAAATGTAAATGGCGCAGGCACAAGTGCTGGAGGGTCTTTGTATGTGAGCTTGGTAAATGCAAGTAATGTAGTTATTGCAACATTATTGGTTGCTGCCGATGGTACTTATTCTTTTGTAGGAATAAATGCAGGTAACTACACAGTTGTATTGCATCAAACTGCTGCGGGTTCTACTGTGGCATCATTGCCAACCGGCTGGGTAAATACTGGCGAAGATTGCTGCGATAACATTGGTGCCGATGGTCTAATAAATGGAAGCGTTGCTATTACAGTAGTAACATCCAATGTAATTAATGCAAGTTTTGGAATTGAACAACGTCCAACTGCAAATACTACTACAGCTAGTAACCAATTTAACCCAGGAGGAACTACAAGTGTAACTGTACCCGCAACAACTTTTGGCGGTACAGATCCTAGCGGTGGAACGATGGTTTCCATAAGAATTACTGCATTCCCAACAAATGCAAATAGCTTAACAATTGATGGAGTAGTATATACAACATTAGCAGCTATACAAACTGCTTACCCAACTGGCATACCAACTAATGCAGCAGGTAACCCAATGGTACCTATATTGGTAGATCCTATTGATGGTGTAATAACAGTAAATATTCCTTTCTTTGTAAAAGATAACGCAGGCTTTGAATCATTAGTTGCAGGTTCTGCAAATATTCCTTTTACGCATGCAATTGTTACAGGAAATGTTTTCAATGATGTAAATGGATTAAGCAATACTAATGTGGATGGTGCTGGTACAAATGCTACTGGAACTTTGTACGTAAGTATAGTGAATGCAAGTAATGTTATAGTTGCAACTGCAGCAGTAGCAGCAAATGGTACTTACACTTTTAATAATATTGTAGCAGGAAATTATACTGTAGTATTGCATCAAACTGCTGCTGGTTCTATTACTCCATCAATTCCAGCTGGCTGGGCAAACACTGGCGAAGATTGTTGTGATAATATTGGCAGCGATGGTTTGGTAAATGGTATTGTAAGTGTAGTGGTAAGTGAATTAACCCTAGCAAATCTAAATTTTGGTATAGAAGAATTGCCAAATGCAAATGCAAATTCTTTACCAGCTGTTTTAAATCCTGGTGGCTCAATTAGTCATGCATTGGCTTCTACATTTTTTAGCGGAACAGACCCTAGTAGTGGTTTTATTACTGGCATAAGAATTACAGCCTTCCCAACAAATGCTACAAGCATAACAATAAACGGAGTAGTATATACAACATTAGCAGCCATACAAACTGCTTATCCAACTGGCATACCAACCAATGCAGCTGGTAATCCACTTGTGCCAATATCTGTAGATCCTATTAACGGAACTGTAACAGTAGGTATAACTTATACAGTAATAGATAATGCAGGAATTGAAAATCCAACACCTGCCACATCAACAATAGAATTTTTAGAACCAATAGGAATAACTGGAACGATATTTAATGATATTGATGGCAGTGCCAATGGAACCCATACAAATATTCCTACAGGAACAGAAACAGGAACAAATGCAGGTAATACATTGTATGCATATTTAGTAGATCCAATTACTAATACGGTAATAGGTATTGATACCGTTACTGTATCTGGTATTTGGGCATTTGGTAGTTTAACTCCAAATTCTAATACACGAGTAATCATTACTACAGCTACTGCAATAATTGGAGCAACAGCGCCAGCAGCTACATTGCCAGTAGGCTGGACAAATACATCGCCATTAGATACAACGTTTAATGTTGGTGCACCAATTCCTGCATTGATAAATAATATTAATTTTGGTATAGAGCAGCCACCAACAGCCAATACTACAACAGTTACAGCTCAATTAAATCCTGGTGGCACCATCAGCGTACCAATTGCTGCAAGTACTTTTGGAGGTACAGATGCTAGCGGTGGAATAATTACTGCCATTAAGATTACAGTATTTCCAAGTAATGCAACAAGCATAACAATAAACGGTGTGGTATTTACAACATTAGCAGCTATACAAACTGCTTATCCAACAGGCATACCAACCAATGCAACAGGACAACCAACTGTACCAATATCAGTAGATCCTGTAAATGGTATAGTAACTGTTACTGTGCCTTATGTAACGATAGATAATGCTGGGGTGTCATCATTAATTGCTGGGGCTGCAAATTTGCCTTTTGTAAATGGCGATTTGAATGGTACTGTATTTAATGATGTAAATGGATTAAGTAATACGAATGTGGATGGCACAGGCACAAATGTTGGCGGCGTATTATTTGTAAGTTTAATAAATGCAAGCAATGTAATAGTTGCAACAAGTCCTGTAGCAGCCGATGGTACGTATAGTTTCAATAACATTGTAGCTGGAAATTATACATTGGTATTGCATCAAACAGCCGCAGGCTCTACTGTAGCATCATTGCCTAGTGGCTGGGTTAATACAGGTGAAGATTGTTGCGATTTTATTGGTAGTGATGGATTGACAAATGGAATATTGAGTGTAGTAGTAGGTTCTACTTCTGTTGCCAACATGAACTTTGGAATTGAGCAACCGCCAACCGCCAATACAGCAACAGCAACTGCACAGACTAATCCAGGTGGTACAACAAGTGTAACAATACCAGCCACAACGTTTGGCGGCACTGATGCAAGCGGTGGAATAATCAGTTCAATAATTATAACAGCATTCCCAAGTAATGCAACAAGTATAACAATAAACGGAGTAGTATATACAACATTAGCAGCCATACAAGCAGCATATCCAACAGGCATACCAACCAATGCCGCAGGGCAACCAAATGTACCAATTGCAATAGACCCTATAGATGGTGCAGTAACTGTAGCCATATCTTATGTAACAGTTGATAATGCAGGCATACAATCACCAATAGCAGGTGTGGCAAACATACCATTTACAACAGCCGCAATAAGTGGTAATGTATTAAATGATGTAAACGGAGCAACGGATGCAATAATAAATGGAGTAGGTACAAACATCACAAACACATTGTATGTAAGTTTGGTAGATGGAACAAATGCCATCATTGCAACAGTACCTGTAGCAGCAAATGGTTCTTATAGTTTCCCTAATGTAAACGGAGGTAATTACACAGTAGTATTACATCAAACAGCCGCAGGTTCTACAGTAGCGTCATTACCTAGTACATGGGTAAATACAGCCGAAGGAACAACAGTCGCAGGTGATGGAACAACCAATGGTACAACAGCAGTAAGTGTAACAACAGGAAATGTAACCAATGTAAATTTTGGAATAGAACAACCACCAACTGCTAATACTGCAACAGCAACAGCGCAAACAAATCCTGGCGGTACAACAAGTGTAACGCTACCAGCAGCAACTTTTGGCGGTACAGATGCAAGCGGTGGAATAATTAGTTCAATAATTATAACAGCATTTCCAACAAATGCAACAAGTATAACAATAGATGGCGTAGTATATACAACATTAGCAGCAATACAAGCAGCATATCCAATTGGCATACCAACAAATGCAGCAGGGCAGCCAACTGTGCCAATAGCAATAGACCCTATTGATGGTGCAGTAACAGTAGATATATCGTATGTAACGGTAGATAATGCTGGTGTACAATCTACATCCGCAGGTGTTGCAAACATACCATTTACAACAGCCACAATAAGTGGTAATGTATTAAATGATGTAAACGGAACAACTGATGCAATAATAAATGGAACAGGTACAAACATCACAAACACATTGTATGTAAGTTTGGTTGATGCCACAAATACAATCAATGCAACTGTAGCTGTAGCTGCAGATGGAACGTATAGTTTCCCTAATTTAAATGGCGGTAATTATACAGTGGTATTACACCAAACAGCAGCGGGTTCTACGATAGCATCATTACCTAGCACATGGGTAAATATAGCCGAAGGTATAATAGCCGCAGGCGATGGAACAACCAATGGGATAACAGCAGTAAGTGTAACAACAGGAAATGTAACCAATGTAAACTTTGGAATAGAACAGCCACCAGTTGCAAACATAGCTACTGCAGCTAGCCAAACAAACCCAGGTGGTACAATAAGTGTAACGGTACCTGCAGCAACTTTTGGTGGTACAGATGCAAGTGGCGGAATAATTAGTTCAATAATTATAACTCCATTCCCAACCAATGCAACCACAATTACAATAAATGGTACAACATATACTGCTGCAACTTTTCCTGTAGCAGGCGTAACTGTACCAACCAATGCAACTGGGCAACCAACACAAGCAATAAGTATAGATCCTATAGACGGAGCAGTAACAGTAGAAATAGCTTATGTAACAGTTGACAATGCAGGCATACCATCTACAACGGCTGGTACTGCAAATGTGCCATTCACAACAGCCATAATAAGTGGTAATGTGTTTAATGATGTAAATGGAACAACCGATGCAATAATAAATGGAGTAGGAACAAACATTTCAAATGCGTTGTATGTAAGTTTGGTTGACGCAAGTAACAATATTGTATCAACAATAGCTGTGTCATCAACTGGGGCTTACAGTATTGCAGGTATAAGTGTAGGCAATTACACCATAGTTTTGCATCAAACCGCTTCAGGTTCTACAGTACCATCGTTACCAACAGGCTGGGTAAATACAGCCGAAGGCACAACTGCAGCAGGTGATGGAACAACAAATGGAGTAACTGCTTTGAGTGTAACAACAGGCGATATAACGAATGTAAACTTTGGTATAGAAGAATTACCAAATGCAAATTCAAATTCGATACCTGCGGTATTAAACCCTGGCGGTACGAATAATTATACTTTACCGTCTACATTTTTCAGTGGTACAGATCCAAGTGGTGGTATAATTTCAAATATTAGGATTACTGTTTTTCCAACAAATGTTACAAGCATAACGATTGATGGTACAACATATACAAGTGCTACATTTCCTGTAGGCGGAGTAACGGTTGCTACCAATGCAGCAGGAAATCCACTTGTACCAATATCGGTAGATCCAATAAATGGAAATGTGATTGTGGGCATTAGTTATACGGTAATTGATAATGCAGGTATAGAAGATCCAACACCTGCTACATCAACAGTTGAATTTTTAGAACCAATAGGAATAACAGGTACTATATTTAATGATATAGATGGAAGTGCCAATGGAACACATACAAATATTCCAACAGGAACAGAAACAGGAACAAATGCTGGTAATACATTGTATGCTTATTTGATAGACCCAGTTACAAATACGGTTTTAGATATTGATGCTGTTACTGCATCTGGTATTTGGGCTTTTAGTGGTTTAACACCTAACTCAAATGTAAAAGTTATTATTTCAACAACAATTGCAATAGTAGGAGGTACTGCACCAGCAGCTACATTGCCTCTTGGTTGGACAAACACTTCGCCATTAGATACAACATTTAATTTGGGCACACAAAACCCCGCTTTGATATCAAATCTTAATTTTGGAATAGAACAACCACCAACTGCCAATACAATAACTCTTGTGTCACAAACAAATCCTGGCGGCACAACGAGTGTAACCGTACCAGCTTCAACATTTGGAGGTACCGATGCAAGTGGAGGAATAATAACAGATATAAAAATTACAACGTTCCCAAGCAATGCAACAACAATAACAATAAATGGAACAACATACACTGCTGCTACCTTCCCTGTAGCAGGCGTAACCGTACCAACGAACGCCACAGGGCAACCAACACAAACGATAAGTGTAGATCCTATTGATGGTGCAGTAACGGTAGGAATATCTTATGTAACAATAGACAATGCAGGCGTACCATCTACTACTTTTGGAATAGCAAATATTCCATTTACAACTGTCAACGTAAGTGGTAATGTATTTAATGATGTAAACGGAACAACCGATGCAACAATAAATGGTATAGGCACAAATATATCAAGTGCATTGTATGTAAGTCTGGTAGATGCTACTAATAATATTATTGCAACATTACCAGTAGCGTCAGATGGTACATATAATTTTACAAATGTAAATGGAGGTAATTACACTGTTGTTTTACACCAAACAGCTACAGGCTCTACAGTAGCAGCATTACCTAGCACATGGGTAAATACAGCCGAAGGCACAACAGCCGCAGGCGATGGAACAGCAAACGGAGTAACTTCAATTACAGTGGCCAATACCAATGTAATTACCAATTTTGGAATTGAGCAGCCACCAACAGTAAATTCTAGCAACGTACCAGGTCAAACAAATCCAGGTGGTACATTAAATGTAATTGTACCTTCCACTACATTTGGCGGTACAGACGCCAGCGGTGGTATAATAACATCCATAAATATTACAACGTTCCCTTTAAATGCAACAACTATAACTATAAATGGTATTACGTATACTTCTGCTACTTTCCCAGTAGCAGGTGTAGCAGTACCAACCAACGCAACAGGTCAACCTACTCAAATAATAAGTGTAGATCCAATAAATGGTTTTGTTACTGTAGTACTCAGTTATGTTACTATTGATAATGCAGGAATACCATCAACTACTCAAGGAAATATTAACCTTCTATTTACTGGTGTTGTACCAATTAAGATAACAAGTTTTACGGCCATACCAAAAGGCACGCAAGTAAACTTACAGTGGATAGTATCTGTACAAATAAATGTGGCTGCCTACGAAGTAGAGTTTAGCAATAATGGAAGAAATTTTGATAAAATAGCTACGGTAACAAGTAATGGTAACCAAGGTGCAACTTACGATGCAGTGCATACATCGCCAATAACTGGTATCAATTTCTATAGAATAAAAACCATAGAAAATGATGGGACAATAAATTACAGCGAAATACGTAGAGTAAACTTTGGCAAAGGTGGAGAAATAATTATTTATCCAAATCCTGCATCTACTGGAGTAGTGAATATTACACTCACAGGCTCTATGATAGGCAAAGCTGCAACAGTAAGCATTATATCAATGGATGGTAAGCTTATCAGCCAACAAAAAATAGTAAGTGCTGCGCAAACTGAAACCTTAGATGTGAGTAAGCTTGCCAAAGAAACTTATGTGGTGAGAATTGTGACTGATACTGAAGTTGTAAACAAGACAATTGAAGTAATAAGATAATATTAGATAAAAGCCTTTTACCAAAGAACCCGTTCTCAAAAAGGACGGGTTCTTTGTTATACGAATATCTTAGTTAAGTTTTAAGGAAAATCTTCTTAAAAATTATGATGAGGCAATACAGGTCCAAGATGTATTTTTTTTATAGAATTGTTGTTTTTTGGGCTCAAAATATCAACTGCAGTTTCGTAACCCTCATTTGCAATAGCAGTTATTTGCTTTTGCGTATTTGCTTTTTTCTTGCTTGCAATCATTATTCCTGTAAATGCTATTGCTGCTGCCCCTAATGTAATTTTTGAAAACGATTTCATTGAAAAGTATTTTATTTTTTCTATTAAGCCTATTACCAAAAATGTACCAAACTTATTTTAATAAAAATAAGTAGCAATATTGTCATGTTAAATAAAAAATCCCCTCATTGCTGAGGGGAAAATTTAAAGCGTGTTTTATATAACTTAGATATTAATAATCTTTGCTGTAACCGCCGCCGCCGCCACTGCGACCGCCGCCACCACCGTATCCACCACTTCCACCGCTACGACCACCGCCGCCGCCATATCCACCGCCGCCAGAACGACCACCGCCGCCGCCGTATCCGCCACCGCCTCTGTTACCACCACCGCCGTAACCACCGCCACCGCTGCGTTTTTTGTAATCGTCGCCTTCAGCACGTGGCTGAGATTCGTTTACGATTAACTTACGACCTTGAATTTCAACTTCGTTCAATGCAGCGATTGCAGCTTTAGCAGCCTCGTCGTCTTCCATTTCTACGAAACCGAAACCTTTGCTTCGGCCATTCATTTTGTCTTTAAGAATTTTTGCACTGCTTACAGTACCATACTCAGTGAAGAGTGTGCTTAGATCTTCGTCAGTCATAGACCAGCTAAGA